>SIBQ01000007.1 GCA_009695095.1 Lacunisphaera sp.
CGAGTTTGCCGCGCAAAAAATCGCGGGCCCCCATGGGGGCCCCTTGGCCCAGCCCAACCCTTCACTTGCAGTCGTAACCATCAACCCACAACCTCCCCTCATCCATCTGAGACTCTCATTTTAACCTTCCAGCGACGGGGGGCAGGTCAACTCCACGCCGCTCCGTGGCCAATGGGGCATCACTCAGGATGATCGAGGCCGCTTGTATTATAATACCGCCAGCTCTCCACTGCTGGCCGATCTTTTCCCTGGCAACAAATTATTGCGCAATCCGTCCATTCCCCGGCCGACTTCGAGCAACTATGAAGTAGCTAAAAAACGGAATACCCCCCTTTGGCCGAGCCGACTCACTCCGGGAATCAATCGAGGCTACCGCGAACTAAGGGCAGACGGCACGTTGAAGGAAGTAACAGCTGCTTGTGGCCCACTGATCTATCGCGGAGATCTATTTCCCGATGAATTTTACGGGGACGCCTTCTTTTGTGAGCCTGCCGCAAATCTGGTTAAGCGACTCGTATTGGGGCCAACTGCCAACGGGGGTTTGGAGGGGGAAAGTATTTATACTGGTAGCGAATTTCTTTCTTCCAGTGACGAACGTTTCCGCCCGGTTAATCTCTACAACGGCCCGGATGGCGCACTCTACCTTGTAGATATGTATCGGGGCATCATCCAACACCATCTTTACATTACGACCTACCTCAGAAACCAGATCGTTCAGCGGAAGCTGGACCGGCCAATTGGCATGGGCCGTGACCGGCCTCAACTTTTCGAGCCACCCGGAGGGTTAGTCTGGGCGCCTGTTATGGGTTGATGTGGTGGGTTGGGTTTGCGCTGTCCCGACGGAGGGAGGCCGGAGGCCGACCGCAGCGAGGGGAATGGATTCCAAGCAGCGCCGCCTTTGCCCCATTTTTTAAAAAATTAAAGGACGCTGTGGATGAATCCTATCATAGGCCGGCTCGTGCCTGTCTAGCCCCTACAGCAACCAGTTCCTGCCGCTTCCCAGGACGTCGTCGCGCCTTTTGCGAAAAATTTTGCGGTTGGTGATTCGTCGCGTTCGCGGCTCCGCCGGAATGGGCCACCCCCCCGCCCCCCATAGTGCGTTTAGCAACGGGAAACTCGATAAACTTCCGTGTCACTGTTGTAACTGGGCGTTGTAACTATCGTGAGTAATCATGTAACCCACTGATTGGTGAAGTGGCGGAAGGGGAGGGATTCGAACCCCCGGAACCTTGCGGTTCAGATGTTTTCAAGACATCCGCGATAGACCACTCTGCCACCCTTCCTAGCGAATCACCGTAATTGCTAAGTTACCTATTCAGGTCAACGGCACAGATGGGACGATAGTGGAGGGGAGGGATTGGCTGCCGCAGGGGGGCAGGTGCTGCGCACTCGCGCTCCGCGCGCCCCATCTTCGCTCTCACGCCGTGGGCGGGATTACTACGTCGTACCCCCCGAACCCTGCGGTTCGGCGGTTTAACACCCGGCGAAATTTTGTACGCTGGCGACAGTCTGCATCACGACGTGAGTGGAGTGCGAAGCGCGGGATGGCACTGCGTGCTGGTGTTGCGTCGGAAGGATGCGGCAAAGAAGGAGGGGATGATCCGGAGTCTGGGTGAGTTGCTGGAGATTATGCCCGGGCGTTGATTTGTCCATTCCGAGCACGCGTTCTGGCGAACGCGGCTGCATCTTCAGCGGCGGACGGATTCCGGGGTGAGGGCTTCTTTGCCGAAGATTTTGGAGTAGGTGATTCCGGTTTTTGTGTCGCGGGTGCGGGCGTCCATGTAGCAGACGCTGAAGGCTCGCCTTGATGTGTCGGAACGATTCACGTCGCTCGCGTGCAGGAGCCAGTTGTGGAGGAGGCTGACTTCGCCGGCTTTCAATTCCAGCTTGATTGCCTTCTCGGGCTTGCAATGTTGCTCCGCCATTTCCTTCGTCAGGAAACCCGAGTGATGGTCGGGATTGATGATGCCCAGTTTGTGGCTTCCCGGAATGACTTGTACGCAACCGTTGGCCTCCGTCGCGGGATCGAGGGCGGTCCAGACCGTGAGGAGCGGATCGAGACTGAGCGCACTCCAGCGGTCCTGATGCCATGGAAGCCATGTGCCTTTATGCGCGGGCTTGTTGAAGAACATCGCGCGGGAAGCGGATATCTCCGCCTCTTTCCCGTAAACACGGGCGCAAATTTCACGATACATCGGCTCCTGCATGTAGGACAGGAACAAAGGATCGAATTCAAGGTCCTGGATTTTGCGGTAGTTCGGTGTCGCGCCTTTGAAGCCCTTCGTCTGCTCGCCGGCGTCCTCGTATTTGCCCGTGTCGCCGTCGAGTTGCATCAGCATGCGACCGTAGTCTGCGGACGCCTTGCCCTGCATGATGTCGTCAATCCGCCGCTGGAGTTCCCCGAGACCCGCGGCGTTCACGAGTTTTCCGAGATTGAGGTAGCCCAAATCCTCGTACTGGCTCCACTGTGCGTCAGTGATGCTGATGGACTTGATCTTGCCGGCGGGAAGGGCGGTGGAATTCATGAACGCACGTTAATCGAGCGGGGCACGGATGGGAATGGAGGGTCTGAATTTTGCTTACCGATAGGAAACTGGATTATCGGTCTGCGGGGATAGGGTTTGTCAATTGAAGTTTGCTCTCATTTGCTTATTTGACCTACACTGTGAGGAAATCTCAAAAGAAGAAAAATCAAACACTTTACCTATCGCGGTCCACTATTGAGGGAATAGCTCTCCCTAGGGAGAGAATTATTTAGGCCTTAGGAGAAATGTTTATAGAATAAGGCCATGGCCGAGTTGAGATGCCTCCAGAGCCGGGTATTCACCCACGCCCTGATTCGGTTATTCACGCGATGCCGGCATTGATACCGACCAGTGGGGCGGCTGGTATGAAATGGGTGTCGGGGTTCCCAGAAAATCAGAGTAAAGGGCTTCCCTATATCTCTGGGCTTATCATCGATAGGAAACTGGATTTAGGGAATAGCCTGGCTTGGAGGGAAGGGGTGGTGGGGTCGTGGCGATACGATTCGCGAGGTCTGCGCACAAAGTGCCCATGATTAGTTAGCATACATCAAAACAGGACGTAAATTCGCCGAGTGAAATGAAGCCATTGCCATTTCATTGCCACTCTCAGCAATCATTCTGTTCCTGAGCGTTCGTATCGGTTCGCAACCTTACCTCTAGCGAGAATTTCTCAGAGGGGGAAACCCGGCTTTAAAGACCGCATCAGCCACAGATGGATGGCATAGCCGGTTCTTTCCTCGTTGGGCCAGGCAAATGGTAATGAAAAATACGGGAATCCCCTTTACCCAACCTGGCGGGATGTGCGCGAGTTTGGTGCGATGAGGCATGGGATTCGGCGCGGAGCGGAGTCCGCGCCCTACCTGGTGCGGACTGATTTATCCTCAGTTCACCTTGAAGTTCACCGGCTTGACCGGCGGGCGTTCGCTCTTCGTCTGCCACGCCTCGAGGATGGCCTTGACCACCGGCGCGGCGTAGGTGCCGCCGCCAAAGTTATCGTCATCCAGCGCGCCCTCGAGCACGACTGCGACGGCGATCTGCGGATTCTCCAGCGGGGCAAAAGCCACCAGCCAGGCGAGATCGATGCGGCCCTTCTGGGCGGTGCCGGACTTGGCCGCGCCGCTCAGGCCCTCCACGCGGGCGAAGCGCCCCGTGCCGACCGCGTAGCACTGCGCCATGCCCTGCAGGATGGCGGCGTAGTCCCGGGGCGGGAGGCCGATGGGGGCGGTGCGTTGCGGTGCGCGGTTGGCGACATGCAGGAGGGTGGGTTTGGTCTCGATCTCGCCGCGGGCGAGGGAGGCGACCATGCAGGCCGCTTGGAGGGGCGTGATAAGCGTGTCGCCCTGACCGATGGCGATGTTGGCGGTGTCGCCGGGAAACCAAGTTTTATCCAGGCTGTGCAGCTTTTTCCAGGCCGGGTCGGCCACGCGTGGGCGGCTGAATTCGAAGGGGAGCTCAATGCCCGTGGGATGCCCGTAGCCGAACCGCCGCGCCTCGGCGGCGATCAGCTCGGGCCCGGTCTCGAGGCCGTATTTGAAGAAAAATACATTGCAGGAATCGCGCAGGGCCCCGACAAGGTCGCGCCTGCCGTGGCCGGAATGGAGATGGCAGGGGAAGCGGCGGTTGCCGACCATGAGGTAGCCGGGGCAGTCGGACGTGGAGCTAGCCGGCTCGATGGAACCGGCGCGCAGGCCGGCAATGGCGGTGATGATCTTGAAGGTGGAGCCGGGTGGATACTGGCCCTGGATGGCGCGGTTGAGCCAGACGCCGGATTTTTCGACATCCTGTTCCGGCGCGAGGTTGGGCACGCGGGTGTTGGGATCGTAGTCAGGCCTGGAGGCGAGCACGAGCACCTCGCCGGTCTGGATGTCGAGCGCGACGGCGGCGCCCATGCGGCCCTCCATGGCCTTCTCGGCCGCCTGCTGCAGGTCGATGTCGAGGCTGGTAAAGATATTGTGGCCCTGGACGGGGAGGCGGTGAGGCAGGTCGCGCGAGTTGACTTTGTAGCCGGCGGGATCGACGAGGTAGATTGCGCCGCCGGTTTCTCCCTGCAACTGCTCGTCGAATATTTTCTCGAGGCCGCCGCGGCCGAACAAGCCCTTCATCTTGAAGGTCAGCAGGTCCTCGCCCTCGAAATCCTCCACCTCGGGGTCATTGTTCACGCCGGTATAGCCGAGGGTGTGGGCGGCGGCGGCGTTGTAGGGATAGTAGCGGGTGCTGGAGGTGTAAACCTGCAGGGGGGAGGTGACCTGCAGGCGCTCGATGAGCCGGGCGTATTCCTCGGGCGCGAGATCGTCGAGCAGCACGTAAGGCAGCAGCAGGGTCTGGTTCACGTGCCGGTTGAGATCGGCGGTCCGCACGGTAGCGTGTCGGTTGAGGATGAAGTTGAGCTGGTCGAGGTAGTGCTGGGCCACGCTCGCACGGGCGATGCGCGCCATCTGGTTATCGTTTGGTCGGTCACCGGGTGCCACCTTGGCGTAATTCGCCTCGATCTTCTTGTATTCGGCTTTGAATTCGCTGCGCAGCTCGGCCAGGTTGAGCACGACGGAAAAACGCGGGCGGTTGCCGACGAGCACATTGCCGTCGCGGTCATAAATGTTGCCGCGCGGGCCGGGCACGATGACCCGGCGCTGATTCTGCACGCGGGCCTTTTCGCTGTAGAGCGTGGTCTGCCAGAACTGCAGGTAGGTGAGCTTGCCCAGCAGCATCAACACCAGCCCGACGACAAACGCATGGAAGAGCAGCAGGCGCGGATTGCGGGCGCGGTGGGTTTCGATGAGCCTGCTCACGACGACAAGTTACACACCCCGGCACTACGCGCCACCCCTCTTGATGGAGGGGACCGGTCATACGCACTGACGAAAATCCCCTCGGGAGAGGGGTGCCCGCAAGGGCGGGGTGTGTCGGAGAAAAACATACGGACTGCCCTCAAAGCGTCGCGCGCCGGCCGGTCTCGGGATGGATCTGCACCAGCGCCATGGCCCGATCCTGCAGGGCCAGAAACCACGGGGTGATGAACACGAGCACCAGTTGCGAAACAAGCAGGTCGACAATGAGGCGCAACCAGGCGTCGGCCGGCCGGGGATTGGCCCCCACCAGCAGAAAGGAGAGCGCGATGAAGAGGAAAAGGTTGGAAAACAACGCCACCACGATGCCAAACACCGCGCCCTCGCGGGGAAATCGCTGGCGGCCGTAGAGCAGCGTGGCGTGGACGAGCCCGATCAGCAGCAGGTTTGTCCCGAACGGCACGGGCTCCGCGGCGTCCACTAGCAGCCCGGTCAGCACGATGGCGATGAGACCATGCATCCGGTCGAGCCTCAGCGACGCGTAAACGACAAAGAGTCCGCTGAGGTAAAGATGCAGCGCGGAGTTCGCGAGATAGTGGTTGGCGAGGCCGGCCAGCCACCAGAGCACCAGGTTGGCCAGAAAAACGAGAAGCCATCGGGGATCGTGTTTACGCATGGCGGGGTGAAGACAAAGGGCGGTTGGGGGCAACGCCCCCTGCCGTCGGCAAGCAACGCGCGTTTGGCTTGAGGTAGGAGCCGTTGCCCTCAACGGCCCGGAACAAGGAGGCGAGCCATATTGCCGGCGACATACTCAAAATTCCTCCGGATTCAACGGCACGAGCACGGTGACTTCGGTCAGGGAGCCAAGGCGCTCGTCGAGCGAGACCTCGCCATACTTGAACAAGCCGTCGGGGCTGAGCTCGAGGCTGGAAATTTCTCCGAGGGAAAGTCCCGGGGGAAAAACGCCGCCGAGCCCGGAGGTCACGAGGCGCTTGGTCACGCCGCGGGTGGCGTAGATGTCGAGCGGCACAAATTCCACGGTGCCCCGCGGGGACTTGAAGGAATTGTTCAGGCCGCCCTGGTAGCTGATGGGCCGGCTGTCGCCGGCCACACTGGCGGCAAGCCGGAAGGTGGGGCTGGTGATGAGGTCGACGACAGCCGTATAACGGTAAACCTCGGTCACGCGGCCCGCGACGCCTCCGGCAAACACGACCGGCGCGCCGGTCGTGATGCCGTAGTTTGCGCCCTTGCGGATGATCATGCGCTGCCACCAGCCAGAAAAGTCGCGCCGGGCCACGCGCGCCGGCTCGTAGCGAAACGCCGGCATCGAGGGCAGCTTCAGCAGGTTTTCCAGCCGGAGGATCTCCGCCTGCAACTGCTCGTTCTGCTGCACGCTGAAATCGTATTGGGCGGCGAGCCCGGCCACCTGCTGGCCGGCCTTCAGCAGCTCGTCCTTAGAGTGCAGGCGGTTCGACCAGAAGGTCTGCAGGTCCCGCACGAAGGAGTCCGCGACGGTCAGCGGGGCCTGGATCTCGAAGAAGGTCGCGCGCGTGAAGGTCTTCAGCACTAGCGGCACAAACAGCCACCCAAGCAGCACAAAGCCCAGTGTGGCGAAGGGGCGGGCCTGGTCGAAGCGTTTCGGGAGCACGGCGGTGAAATATTTCGGCCGGGTTGGTTACCCTTGACCACCCGGAGGCGCTTGGGGCAAGCGCCCCGGCCTCAGAAGTCCGCGGCGGTCCGGTAGAGCTCGTCGATATTGTTGAGAAACACCCCCGTGCCGTTGGCCACGGCGGAGAGCGGGTCGTCGGCGACGATGACGGGCAGGCCGGTCTTTTCGGAAAGGAGCTTGTCGATGCCTCGGAGGAGCGAGCCGCCGCCGGCCATGACAAAGCCGCGGTCCACCAGGTCGGCGGAGAGCTCGGGCGGGCAGCGCTCGAGTGCGGCCCGGACGGCCTCGACGATGGCGCCGACGGTGTCGCCAACGGCCTCGCGGATTTCCTGGGAGGTGATGTGGATGGTCTTGGGCAGGCCGGCGACCGAGTCGCGGCCCTTGACCTCCATCGCCAGCTCGGTCACGAGCGGGTAGGCGGAGCCGATGGTGACCTTGATTTCCTCCGACGTGCGCTCGCCAATGAGGAGGTTGTAGGCCCGCTTCATGTAATTGATGATGGCGAGGTCGATCTCGTCGCCGGCGACGCGGATGGACTTGGAAAACACGATGCCGTGCAGCGAAATGATGGCGATCTCCGTGGTGCCGCCACCGATGTCCACGATCATGTTGGCGGCGGGCTCGTCAACGGGCAGGCCGACGCCGAGCGCGGCGGCCATGGGCTCGAGGATGGTGATGACCTCGCGGGCGCCGGCGTGCGTGGCGGACTCCTTTACGGCGCGCTTCTCGACCTCGGTGATGCCGCTCGGGATGGCGACGACGACACGGGGCGACACGACCTTGGAATTGTTGTGCACCTTCTTGATGAAATAGCGGAGCATCGCCTCGGTGATGTCGAAATCGGCGATAACGCCGTCCTTCATCGGGCGGATGGCGGTGATGTTCCCGGGGGTGCGGCCGAGCATCTTCTTGGCCTCTTCGCCGACGGCGAGGACCTTGCGGGAGTTGGTGTGGACCGCGACCACGCTGGGCTCGCGGAGCACGATGCCCTTGTCTTTCACATAGACGAGGGTGTTGGCCGTGCCCAGGTCGATGCCGATGTCGTTGGAGAAAAGTCCCAGCAGTTGGTTGAACATTGGTGGCGGTGGCAGGGGTTGGGGAATACAAGCGACCCGGCGGCGAAATTGTCAAAAGCAAACTCGCTGAGGAAAACAGGTTAGGGCACCCGTCGACCGGCTCAGGGCAGCGGTGGCGGGCATGGGCTGCGGGCTTGGCGGATGGAATGGATCCGGCGTCTTTAAGCCTCCACACGCCATGCACGGAATCGATTTCATCAAGGACCTTGCGGTGGTCATGCTGGTGGCCGGGCTGGTGGGCTGGGCCTGCCACCGGGCGGGGTTGTCCGTTGTCGTCGGCTATCTGCTGGCCGGAATTGCCATCGGCCCGCACACCCCGCCGTTCTCGCTGGTGACCGACATTCCCCGGATCGAGATCCTGGCGCAGGTCGGCCTGATCTTCCTGATGTTCTCCATCGGCATGGGCTTGAGCCTGCGCAAGCTCCGCCGGCTCGGCCTCTCGCTGGTGCTGGCGACCTTTACCGACGCCATCGTGATGTATAACCTGACGCGCGCCCTCGGCGTCGCGATCGGGCTCAGCCCGGTGGAGACGGCCTTCCTGGCCGGAATGCTGATAGTCTCAAGCTCCGCCATCATCAGCAAGGTGCTGCAGGACCTCGGCGCCATGCACGAAAAATCCGGCCTGCTAGCCCTGGGGGTCGCCGTGCTCGAGGACGTCGTGGCCATCGTGATGCTCGCCGTCCTCAACTCGCTCGTGTCGATCAGCGGCGCCAAGGTCTCCATCGGCACAACCCTCGGCCTGCTCGGGGCCTTCATCGTCCTGGCGGGCATCGGCGGCATGCTCATCGTGCCGTGGCTGCTCAAGAAAATGAGCCACAGCGCCGGCGAGGAACTGCCAACTATTGTCGTGGCGGGGCTGCTGTTCGTGCTGGCCTTCCTGGCGGACCGGGCGGGATTCTCGCTCGCGCTCGGCGCCTTCATGCTCGGCGCCATCGTGGCGGAAACTCCGCACAAGACGCAGGTCGGCCGCGCCTTCGAGGGCATGCGCGACGTGTTCAGCGCGGTGTTCTTTGTGTCCATCGGCATGCTGATCGACCTCCGCGCCGTGGTGGACTCTTGGCTGCTGATCCTCGGCGTCGGCGTGTTCGTGCTGGTGGCCCGCCCGATCGCGGTCACGACCGGCATGATGCTGATCGGTAGCTCGATGCGGGAGTCCATGCGCGTGGGTCTGTCGGTCACGCCGCAGGGTGAATTTTCCTTCATAATCGCCCAGATGGGTGTCGTCGCGGGGGCCATCCCGCCGAAATACCAGGCGCTGGACGTCGGCGTGTCGCTCATCACCACCTTGGTCGGGCCGCTGCTCACCCGCCGGTCGGAGGCGATCAGCAACTGGGTCGTGACGCGGCAACCGCGGTGGCTGGGTGACTGGGAGGGGTATTACCACCGCTGGCTCGACCGGATGCAGCAGCGCGAGCGGAAGAACATCATGTGGCAGCTCAGCAAGAAACGTTTCATGCAGATCGGGGTGGAGATGCTGCTGGTGACGGGGCTGCTGGTGTTCTCGGAGCAGGTGTTCGCGCTGGTGAGCGACTACCTGCCGGCGCAGAGCAATTTTCCACGCGGCGCGGAGTTGATTTTCTGGAGCGCGCTGGCGCTGATCGCGCTCGCCCCGCTGGTCGCCATCTGGCGCAACATCTCGGCGCTCTCGCTGCTCTACGCGCAGGTCAGCACGCAGGGGCATCCCAAGGGCGCCAAGCTGGCGCCGGTCGTCGAGGCCGGCTTGAAGGGTGTCGCCGGGCTGCTGCTCCTCCTCTGGCTCGGCGCCATCCTGCCCATCAGCGGCATGGCCCGCTGGCTGCCGCTGGTGGCCATGCTGCTGGTGGGCTTTATCCTGCTCCGGCGCCGGCTGATCTTCTGGCACAGCAAACTCGAGGTGGAGTTGTCGGAGATGATCGAGCAGGGGGACCAGAAATTCACCGGCACCACCGCGCCGTGGATGGCGGCGCACAGCGAGTGGAACCTGGCCCTCACCGACTGCGTGCTGCCGGACCTCGCCGACTGCCGCGGACGCACGCTGGGCGAACTGGCGCTGCGCTCAAAGTTCGGCTGCACCGTGGCGGGCGTCGAGCGGCAGGGCGTGATGGTCGGCAACCCGACCTCGGACATGGTTCTCTATCCCCGCGACAAGGTGCTGCTGCTGGGCGACCCGAAGCAGGTGGCCGCGGGCAAGGAATTTCTGCAGGAGGCCTCGGGGGCCGCCAGCGCCTCCAACTTCGACGAGGTGCGGATGGAGGCGGTGACCCTGCCGCCCGGCAGCGAGTTGAACAACCACACCCTGGCCGAGGTGACGCTCAGCCGCACCTACGGCCTGCAGGTGGCCGGCATCAACCGCGGCGGGCTGCGCATTCTGAACCCCGGCGGCGAGGTGAAGCTGTTCGCGGGGGACGACGTGCGGGTGCTCGGCAGCCCGGACCAGATCTCGGCGTTCAGGTCCGCGGTGCAGAAGTGAGTTTGGGAATGTAGGGTCGGCGCTTGTCGCCGGGCCTCAGGGGAGGGCGGTTGAGGGCAACCGCCCCTACCATTCCCAACTAGATTCGAGGCGAGGTAGGGGCCGTTGCCCTCAACGGCCCTGCAATATAAAATCGCGCTCCGGGGAGCGCGTGGAAAACCGGGCTGGCTGGCGGGGCCTCAGTTGTTGCCGGGTTTCTGCCCGGCGTCGGGCTTCTTCTCGTCCTTGTCGTCGTCGCCTTCCTTGGCTGCTTTCTTGAATTCCTTGATGGACTGGCCGAGGCCCTTGGCGAGAGCGGGGAGCTTGGCGCCGCCGAAGAGCAGCAGGATGATGACCAGAATGATAATCAGCTCGGTGGTGCCGAGATTGAACAGTCCGAGCGGTAACGGGAGGAGGGACATGGCGGGAGGGTTAGTCCGGGTGGCGGGTGAGTAAAGCTCTAAAGCAGCCTCAGTTCTGCGGGAAGAGCATCTTACCGAGCGGGCCGCCCTGCTTGATGAACTGCGGCGGGATCGGCGGCGGCTTCCTGAGCAGGTTCTGCGGATTGTCGATCTGCTCGGCGTCGAAGAAGCCGTGGAGCTGGCGGATACGCGTCGGGTGGCGCATCTTGCGGAGCGCCTTGGCCTCGATCTGGCGGATGCGCTCACGGGTGACCTTGAACTGCTTGCCGACCTCCTCGAGCGTGCGGCTGTAGCCGTCCACCAAGCCGAAGCGCAGCGTGAGCACGCGGCGCTCGCGCTCGGTGAGCGAGTCGAGCACGTCCATTATCTTTTCGCGGAGGAGCGAGAAGGCGGTCATGTCGTAGGGATTGTCCGCGGACTTGTCCTCGATGAAATCGCCGAAGCTGGTGTCGTCTCCGTCGCCAACGGGTGACTGGAGCGAGATGGGCTGTTGCGCCATCTTCATGATCTGCTGCACGCGCTCGACGGGCAGGTTCATCTCCTCGGCGACCTCCTCGGGCGTCGGTTCGTGGCCGAATTCCTGGAGCAGCTGCTTCTGCACCTGCATGACCTTGTTGAGGGTCTCGATCATGTGCACCGGGATGCGGATGGTGCGGGCCTGGTCGGCGATGGAGCGGGTGATGGCCTGGCGGATCCACCACGTGGCGTAGGTGGAGAACTTGTAGCCGCGGCGGTACTCGAATTTCTCGACGGCCTTCATCAGGCCCATGTTGCCCTCCTGGATGAGGTCGAGGAAGGACAGGCCGCGGTTAGTGTATTTCTTCGCGATGGAGATGACGAGGCGCAGGTTGGCCTCGACCATCTCGGTCTTGGCCTGGTGGGCCTCGCGGATGAACCCGTGCGCGGTCTTCAGCGTGTCCAGCATCGCTTGCGGCGCGATGCGCATCTCGATCTCGAGATGCTTGAGCTTGAGGTTGACCGAGCGGACGTCGATGGCGGCGTCCTTCTTGGACTTCGGGTGCTTCGCGCGGTGCAGGTCGTGGAAGGCCTTCTCGACCTCGTGGATCTTCGGGCGCAGCTCGAGGAGGAAATCCTCGAAGACTTTCAGCTTGAAGTAGTATTTGACGTATCCGGAGCGGAGGACGTTGTCGCGCTTCTTGAAGCGGATCAGCGCGTTCTTGCGGGCCTTTTCCTCGCGGGCCTTCAGGCTGCCGGCCCACGCCTCGGTGGCGATGGCATCGTTGCTGCGGGTTGTCATGACGAGTTTCTGGAGATTCTTGAAGTAGACCTCGCGGCTCTCGATCTTTTTATCGATGACGAGGCGGTCGAACCGCTCGGTGCGGAGCAGGAGCTTCTCGCCGAGGTCGGACAGGTGCTTGCCCACCGGCCCGAGCGCGAAGAGCGCGGCCAGCGCGTTGATCTCGGCCGTCTCGATGCGCTTGGAAATCTCGACCTCCTGCTCGCGGGTCAGCAGCGGGACCTGCCCCATCTGCTTGAGATACATGCGGACCGGGTCGTCGAGGATGTCGTTGTTCGACGTGCGCGATTCCTCCTCCTCGGCTTCCTCCTGGCGCTGCTTGTAATTGTCGACCTCGTCGGGATCGAGGATGTCGATCTCGAGGTTCTGCAGGATGGAAATGACGTTCTCGATGTCCTCGGGGTTGTCGACGGACTCGGGCAGGGCTTCGTTGATGTCGGCGTACGTGAGGTAGCCCTGCTCCTTGGACAGGCGGATGAGGTAGCGGATCTTCTCGTTCAGGTCGCCGGACAGGTTCTCGAGCGCCTTGCCCTTGAATTCCTTGGCGGCGTCGGCGGCGAGGGCGAGCGGCGCGGTGTTCTTCGTGGGCTCGGCTGGCTTGGCCCCAGGCACGGCGGCCAGCCGGATGATCGGTTCATGCTGCGCCTTGGCCGGCTCATTGCTGTGCGATTTCGCCGTCAAATGGTCCTTCAGGGACTTTTTGGCGGACGCGGCGTACTTGGATCTGCTCGGCATAACGTAAGTAATATGGCCCTTGGCGGGTTGCAGTCGATCAGCGGGGCGCGGCGGACTTCAGGAACCCAGCGAAAGCTTGGGCGGATTAAGGAGCAGCCGGGTGATTTCTGCGCGCTGTTTCAATAGGGAAAGTAAGTCAGAGTCACCATTTGTGCCTTTCGAGGCTATTTCAAGTTCTATTTGCCTCAGCTGGGGCTCGAGAAAACGATGCTGCAAGGACTTCAATCCCTCGTTGGCAATCTTGCTCAAATCATCGTCCGCGGCGGCCTCGAATAGCAGGGAGGCCACCAGCGTCTTTTCCTCTTCTGTCTCAAGGAGTTGGTCGAGTTGCTCGCGGCCCGTCCAGCCGTTGTGCGCGGCCTCGCCGAGGATGCGGTCCAGGAGCCTCCCGGCCGTGTGAGATTGGTCGATCCATTCGTGCGGCAACTGGGTGCTCAGCGCCTTCAGCAAGGTCTCGTGATGCAAGCAGAGAAAAAGCAGGTGGGCCTCGGTGGCCTTGCCGGGCGAATCATTAGCGTGGGTCGCGGCGGGCGCCGGCGCCGCGTTGGGGTTGGCGTAGCGCGAGCCGCTTTGCCGCGCCATGAACGCCCGCAGGTCCCTCTCCAGCGCGCCAGGCGCGACGCGCAGGTGTCCCGCGATCTCGCTGAGGAAAGAGGTGCGCGTGACGTCGGAATCGGCTTGCGCAATGATCGCAAAAAGCTCCGTGGCGGCGCGGGATTTTAGCTCGGCCGATGCGCTCGCGGGGTTGGGCAGCAGCGAATGGCAGGCAAAGGCCATCGCCGGCAGCGCCGCGCGTTTCATTTCTTCGTAGGCCGCGAGACCTTTTTCCAAAAACAGCAAATCGGGATCCAGCTTCTCTGCGCCGGCGAGCATCAAGAAGCGCACCTCGAGCCCGGCCTTCAGCGCCATCGGCAAAAAACGCAACGCAGCCTTCTGCCCGGCGCTGTCGCTGTCGAAGAAGCACTCCACTTCGGAATGGTAACGGCGCAGCAGCGACAGCTGGCCCTCGGTGATCGACGTGCCCTGCGGCGCGATCGCGGTCTTCAGGCCGACGCTCCAGCAGCGCAGCGCGTCGAGCTGGCCCTCGACCAGCACAAAGGGATGGCCCTCGCCGGCATGGCTGCGGGCGCGATCGAGGTTGAAGAGCAGGTTGCTCTTGGTGAAGATGGGGGTCTCAGGCGAGTTGACGTATTTCGCCTCGCGCGCCGGGTCGTCGGCCGGCGTCAGCTCGAGCTGGCGTGCCGTAAACGCCACCACCCGGCCCTGGTGGTCGCGGATGGGAATCATCAGCCGCCCGCGGAACCGCGGCCGCAGCGCGCCGAGCGTCAGCACGGCGCCGTCGCGGGTGAAGAACAGCCCGCACTGCCGCAGCGCGTCGTCGGTGAACTTCCGCGTGAGCATCGCCGCGGCGAGCCCGGAATCCTCCGGCGGTGCGAAGCCGATCTTGAATTCCTCGCCGAGTGCCGGCGTGAAGCGGCGGGTTTGCGTCCAGTAGTCGCGGATGAATTCGCCGTGCGGCGTTTTCGCCAGAAACTCCTGCCGGTAGTGTTCGGCCGCGAGGTCGTGGATATCGAAGATTTCCTGCCGCAGCGAGCGGGTCTCGCGCGAGGGGCCGCCGGAGCCGGCCTCGTATTCGAGCGTCACGCCGAAGCGCTGGGCGATGGCCTCAACCGCCTCGGTGAACTGCAGGCCCTCGGTCTCCATCACGAATTTGATGATGTCGCCCGCCTTGCCGCAGCCGAAGCACTTGAAGAAGCCCTTGTCGGTCGAGATGTTGAACGACGGCGTCTTTTCGGCGTGGAAGGGGCAGAGGCCCTTGAAACGGTTGCCGCCGGCCTTTTTCAGCGCCACCACGCGCACCACGACGTCGTGGATGTTCACGCGGTTCTTGAGGTCGCGGAGACTGCTGGCTTTGATGACAGGCACGGGAGCATGGGTGTAACGCCGGTGCCTTGCCGCCGCCGAGCATAAAATCGATGGGGCCCGTAGGGGATTCCACGGCGAGGTCGCCGTGGCTCCAGGAATCGCCTGGCTGGAGCGCGGGCGACCTCGTCCGCGGACATGGCAGGACAATGGATGCAACAACGCGCCCTACCTTATCCGGCAAAGTGGCGGTTGAATTCCTTCACCAGATTAAACTTTTAACCGCCGTTGAGATCTGTCAAGTTCCGCGCCCGTCCTTTCCGACCCGCAGCGACCCTCCTCCATGCGTTTATTCCTGCTGAAAACCGCCCTTGGTTTCGTCCTGTTTTCAGGCATCGCTGCCTTCGCTGCCACCGCGCCCACCGCGGCACCGTCCGCCGCCGTCTGGGAGCACCGGCTCACCGACTTTACTGACGCCGACTACCGCTATGCCGTGGAACAGTTGGTTCAAGACTTCGAGCGTACCACAGGAAAGAAGCTATCGCCGGGTCCCAAAAAGAAGGTCGGGCTGAAAATCTATGCGGACTCCGGCCCGGGCCTCGCCACGCCGTTCGGCCTCGTCCGCGGACTGATCGTGGCGCTGGAGAAGCGCGGCTTCCTGCCTGGGAACATCTTCCTCGTCGGCCTCAACCCCCTGCGCCTGCGGCTGACCGGCTACCTGCCGTCGTTTTCCACGGGCGAGCTGCCGTTTCCCGGCCATCCGGTCTATGTGCTCGAGTCGGGCAAATACTACGATGCCGCCTGGTTCTACGACAGCCCGCTGCCCGCGCGCTTCGACCCCATCTTCAACGAGCGCGCCGTCGAGCAGGCCGCCGGGGGCAAGGCCACCACGACCACCGAGGAGGACCGCCGGAGTTTCCTCGCCACGCCGCTGTTCCTCGACGCCGACTTCTGGATCAATCTTCCCGTTTACACCGATCACTCGGTGCTCGGCATCAACGGCGCGCTGGTCAACGCCACGCTCTGGAACGCCAGCAACACCTTCCGCTTCTTCAAGAGTCCCGCCACCGCGCCCGCCGCCGTAGCTGAGATGGCCGCCATCCCGGAATTGCGCGAGGGCTGGGCGCTCAACTTAGTCAGCCTGCAGCGCTACCAGTTCATCGGCGGCCCGTATTTCAACTCGCTCTACACTGTCTCGGAGCCTCGCCTGTGGATGAGCGCCGACCCCGTCATTCTCGATTCGCTCATGGTGGAAAAGCTCAACGCCGCCCGGAAGAAAACGGGCTTCCAGCCCATCTCAGAGGATGATTCGCGCCTGCTGGAGTTTGCCCGGCAGCTCGGCGTCGGCTCGACCGACACCACCCATGTGCTATGGCAGCGGGTGAGTTACGGCCAGCCCTGAGACTCACCGGTGGTGTGCTGTTATGTAGGTCGGGGTTAACCCCCGACATGCAACGGCTGGTTATCGACATAAAGTCCAACCCCCATAAAGCTGACCTGCCACCCGTTCGTTAGCTGCTCATAAATCAGCGGCATGCCCTCCTCCAGAAGGGCATACGTTGATTGTCAGGGTTGGGGTTCAGCTTGGCCCGATATTTCTCAGCCAGCACCGTGCCACGGGTAGGACACTCTGCGCGGGGCCGTGGCTTCCGGTAGGCCATAAGGGGAGAGATGCTCCAGCCCGTTGCTTGTGCCAAATCCGGTTCAGGGGGTTGGTTCACCGCATCATGGTGCAGTCCGGCTTGTGGCCTATTAAGCTACAAACGGCCGGTGAGAGTTTGTGGTTTAATAGACTACTTAGAGGCGCACCGGCTTTGCCCACGCGGCTGGAGGTTTGGCGTGATTTGACTTGTCATCGCGAGGTGCGCGAAGCGCGCCGTGGCGATCCAGTCAGATGGATTGCTTCGTCGTCCCGCCGGGCGGGACTTCTCACAATGACAAATCAGGGAACCACAGAAGTTTCCACTTGAACCGGCGCGCGGGCTGGGAACTCTATCAGGTGATGAGTTACGCCGCCTATCTGCCCATCCTGATGCAGGTCCTCCTCGCCGGAGTGATCACGACCGGCGTCATCGCGTTGAGCCACCTGGTCGGCCAGCGCGCGGCGGGCAGCAAGATCAAGGACGCCGCCTACGAGTGCGGCATCCTGTCCGACGGCAGCACGCATACGCGCTTCCCGGTGAAGTTCTACGTCACTGCGATGCTCTTCATCCTCTTCGACATCGAGGTGGTGTTCCTCATCCCGTGGACGTTCGTCTACCGCGACTTCCTCGCGCATCACATCGCGATCCTGTCGCCCATGCTGTTCTTCCTCGGGATGCTCGTGCTCGGCCTCTTCTACGAGGTGAGGAAGGGCGCGCTCGAATGGGAGAAGTGACGCCGGCCCGGAACAATCCAACCACGAAGAACGCGAAGGGACGCGAAGAGGGGTAGGGGCGCTTGCCCCTAAGCGCCCGGGCTGTTGAGGGCAACGGCCCCTACCGACCGACCAATTTTCAACCAATGCGGCTCGACAAATACATTTCCCGGAACCGGGTCGTCGACCTCGGCAGCGCCGACATGGAAGGCGCGCTAGTCGAGCTGCTCAACCTGACCGTTGAGCGCTTCCCAGACCTGCACAAGGAGGCGCTGCTGAAGGGCCTCCTGCGCCGCGAGAACACGATGACGACCTACCTCGGCCTCGGCGTCGCGATGCCGCATGTGCGCGTCAAGATGGGCCGTCGCTACCTCCTCGCCGTCGGCCGCAGCCATTACGGCATCCGTTACGATGGCGCGCTGGAGAACGAGCCCGTGCGCCTCGTCTTCATGCTGATCGCCGACGAGAAGACGAAGGACTACCTGCAGCTGCTCGCCGGGCTCGCCCGGCTGATGAAAGAGCAGGATTTCGTGGACAGCCTCGTGCAGGCGCCCGACCTCGACGTGCTTTACGAGCGGCTTTTCACCGGCTTTGGCGGCATGGTGGCCAAGCCCAAGGTCGCGCCCACTCCCCCGAACCGTGTCAACCGCGTCGTCCTGCGCGAGTCCGAGAAAATCGCCGCGGGCTGCGGTTGCACCGGCCTGATGGTGTTCGGCGACACATTCGCGGGTCGGTTCAAGGCGCCGAAATGGGAGACCTCGCTCAAGACTATTCTCGTCACCCGCAACCTGGCCGAGGGAGACGTCCGCCCCGGGCGCTTTGACGAGAACATCCAGGTGCGCTCTTTTTCCAACCAACGCATGGCGCAATTGCGCAGCGCGGTGCTCGTCGGCGTCACGCGCGGGCTCATCACCTTTAGCGATCGCATCTGCTGTGTGGGTGGCCTAGCGGGCAGCAACCAATTCGACACCATCGTCATCGTGGACGTGGAGAAGGAATTCCAGACGCTGCTCACCGGCCACGCCGACCTGTTGCCGGCGGACGTGAAGCCCGAGGTGCTTGAGCGCGTGATTGCCGTGGCCACCGAGCTGGCGGTCGAGGGCCGCGAAGGCCGGCCGGTGGGCTGCCTGTTCGTGGTGGGCGACAGCGAGAAGCTCGCGACGCTGACCAAGCCGCTCGTGCTCAATCCGTTTTACGGCTACAAGGAGGAGGACCGGAACATCCTAAATCCTTTCATGGACGAGACCATCAAGGAATTTTCCTCCATCGACGGTGCGTTCATTATCCGCGGCGACGGAGTGGTGGAGGCAGCGGGGGCGCTGATCCAGGCGTCGGATTACAACCACGCCCTGCCCAGCGGGCTGGGCGCGCGGCATGCGGCAGCGGCGGCGGCCTCGGTGGCGGCCGACTGCATCGCCCTCGTGGTGTCGTCGAGCTCCGGCCAGGTGACGCTTTTTCGCCGCGGCGTGATGATGCCGCTGACGGAAAAAAAGGTCAGTGCGTAGGAAGAAGTGGGGGCAAGGGGCTGGGACAAAGAGATGAATTGTGTGTTTAAGTCGGTGTAGGGCTGGAGCTTGCCGCTGCGCCTCGAGGCAGGGCGCTTGAGGGCAAGCGCCCCTGCCAAATGGATCGACTGAGGTTGGGGCCGTTGCCCTCAACGGCCCTCCAATAATTTGGTTGCACGGGGTGGGGGCGCGGCTTTGCTCCGGCCTCCAACCCATTTAAGCCATGCAAGAAACCGTTACGCTGGAGTGCACCGAAGCCCGCAAAGAGGGCAAACCCGTCTCGCGCTATCTCACCAAGCGCAACAAGAAGACGGTCACCGAGCGCATCGAGAAGAAGAAGTATAACCCCTGGCTGAAGCGCCACACCCTCCACAAGGAGATCAAGTAAGGCTGATTGGTGTAGGTCGGGGTTTATCCCCGACACGTCGGGCGTAAAGCCCGACCTACAAAAAAGATTCAGGCCGGCTCCTCGCGGACCGGCCTTTTGCTGGGGGATCTGTCGGGCCGGTCGCTTGACGCCGGGCCAGCTGATTCCACGGCGGAGTCGCCTTGGCTCCATGCTTTCTGGAGCGCGGGCGATCTCGCCCGTGATTTCTTACTTCTTCGCCGCATCGGCTGCCAACGCCGTGCTGGTCGCCAACTGCGCCCGACGCGTGGCGCGCCAGCTGTCGCGGTGCTTGCGGATCCAGCCGAGCAGGGCGCGCTCAAAGCCGATGTCGTAGCCGACCCGCTCGGACTCGATCCACTTATGCTTCAAAATCTCCTCCCGCTCGGCCAGGAATTCCTGGTAAAGGCTGGACTGCTTGACGAAGTCGCGGCTACCGCCGTTGGTTTCCTGGGTGATGGTCGTCATGGCGGTCGCGGATTTCGTTTTAGCGACAGTAGAGAATGCGCGCGACTTTCATCGTCGGCAGAGTGGAGCCCGGCTGCAATGTCATGTTGAAATACGTTAGACGTTACACAGCGCCCGTGTCAACCCGCGTGGTTATCCAGTCTGTCATTGCGAGGAGCCCTCCTCCAGGGCGACGAAGCAATCCATCTAGCTGGATCGCCACAGCCGGCTTCGCCGGCCTCGCGATGACAAGGCCCTTTGCCTCCCTACAGCTTGAGTCTGGCGAGCAGTGCCCCGGCGATTTCCCGGAAAACTTGTGCCGGTTTGCTGCCGGGCGAATTAACCACGACCGGCAGCCCGCAATCGCCGCCGGCCCGGATCTCGGGGTAGAGCGGCACCTGGCCGAGCAGGGTCGTGCCGAGCGCCTCGGCGATGAGGGCGCCGCCGCCCTCGCCGAAGAGCGGCACCTTCTGGCCGTTGGCCTCCTCGAACCAGCTCATGTTCTCCGCCACGCCGAGGAGCGGTACGTTGACCTTCTGGAACATCACCCCGCCCTTCCGGGCGACATTGGTTGCAGCGGTCTGCGGGGTGGTGACAATGATGGCCCCGTCGAGCGGCAGGGTCTGGACGAGGGAAAGCTGTGCATCACCCGTGCCGGGAGGCAGGTCCACCAGCAGCACATCGAGCTCGCCCCATTTCACGTTTTGGACGAATTGCTGGATGGTCTTCATGATCATCGGGCCGCGCCAGACAACGGGGGTGTTGTCGTCCACGAGGAAGCCCATGGACATGACCTTCACGCCGTGGCGCTCGGGTGGGACCAGCGCCTCGCCGTCGATCTCGGGCCGGCCGTTGAGCCCCATCATCAAGGGCACGGAAGGGCCGTAGATGTCGCAGTCCATCAAGCCGACCCGGCCGGGGCGGCCGCGTTTTTCGAGGATCTGGGCCAGCGCACAGGCGAGGTTGACGGCGAAGGTGGATTTGCCCACGCCGCCCTTGCCAGAGGCGATGGCGACGGAGTGCTTCAGCCCGGCGGGCGTGTTGCCACTGCCGAGGCCGGTCTGACCGGACTTGGGCGGGGCCTTGGCGGCGGAGACAGCGAGCTCAATGATGACGTCTTTCACCCCGGGCAGGGCGCGCAGGCACTGTTCAATGTCGGCCTTGAGCATGGTCGGCACCTTTGGGTCCGAAGTAGTGATGGACACCGCGACCTGGGCGGTACCGTCCGCGAATGACGCCGAGCGCACCAGCCCAAACGAGACGATGTCCCGGCTGAATCCGGGATACTTTACCTGCTTAAGGGCTTCCTTGATGGTGTCGGTGGTCATGGGGCTTGAGAAAATTGCTTGGAAAACGAGGCGCTTTGACCTTGTGAGTAGGCTGCAGGGAGTAAAACAAAAACCAGTCCCGAGCTTTCGCCCTTATCAACTTAGAGACCAACCTTCATGCAGACCACTTTTCGTTTCCTCCTTGGGTTCGCGCTCGCCGCTCCCCTCTTGGCCCAGCGCGACATCGGCGTCGTGGACATCTCGGCCGACATCTCGGTCATTGCACTCACTGTCAGCTCATCGTCGCCCGAGTTGCAAAACCTTGCGCTCACCGCTTTCAGCACCCACGGCCGCTACCGGCTCGTCGCGCGCGGCGGGGCCTACACCGTGGGCTTCGCCCCGGCCGGCGCGAACCAGGTCGCCCTCACCCTCACCAAGGGCAGCGCTGGCACGTCGGTGCACAGCGAGACCGTCTCCGGCACCAGCCAGCGCAACGCCTTGTTGCGCGCGGCGGACATCGCAGTCACCAAGACCAGCGGGCTGAGCGGATTCTTTGCGGGCCGGCTCGCCTTTGTGGGGGAAAGGACTGGCAAGTCCGAGGTTTACACATCCGACCTCTTCTTCGGCGACGTCCTCCGATGGACGGCCGACGGCAAGCAAGTTCTCGGCCCGCGCTGGGCGCCCGATGGCTCGAAGATTATTTTCACCAGCTACCGCACCAGTTTTCCCGACATCTATGTGCTGGAGCTGAACAACCGCCGCATTTCCCTCCTCGCCAGTTTCAAGGGCACCAACAGCGGCGGCCGCTTCAGTCCCGATGGGGCACGGGTCGCCATGGTGCTCTCCGGCGAGGGCAATCCGGAGATTTACGTCGGCAACGCCCAGGGCCGCCAGATCCGCCGCCTGACCACCACCCCGAACATCGAGGCCTCGCCGGTGTGGTCACCCGACGGCTCGCGCGTCCTCTTCGTGTCCGATGCCGCCGGCGGTCCCCAGTTATATGTCATGCCCGCCAGCGGCGGGGCCATGACGCGCCTCGCGACCAATATTTCCAAATACTGCGCCGAGCCCGATTGGAGCACAGCCGAGCCCGACAAAATTGTGTTCACCGCCGGCGTGGGCCGGGGCTTTCAAATCGGTGTTTTCGATCTGGCCTCCAAGGCCAGCAAGATTGTCTCCAAGGCCCCGACCGACGCCATCGAGCCGATGTGGCTGGCCGACGGCCGCCACGTTATCTGCACCTTTCGCGCCGCCAACACCCGCAGCCTCTATGTGCTTGATACCGAGTCCGGCAAGGCCACGCGGCTGAGTCCGACCGCTCTGGGCAACGCCTCGAGCGCCAGCTACCTCGCACCGTGATTTTGCATTCCAACTCGCGCAGTATTCTTCGCGCGGTGACGCGGGTAGGGGCGCTTGCTCCCCAGCGCCCTCAGGGCGGTTAAAGGTAACCGCCCCTACCTGGTGAAAGGCACCCCATGAAACTCCTCTTCATCGGCGACATCGTCGGCAAACCCGGGCGCGAGATCGTCAGCGCCTTGGTGCCGAAGCTGCGTGCCGAACGGGGCATCGATTTTGTTGTCGCCAATGCGGAGAACGCCGCGGCGGGCGCCGGCGTCAGCGGCGCCATCTGCAAATCGTTGCACGAGGCCGGCGTGGACGCCATCACGCTCGGCGACCACGTGTGGGACCAGAAGGGCTTCGCGGGCGAAATCGCCGCGCTCGACTGCGTCTGCCGTCCGGCCAACCTGCCCGCCGCCTGCCCGGGCCGCGATCACGTCATCATCGGGAAAAACGATTTCCGGCTGCTCGTGTTCACCGTGCTGGGCCGGAGCTTCATGGGCGCAAAGTCGGAGTGTCCGTTTCTTTGCGCCGACGCGTTGCTGCAAAAACTTGCCGGCAAGTTCGACGGGGCGCTGGTCGAGATACATGCCGAGGCCACCTCGGAGAAGCAGGCGCTGGGCTGGCACCTCGATGGCCGCGCCACCGCCGTGCTTGGTACGCACACCCACGTGGGCACGGCGGATGCTTCCCTGCTGCGGAAGCAGACCGCCTTCATGTGCGACGTCGGCATGACCGGCCCGCATGAGTCGGTGCTTGGCCGCGAGATCGAGCCGGTTATCGCCCGCTTTCTCGACGGGATGCCGCGCCGCTTCGAGGTTGCGACGGGCGACGTCCGCTTGTCGGCCGCGCTGGTCGAGTTTGCGAAATCAGGTCGTGCTGAAAAGATCGCATGGCTGACCCTTAGGAATTGATGGCCACAAAGAGTCGCAAAAAACGCGCGAAAAGCAGAAGCTGACGCATGGCTTGGATCTTTTGGTGTCTTTTTGTGACTTTTCGTGGCTAACTTCTGCTCATGAAGCTTTCCCAGCCAACCGCGGATGTCTTTGTGCCGGACGGCAGTCCGGTCGAGGTGGCGCTGGCTCGGACTACCCACCTTTGTATCGCGGCGCATCAGGATGACATTGAGATCATGGCCTATCACGGCATCGCGGAATGCCATGGCTCCGCGGAGCGCTGGTTTACCGGCGCGGTGGTCACCGATGGCTCCGGCAGCCCGCGGGCCGGCATGTTTGCCAATCATACCAACGAGCGAATGAAAGCCGTCCGTCGCGAGGAACAGCGCGCGGCGGCAAAGAGGGGAAAATACTCAGCCATACTGCAGCTCGCCCACCCCAGCACGGTGGTCAAGAGTGCCAAGTCGGCCGCTGTGCAGGCCGATTTGCTCGCAATTTTGCAGGCCGCCTGCGCCCACACGGTCTATCTCCACAACCCCGCCGACAAACACGACACCCACGTGGCCGTGTTCCTGCGCAGCTTGGAGGCGGTGTGGACCCTGCCCAAAGCGAAGCGACCTCGGCAGGTGTATGGCTGCGAAGTCTGGCGCGACCTCGACTGGCTGATGGATGCCGACAAACAGGTGCTCGACGCCTCGGCGAACGCCCGGCTCGCGGCGGAACTCGTCGCCGCCTTTCGGTCCCAGATCGCGGGCGGCAAGCGCTATGATCTAGCCACGGCCGGACGCCGGCTTGCCAACGCGACATTTCATATTTCGCATGCCACGGACAAAGCCACAGCACTCACCTGGGCGATGGACCTGACTCCGTTGGTGCAAGATGAAAGGCTTTCCGTGGAGAAATTCACCCTCGGCTACATTGACCGGTTCCGCGCGGACGTGAGAGCGAGACTTAGGAAATTCACCTAAAACCTAACATGGGCCACAAATAGGAGAGCCCATGGGATCTGCGCGTATCAACCAGCTCTGCGAGCCGGTGCGGGAGACCAGTTATGCAATTCATCGCTATCATCGGCACGAACACGTTGAGAAAATCTACGAAAATGCCCTGGTCCACCGGCTGCTAATGCGGGGTGTTCAGGTGCGCCAACACTATCCGTTGTCAGGTTTCGACGAAGACAGCACACTGCCATGTGATTTCTATTGCGACCGGTTTGTCGAAACTTGTCCGGTGGTCGAACTCAAGGCCGGGCGGGCCATAGCCAATGAGCATGGCGCCCCGCTGCTCGGTTGCCTTCATCCCTCACGGGTTAAAACAGGGTTGCTGATAAATTTCGGCGCGCCGGGGCTCTCGGTGAAGAAATACCTGCTGACTGAGCCTGGCTGATTTTTTGTGTCTTTTTGTGACTTATTGTGGCCAACTACTTTCATGGTCAAAAGCACCGGCATCTACCAAGGCGAACTTAACTGCCAGCTCACGCACGGCCCATCGGACAAGGTGATCGAGACGGACGCGCCGAAAGACAATCATGGCCGCGGGCTCGCGTTTTCGCCGACCGACCTGACCACGGCGTCGTTTGCGTCGTGCATGGTCACCACGATGGCCATCGCGGCCAAGACCAAGCTCGGCTTCGACATTCCCGGGGTGCGATGGGAGGTGGTGAAGGAAATGTCCGCGGACGCGCCGCGCCGCATCGTGCGGCTCACAACACAAATCTGGCTGCCTTTTCCGAAGTCGAAGGATCCGCAGGGGGTGCTGGAAAAAGCGGCGCTCAACTGCCCGGTGCATCACAGCCTGCATCCAGCCATCGAGCGGCCCGTGGCCTTTCATTGGGAAGGGTAGGGCGCGGATTCTGTTCCGCGCCTCGCGCCGGACAGCCTTCGCCAAGGCTACAGCCCGGCAAAAGGGACTCGCCGCCCTACCTTCCGCCCAGCCGGTAGGTGCCGTTGAAGATCAGCCCGACGCCGTCCGCCATAATGCGGACTTTGAATTTGCCCGAGGTGGCGTCCACGGGCTCGGCCCGGCCGGTGACCTGGCGGATTTTTTTCTTATGATTGAACGCTTCGCCGGTAAACTCCGCTTTTTCGCCCTTGGCCAGGTTGGCCAGGTCCGCGGTGGAAAGCGTAATGGTGATTTTCCCGGTCTCGCCCCAGAAGAACCACGGAACGACCTTGGCGCCATAGGTGGTGGCCAGCGTCGAGCCATGCCGCTCAAGCACCCCGGTGGTGAGGGTCACGCTGCCGACGAAGGTCGAGGTCTTCATCGGCCCGACGCTGATTTGGTTCCAGCCCGTGAGGAGGGGGGGCATTTCCGCCTGCAGGCAGGAGAGGGCGCAAAGCATGGAAAGCAGAAGGAGCCGTGACGGTCGCATCCTCGTCACGATGCGATCCCCATTAGCCCACGCAAACCGGAAGTAGGCGCGGGGAGGGCAACCGGGTATGACGGAAGGAGGGAGAACGCATCGGCGCTTCCCGATTGTCCCTCCCAAAATCTCGTTGCCAAGAGTGGCGGCGGGCCGTTGCTTGGCCGGCATGGCAAAGCAGGCGCAAGTCACCTGGGGTGGACGATTCTCGGCGGGTCCCGCCGAGCTGATGCTGCGTTTCAGCGAATCGGTGTCGTTTGACCACCGGCTGGCCCCGTTTGACATCCAGGGGAGCAAGGCCCACTTGACCATGCTGGCGCGGGTCGGTCTCATCTCCCGGAAGGAGCACAACGCCATCCACTGCGGCCTCGATGCCATTCTCCGCGAAATCCAGGCGGGCAAATTCAAGTGGCAGCTTAAGTTTGAGGATGTGCACATGAACATCGAACAGGCACTGACCAGGCGCGTGCCCGCCGCCGCCAAGCTGCACACCGCACGCAGCCGCAATGACCAGGTCGCGACCGACATGCGGCTCTATTTCAAGGCGGCTTGCGCCGAGCTCAGTGAAAAAATCACCGGCGCCCAGCGCGCCATTCTCCGGATTGCGGAGAAAAACCGCGACGTGCTGATCCCCGGCTACACGCACCTGCAACGTGCGCAGCCGGTGTTTCTGGCCCACCACCTTTTTGCCTATCTTGAGATGCTGCAGCGCAACGCCGGGCGCTTCGCCACCGTTGCCGACCACGCCAACTGGTGTCCGCTTGGCTCCAGCGCCATCGCTGGCACGACACTGCCCATCGACCGCGAGTTCACGGCGAAGACACTGGGTTTTGTCGACGCCCGTGGCCGGCCCCGGGTGACGCAGAACAGCATGGATGCCGTGAGCGACCGCGACCTGTTCATCGAGTTCGCCGCGGCCTGCGCGCTGACCGGCGTGCATTTATCCCGCCTGGCGGAGGACCTGATCCTGTGGGCCAGCCAGGAGTTTAAGTTCGTTGAGCTGCCCGATACATTCTGCACGGGTTCGAGCGTAATGCCGCAGAAGAAAAACCCGGACGCGATGGAATTGCTGCGCGGCAAGTCAGCGCGACTGCAGGGCAACCTGCACACGCTGTTTGTGCTGGTGAAGGGCCTGCCGCTGACCTACAACCGCGACCTCCAGGAGGACAAGCCGCCGGTTTTCGACAGCCACGACCAGACGGCGCTTTGCCTCGAGGTGGTGGCCGGCGCACTGGCGGACCTGAAAGTGAATCGCGCCAAGTGCGCCATGGCGGTGGCCGATCCCGCGCTGCTGGCGACCGACTTGGCGGACTATCTCGTGCGCCAGGGCGTGGCTTTCCGCGCGGCACATCATGCCGTGGGGGCTGTCGTCAAGCTGGCCGAGCAGAACAGTATGCTGCTCGATCAGCTGCCGTTCGAAGTCGTGAACCGGCTGCACCCCGCCTTTGGTCCCGATTGGATCGAGACATTTGACCTGGCCAAGGCCATGGCGCGGCGCACCGGCACGGGCATGCCCGGCCCGGTGCAGGTTGCGCGGCAGTTCAAGCGCTGGCAGAAAATCCTGGGGTAGAAATCACTGGGCGCGGGAAGGCGTCACCCCCGCGTTTTTTCCCGCCCTATGTTTATCCCGACACTCAAAAACGATTCCGAGCTCTATCCGTACCGGCACGGGTTGTATTTCGCGTTCTTCAACGCGTTGAACTGGCAGGTGGCGACTGGCACTACGCTGGTGCTTTTCATGGCGCAGCTCGGCGCGGACTCGTTTCAGGTCGGCCTGGTTTGCTCGTGGGCGTATCTGCTGACTCCCGTGCAGGTGCTGGCCACGGCGTTCCTGCCGCACCTGGGCTACAAAAAACTGACCTTGGCCGGGTGGGGCGCCCGCAGCTTGTTTTTGCTCATCCCGCTCGGGCTGGCGCTGATGGCACCGGCGGCGCCGGCGGCCTGGATGGTTTACGCGATGGTGGCAGCGATGTTTTTTTACAGTTTCAGCGGCTCGATGGGGTCCGCCGCCATGCTCAACTGGCTCTATGTACTCGTGCCGGCGCACGTCCGCGGCCGCTACTGGTCCACCGACCAGATGATAAGCGGCACGGCCGCCGTGGGAACGCTGATCGTGTCCGCGGTGCTGTTCGTGGTGCTGCCGCCGTATGGCGCGTTTCTGGTGCAATACCTCATCGCCATCTTCGGGGCGGGGATGGCCTTCCGGATGCTGAGCCAGCTGCCGGACATTGAGCGGCCCATGATGATGAGCCTGGAAAAAATCGTGACCGACACACCGCGGCTCATGCTCATGCCCAGTCCGTTCCGCACCTACCTGTGGCTGGCGGTGCTGCTGTTCGTTACCACGACACCGATCCTGCCCTTCAGCGTTTATTACCTGAAGGCGACGGCCGGCTTGAAGTTGTCCCATATCATGCTGTTCACGATGCTGCACTTTCTCGGGTTGGTCGGGGCCAACTGGTTCATGCGATCCCGCATGGACCGGACCGGGGCCAAGCCGTTTTTCCTGCTATCCTTCGTGGCGTATGCCGTGGTTGCCGTCGGCTGGCTGGTGTTTCTCCACACCGGCTCGGTGGCCAATTTGTTGCTGCCGGGACTGTTTCTCCTGATCGGCTCCGCCTCGGGCTGCTGGACCTCGGCCAATCTGGACTACCTGGCCCGGCTCCTGCCGGAGCATGACCGTGCGCTGTCGCTGTCGATCCACGGCGCGGCGAGTGCGTTTCTCGGCGGTTTTTCCCCGGTCATCTGGGGCTTGTTCCTGAAAGGCGGGGACGAGGTTCCCTCGGTCAACGTGCTGGTGTTTGAGGCCTTCTTTGTCGTCGTATTCCTCAGCATGCTGCTGCTGATCGTGCTGTTGCCTCGGCTCGGAGTAAAGACCGGGCCGGTCGAGCCGCTGCTGGGCGGCAGCTGGCTGCTGCGGCCCTTCCGGGTGGTGGCCAACCTCATCAACCTGGCCGAAGGGCCGGCCGACCGGAGGGAGGACGGCCCGCGCTAGAGGCTCGAGCCCCGCGCGGTTTTTTGCACGCTGACCGGCTTCCCGCCATGCCCGCCATCCGCATCCTTTCCGACCGGGTCGCCAACCAGATCGCCGCTGGCGAGGTCATTGAACGCCCGGCAGCGGTGGTGAAGGAGCTGGTGGAAAACTCGCTCGACGCCGGGGCAACGCGCATCGGGGTGGAGTTCCGCCACGGCGGACGCAGCTACATCCGGGTGGAGGACAATGGCGCCGGCATGACGAAGGACGACGCCCTGCTCTCGCTCGAACGGCACGCCACCAGCAAACTCGTCGAGACGGCGGACCTCGACCGGCTCGGCACATTCGGCTTTCGCGGCGAGGCGCTGCCGTCGATCGCCAGCGTGGCGCACTTTGAACTGCATACACGCCCCGCCGGGGCGGCGGCGGGCACCGAGGTGGTGGTCAACGGAGGCAAGCTCGTGCACGTGCGCGAGTGCGGCGTCGCACCCGGCACCTGCATCACCGTCTCGCACCTGTTCAACTCCGTACCGGCCCGCCGCAAGTTTCTGAAGACGGACGCCACCGAGTCCGCGCACATCATCCAGACGGTGCGGCTCTACGCGCTGGCCTGCCCGCAGACGGCCTTCACCCTGGTCGAGGATGGCCGCGTCCTGTTCCAGTCGCCGGTCTGTAGCACGCTGGCGGAGAGGGTGGGAGAGATTTTCGGCCGGTCGATGGCAGCCGACCTGCTGCCAGTGGAAATCGCCGAGGCCGGGTTGCAGCTTAGCGGGCTCATCGGCAAGCCCGTCGTCAGCCGCGCGACCCGTCACGAAATGCTCATGTTCGTCAACCGCCGGCCGGTGGACAGCCGCACGCTCAACTACGCAGTCATCGAGTCGTATGCGACTTCGCTCGCCAGGGGGCGTTACCCGGTGGCGGTGCTGTTTCTCGAACTCGATCCCGCGGCGGTGGACGTGAACGTGCACCCGGCGAAGCGCGAGGTGCGTTTCCGCAGCGAGGGCGCGGTGCGCGGCTTTGTCATTCGCGCGGTTTTGCATTGCCTGCGGGAATTTGGCGCACCCGCTCCGGTGGTCGAGTCGATGAACACCAAAGGCAGGGCGGCGAGTCCCTTCGCCGCCGCGCCCTACCAGCCTAGCCAGCCATTCATTACGTCACCGCCCGCCCCGGGTATCATGGCGCAGCCTTTCCGGCCGTTCACCCGCATACCGTTCACCGCGGAGACCTACCCCAAGTCGTCTTCACCAATCGTGCCCGATTCGTCACCGGCGGCACCAGCCCCGCCGCCATCCGCACTCCGCAATCCCGCAATGCTGATGGGCTGGCGGTTCCTGGGGACGGCACATGGTGATTATGCGCTCTTCGAAGCGCCGGGCGGCATCGTGGTGCTCGACCGGCGCGCGGCGCACGAGTGCGTGTGGTTCGAGCGGATACGGGCCCAATTTGCCCGTCGGGAGGTGGCGAGCCAGCGGCTGCTGTTC
This sequence comes from Lacunisphaera sp., assembly GCA_009695095.1. Lineage (GTDB taxonomy): Bacteria > Verrucomicrobiota > Verrucomicrobiia > Opitutales > Opitutaceae > Lacunisphaera. The sequence continues at coordinate 29,772 of SIBQ01000007.1, forward strand.
GCGCTGCCGGTGGAGCTGGATGCGATTGCCAGCGCGCTGCTGACCGACCGGCTGGCGTTTTTGCACCGACACGGGCTGGAGGTGGCCGAGTTCGGCCGGAATTTCTTCCGCATCGAGGCCGTGCCGGTATGGTTGGAGCCCGCGGATGCGGAGATTTTCCTGCGCGATGTCATCGGGCTGATGCGCGAGGGCCGGCTGGATGAAAACAAGACCGAGTTGGCGCGGGAGGAACTGGCCCGGCTGGCGGCGCAGAAAGCCGTGCGATTGCCCCCCGCGGTCAACGAAGCCGAGGCGCTGGTGCTGGTGGCGCAGCTTTTCGCCTGTGCGCAACCGCACACCAGTCCGGCGGGCCGGCCCACGCATTTTGAGCTCAGCCGCGGAGAGCTGGCGCGGAAGTTTCAGCGCTAATCCCGCCTTGCCTGCGGGGTGGGCAAGGTCTGTGATTCAATTCCCTTCCCTCCGCTCATGCCCGCGAAAGCCAAGGCCGCCAAGGCCGTCAAGAAACCCGGTCGCCCGCATCCCGATGCACCCGAGGTGATCCTCCGTTCGCTCATCCAGCGGCATCTAGTCTCGACCCTGGCGCGGCACGACGGCTCGGCCACGCCGCGCGACTGGTGGGTGGCCACCGCGCTGGCGGTGCGCGACACCATCCATGAGCGCATGATCGCCACGCAGGGCGTACACAATGCCGGCAATGTCCGCCGCCTATATTACTTTTCGCTCGAATACCTCATGGGCCGGCTGTTCGGCAACAACCTGCTCGCCACCGGTCTGCTCGCCACCGCCAAGGCCGCACTCGAGTCACTCGGCCAGGATTTCGATGAAATCCGGGAGGCCGAGGCCGACATGGGCCTGGGCAACGGCGGTCTCGGCCGCCTCGCCGCGTGTTTGCTCGATTCGCTTGCCACGCTCGACTATCCGGCGCTCGGCTACGGCATTTATTACGAGTTCGGCCTCTTTAAGCAGGTGTTCCAGCACGGCCGCCAGGTCGAGCACCCGGACAACTGGATAATTTTCGGCAGCCCGTGGGAGGTCGTGCGCCCGGAGTATGTGCAGGAAGTCCGTCTTTTCGGCCGGGTCGAAAACGTGTTTGATGACCGCGGCAACCACCGTCCGCACTGGGTGGACACCAAGACCATCCTCGGCGTGCCGCATGACATCCCAATCGCCGGTTATGGTACGAAGACAGTCAATCTCCTCCGGCTCTGGGCCTCGCGGTCCACGGAGGATTTCGATCTCGCGGCGTTCAACCGCGGCGGCTATGTCGAGGCCGTCCGGGAAAAGGCCATCGGCGAGACCGTCTCCAAGGTGCTTTACCCGAATGACAAGACAGAGAGTGGCAAGGAGCTGCGTCTCATGCAGCAGTATTTCTTCGTGGCGTGCTCGCTGCGCGACATCATTCGCCGCCACTTGCGCAACCCTGCCAACTCATGGGGCAATTTCGCCGACAAGGTCACGGTGCAGCTCAACGACACGCATCCCGCCATCGCGATCATCGAGTTGATGCGCATACTTGTGGATGAGCAGAACATGGAGTGGGCGGTGGCCTGGGCCATCACTTGCCAAACCTTTGCCTACACCAACCACACCCTTCTGCCCGAGGCGCTGGAGCAATGGGGCGTGGGGCTTTTTGCGCGCATGCTGCCGCGACACCTCCAGCTCATCTACAGCCTCAACGAGCGGCTCATGCAGACCGTGGAACAGAAATGGCCGGGCGACAACGGTATGAAAAGCGTGTGCTCCCTCATCGGGGAAAACGGCACCAAGCACGTGCGGATGGCCAATCTCTCCGTCGCCGGCTCGCACGCGGTCAACGGCGTGGCCGCCCTGCACACCGCCCTGCTCAAGAAGGACCTGTTCCCCGTTTTCGACGAACTCTACCCCGGAAAGTTCCAGAACAAGACCAACGGCATCACGCCGCGTCGCTGGCTGTTGAAAAGCAACCCGCGCCTCTCCGCCCTCATCACCGCGAAGTTGGGCAGCACCGCCTGGGTCCGGGACCTCGACCTCTTGCACGGATTGGAAAAGTCCGCCGGCTCAGCCGCGTTCCAGAAGGAATTCATGGCCGTCAAGCGCGCCAACAAGGTGGACCTGGCCGCCGTCATTCAGGCCGAGTGCGGCCTTGTGGTGTCGCCCGACGCGCTGTTCGACGTTCAGATCAAGCGCCTGCACGAATACAAGCGCCAGCACCTGAACCTGCTCCACATCATCGCGCTTTACCGCCGGCTGCTGCAGCACCCCAAGCTCGACGTGGTGCCGCGCGTCTTCATCTTTGGCGCCAAGGCCGCGCCCGGCTACGATCTGGCCAAGAACATCATCTGCGCCATCAACGTCGTGGGCGCCCGGATCAACACCGACCAGCGCATCGAAGGGAAACTCAAGGTCGCGTTTCTGCCGAATTACCGGGTGTCGCTCGCCGAGAAGATCATCCCGGCCGCCGATCTGTCCGAGCAGATCTCCACCGCCGGCAAGGAGGCCTCGGGCACGGGCAACATGAAGCTCGCGCTCAACGGCGCCCTCACCATCGGCACGCTGGACGGCGCCAACGTCGAGATCAAGGAGGAGGTGGGCGACGAGAACATCTTCATCTTCGGCCTGAACGTGGACGAGGTCGTGGCCTTGCAACAACGCGGCTATCATTCGCAGGATTTCTTCTCGGCTGACCCGGAATTGCGCGCTGTGGTGGAATGGCTCGGCAGCGACTACTTCACGCCCGGCGAGCACGGGGTCTTCTCCCTCGTGCACGACACCCTCCTGTCGGGCGGTGATCCCTACCTGGTGCTCGCGGATTTTCGCAGCTACTCCGACGCGCACCTGCGGGTGGACGCCGCCTACCGCGACCCGGCCCGCTGGGCGAAGATGGCCATCCTCAACACCGCCCGCCTGGGCAAATTCTCCAGTGACCGCACCATCCGCGAATACGCGAAGGATATCTGGAACCTTAAGCCGGTGAAGGTGTAGGAGGTAGGGGTAAGGCGGGACCACTGGGCCCCCCAACCCGCTGTAGGCAGCGTCGCTTGCGGCTAGCGTTTATTCTCGGAACGGAAATTCCACGGCGGAGTGGGATCCTTGTCCTGCCAGACACCAATCTTTTGTTCGCGGGCGCGGCGTTCGAGGCCCGCGATGACCTTGTCCTTCGGGTAAAGCCGCTTACACTACCACGCCCAGCCGGCGGCGGCGATGTCCTCGTTGAGCGAACGGCCGCCCCGGTAGCTGACCTCGCCGACGAAGCGGCCGTATTGGTCGATGGTCTTGGCGCGCACGATGACGATTGTGCCCTCGACCTTGATCCGGGTGAATGCCCGGGCCTGGTCGCCGCGCAGCTGGTGCAGCTCGGGCGCATCACTGCGGGCCAGCCGCACCTCGTAAGAGTCCTTGCCTTTCTGCACCTCGAGCAAGTCGCCATCCCGTACCTTGATGACGCGCCCGGTAAATTCACGCAATTTGGCCGGGACTTTCTTTGTGCGGGCCGCCGCGTCGGGTGCCAGACCGCAATACAGGATCGTCGCGGCAACCAGCGCCGCGCGCCACAGGCCTCTGATGATCCGATGCATCCGCGGTTATTTCCTAATCACACCGTCAATCGCGACTTTTCCATGGCGAAGTTAGGTTCGGGTAGTAGAAGTTGGGTTGTCCCCACCCTGGCGATCCCTCCAGAAATTTCGAGACTTTTTACCGCGTGACCCCTGTTCCAAAAAAACGCCGCTGGCTCGTTATCACCGTCGGGCTGACCCTGGCCCTGGTGGTTTTCGTGCTGGTGGCCCGCCTAGCACTGACCGGCATGGCGGTCCGCACCCTGCTGCAGCGGGCGGGGGCATCGGAGGTAAAGTTCAACGTGGCGCAGGCCTCGCCGTGGCACGTCGTGATGGAGGATATAGGGTTTCAAATCCGGACCCAGGCCTTCGCCGCCAAGAGAGTGACGTTTGACCGCGCACGTTGGTGGACCCCTTCGCTGGGCGCCGTCCGCGTTGAGCAGGTGCGCCTGCCGCTGGACATCGACGGCTCCGCCACGAATCCCTGGGCCTGGTCGACTTACAAGGGCGGCGCTGCGACCAGACAGCCGGTCAACGTGCCGCTGGAGGAACTTTCCCTCGATGGCCAGCTGATCATCCAGGCCGCGGCGCTGCCGGAGCAGACGCTGACGGTGAAGATCGAGGCGCGCCTGGGACCAAAAAACACCTGGGAGGGAAAGGTGCAGGCTGCCGGCCCCGGGTTGGGCGTGAAGGCCGAGGGCAGTTTTGACGTGGCCAAGCAGGCGCTGGCTTTCCGAGTGCCGGAATTCTCGCTCGACCTGAAGACCTGGCAGGGTTTCGTGCAACGCCTCGTGCTGCTGCCGGGCGGGGCATGGGACCTGGAAGGCAAATTCACGGGCCAGGCTGCAGGGCGGCTGGCGGGCAAAAACCTTGTCGCGGGTGGCACGGTGCGGCTGAGGGATGGCCGGGCAGCATACGCCCAGCGCTCAATTGCCGCGGAGGGCATCGAGGCGGACCTGGAGTTCACTGATTTCGACAAATTCATCACCCAGCCGGGCACCTTGCGCGTGCGCGAGCTGCGCACCGGGCAGCTGCCGCTGCACGACCTCGAGGCGGAGGTTGCCTTCGAGAGCGCCACCAAGTTCGTCGTTTCACGCGTCTCGCTCCTGGCGCTGGGTGGCAAGGTGGTGGCGGAGCCCTTCAAGTATTTTACCAACCTGCGCGAACTAGAGGCGGTGCTGCTCGTGGAAGGCGTCAGCGTGGAGGAAGTGATGGGGTTGACCCAGGATCTGCCCGCGAAGGCTAAGGGCCGGGTGAACGGCCGGTTCCCGGTGCGGATCGACGACAGCGGGCTGCGGATTGGCACCGGCTGGCTGGAACTCAAGCCCGGGGTCTACGCCGAAATCCAGTTCAACGCCAACGGGCTGCTCACGCGCGGGATGGCGGCCAACAGCCCGAGCTATGCCGTGCTGCAAAAAGTCGAGTCCGGTCTGCTCAAGCTGAAAATCGGCGAAATGCGGCTCGATATCCGTCCGTCCAATGCGCCGCCGGGCCGCTCGGCGCAATTGCACCTGGTGGGCGAGCCCGTTGCTCCGGACGTCAAAGCCCCGGTCACCCTCGACCTCAATGTCAACGGTCCGTTGGAAAAGCTGCTTAATCTTGGCCTCGACTCGCGCCTCAGGTTTGGAGCCAAGCCCTGAGGAATCGGTCTTGACGACGGACAGTTTCACCGCGGATTTCGCGATAACACGGATACCTTAAAACCATATTTGCATTTAGCCGCGTCCATCCGCGTAATTCGCGGAAAAATATTCGCCATGAACCGCCGCCTATTCCTTTCCGCTGCCGCCAAGGCTTGCTCACCTGGCGCCGCCGGCCTGCCACTCCTGCTCGTGGGCTGCCTCAATGTGAAGACCGAGCCGATCGAGGTGAAACCGATCCACATCACCGCGGCCTTCGCCGAAACCGCTGCCAAGATCCGCGCCCGGATGGCGCAGCGCCTGCCCGCCCTCGATGGCTTGAGAGCGCAGGAAGTCATCGGATAGAACAACCGCGGGTTCGTCGAGATGCGCGGCAGCGGCACGGCGGACGCCAGCAAGCTGGTGGTGGAGGAGAATCGCGACCGTGGGGCCGTCTACGGCCTCATTACCAGGGAAACGGGCGCAACGCCCGACTCCGTCGGCAAGGCCCGCGCCAATCAGATCGCCGCCAACAGCCGGGCCGGCGTCTGGGTACAGGACGAGAACGGCCGCTGGCTCAAGAAATAGCCGGGCGACGGCCCGAACCGGCCGGCAAATTTTTAGGGTCCGTGCGCAGCGGATACGGGGTTGAATTTCAGCAGGCCATCCCGCAGTGTGCGCCGTCCCCGCGATTTCGACCCACACCGAAGCTGTCGCGCCGGCAACCAACCCCTACCGCCCATCCCTATGGAACGTTTAAACGGCCTGATCGGGGTCGCCCTTATCCTGGGCCTCGCCGTCCTTTTTTCCAACAACCGCCGGCGGATAAACCTCCGACTGGTGCTCAGCGGCGTGGCTTTGCAGGTGGTGATCGCCATGTTGATCTTCCACGTGGGGCCTGTGGCGCGTTTTTTCCAGGTGGTGGGTCAGGGCATCGGCAAGCTCGAGGAGTTTGCCCGCGCCGGCGCAGCGTTCGTCTACGGCGGGATCGCGGTGGAGCAGATGCCTGGCAAACTTGGCAATTACATGGCGGGCGGGTTCGTCTTTGCCTTCAACGTCACCGCGACGATCATCCTGGTCTGCGCCCTGGTGGCGGTGCTCTATCATTTCGGCATCATGCAGCGGGTCGTGGCCGTGGTGGCCAAGGCGATGAACTTCATCATGCGGGTCAGCGGCGCGGAGGCCCTGAGCAACGTGGCCAGCGCGCTGGTCGGGCAGGTCGAGGCGCAGGTGATGATCCGGCCCTACCTCAGCGGCATGACCAAGAGCGAATTGCTGGCTTCCATGAGCGGCAGCCTGGCCTGCATCGCGGGCGGCATCCTGGTCGTCTATGTCAACATGGGGAAGAACGCCGGCCTCGACCTGGCGCCGATGCTGATCACGGCCAGCCTCATGGCCGCGCCGGGCGCGCTGGTGATCGCCAAGATCATTTATCCCGAGACCGAGGAGAGCCAGACGATGGGCTCGGTGAAGCTGGAGGTGAAGAGCGACTACTCGAACGTGATCGACGCCATTTCCCACGGGGCCGGCGACGGTTTCAAGATCGCCATGAACGTGATCGCCATGCTCATCGGCTTCATCGCCGTCATCGCGTGCATCGACTGGATCATGGTGTCCATCGGGCATGTGTTTAATCCCAATTTTGACCTGACCCTCAACTGGATCTTCGGGAAGGCGTTTTATCCCATGGCTTGGGCGATGGGCGTGCCCGGCGCCGATATCAACAACGTGGCGACCCTGCTGGGGCAGAAGATCACGATCAACGAGTTCGTGGCCTTCAAGAGCCTGACCGACAAGGCCGTCCCGATCATCACCGACAAGGGCCTGCTCATCGTGAGCATCGCCATCTGCGGCTTCGCCAACTTCAGCAGCGTCGGCATGCAAATCGGAGGCATCGGCGCGCTGGTGCCGGAGCGCCGGACGGACCTGGCCAAGCTGGGCTTGAAGGCCCTGCTCTGCGGCACGCTGGCCTCGTATCTTTCCGCGACCATCGCCGGCATCGTCGTCTGAGCGGTCAGCCGGCTGGACCAGGGCAAGGACCGGAAAGCCGCCTGACTTCTGCGGGCTTGGCCTGGGGCCGACGGCCGGTAGACTGCCGGCATGGAAATCACCGAGCGACTGGCGGGATACCTAGGCAAGCAGCCCGACACGGCCCGGGCGGCCTTCGTCGCCGCCAACGCCACTGTGCTCGGCGACGTGGCCCTCGGGGCACAAAGCAGCGTTTGGTATGGCTGCGTGGTGCGTGGAGACATCAATTCCATCGCCATCGGCGAGGGCACCAACGTCCAGGACCTGGCCATGGTGCACGTGGCCGATGATTACGCCGTGAAGGTCGGCTGTTACTGCACCATCGGCCACAGCGCCATCATCCACGCCTGCGCCATCGGGGACGAGTGCCTCATTGGCATGGGTGCGATCATCCTTGACGGCGTGCAGATCGGCGATCGTTGCATCGTGGGCGCCAACGCACTCGTGACGCAGCGCTTTATCGCGCCAGCGGGCTCGATGATCCTGGGCTCACCCGCCAAGGTTGTGCGCCCCTTGACCGACGCCGAACAAAAAAGCCTGCGCGGCTTGGCCGACAAATACATCGCGGTGGCCAGGGCGCATGCGGCGAAAGAGTGACTTGTTGCGGAGGGGCGAGCTGGCTCGCGACATCAACACTCTTCGTCGCGAGCAAGCTCGCTCCCATGCAAAGTCTCGCCCTACCGGATGCGTTCCAGGATCGAGAAGGTATACCGGTAGTTCGCGTCGCGGCCCTCGCGTTTCCACGTCTCGCGCCACGGCATCTGCCGCCACTCGGGAAAGAACGTGTCGCCCGGCAGCTCGGTGAGCACGAGCGTCAGCAGCAGGCGGTCGGCGAGGGGCAGGGTCTCCTCGTAGATGCGCTGGCCGCCGCAGACCATAATTTCGCCCGGCAGCGACTGCGCGATCGCCAGCGCCTCGGTCACGTTCACGGCGACGCGCACGCGGTCCGAGGCGAGCGAGCGGTCGCGGGTGATGACGACCGGCTGGCGGCCGTCGGCGAGCACCTGCGGCCAGGTCTCGAAGCAGATGCGGCCGAGCACGACCGTGGCGCCGGCGGTCTTCGCGTGGAACCACACCTTGTCCTCCGGGATGTCGAAGGGCAGCTGGCGGTCGCGGCCGATGACGCGGTTCTCGGTGCAGGCGACGATGAGGGTTATAGGCTTGGGCATTGCGGTGTTGCCTCGGTGCGGCGAAGTCCAAGGCTCGGTCGCATGCGTAGCAAACTTCGTTTTCTGGCGGCCCTCCTCTTCGGGACCGCTTTTTTTGTGACCGCCCGGGCCGACAACTTCGTCACGCGCTATCAGGCGGTCGTCAATTCCAAGGGCAAGACCACCGAGGCGGCGCGGCTGCACGAGCTGTTCAAGGTGGACTGGGCCTACACTATCGACGTCAACCCCGAGCTGGCGACCTACCTCGGCGTGCCTGGCTACGACATGAAGTGGACCGACCTCTCGCCGGCGGCCATCGCCGAGCGCCGTGTGCTGACCGGCCGGGCGCTGACCGTGCTAGCGACGATCGATCGCGCGCAGCTGTTGCCCACGGACCAGGTCAACTACGACCTGTTCAAGCGCCAGGCGGAGGAGGCGCTCGAGGGGGCACGCTTTCCGACCGAATACTACCAGCTGACCCAGCTCAACGGCATCCAGCAGGACGCCGCGCAAATTTTCAGCATGATGCCCAAGCAATCGGTGGCGCAGCTGGAAAACCAGCTGGCGCGGCTGCAGGCGCTGCCCGCCGTCGTCGACCAGGTGATAGCTCTGCTGGAGGAGGGCCTGAAGCGCGGCGTCACGCCGCCGCAGATCACGCTCCGCGACGTGCCGCAACAGGTGCGCAATCAGATTCCCGAGGAGGCGTTCAAGAGTCCGCTGCTGCTGGGCTTCAACGACCTGCCGGCGACGTTGCCCGGTGAGCAGGGCACGAAGTTGCGGGCGGACGCGGCCAAGGCCTACACAGAGAAGGTGCGGCCGGCTTTCCAGCGGCTGGAGGCATTCATCACGACGGAATACCTGCCTGGAGCCCGCCAGACCATCGCGGCCACGACGCTGCCGGATGGCGCGGCGTTCTACGCCTGGCGGATCAAGACGCAGACCTCGACCGACCTGACGGCCCAGCAGATCCACGACCTCGGGCTGGCCGAGGTGATGCGCATCCGCGCCGAAATGGATAAGATCAAAACGCAGACCGGCTTCAAGGGCACGATGCCGGAGTTCTTCACCTACCTGCAGACCGACCCGAAATTCTTCTTCACCGACAAGGAGGACTTGATGCGTGCCTACCGGGACATCGCCAAACGCGCCGACCCGCAGCTCATGAAGCTCTTCAAAACGCTGCCGCGGACGCCCTACGGCGTGATCCCGGTGCCGGCCTACGCGGAGAAGTCGCAGACCACCGCCTACTACAATCCCGGCGCGACCGACACAGGCCGGCCCGGCTATTTCTACGCCAACACCTACGCCCTGAACACCCGGCCGAAGTGGGAAATGCAGCCGCTGACCCTGCACGAGGCGGTGCCCGGGCATCACCTGCAGATTTCGCTCGCGCAGGAGATGGGCGACCTCCCGGATTTTCGCCGCTACGGCGGCTACACGGCGTTCGTCGAGGGGTGGGGGCTCTACTCGGAGAGTTTGGGTGACGAAATGGGGTTCTACACCGACCCCTACGACAAGTTCGGCCAGCTCACCTACGAAATCTGGCGCGCCGTCCGGCTCGTGACCGACACCGGCATGCACTCCCTCGGCTGGTCGCGCCAGCAAGCCATCGATTATTTCAAGGCCAACTCCAGCAAGTCGGAGCACGACATCGTGGTCGAAATCGACCGTTACATCGTGTGGCCCGGCCAGGCGCTGGCCTACAAGCTGGGCGAGCTTAAGCTCAAGGAGCTGCGCGCCTACGCCACCCAGGAACTGGGCAAGAAATTCGACGTCCGGCTGTTTCACGACGAGGTGCTGCGCAACGGCGCGGTGCCCCTAAGTATGCTTGAGTCACAGATTAAGGCGTGGGTGGCGGCGCAAAAAAAGGGCTAGGCGCGCTGCGCGGTGCTTCCGGCATTGCCTGCCGGTGGGGAATCCCGTGTCATAAACGCCTATGATTATCGGAGTCACCCGCGAAATTAAGATTGGTGAAACCCGCGTTTCGATGACCCCCAGCCTGTGCCGTCGCGTGACTGCGCTCGGCGGCAACGTGCTCGTCGAAAAATCCGCCGGCAACAGCGCCGGTTTCACCGACGCCGAATACAAGGCCGCTGGCGCCACGCTCGCGCCTTCCGCCGCGAAGGTCTGGAAAGGCGCCGACCTGATCCTGAAGGTCAAGGAGCCGCTGGAGGCCGAATACAGCCTGATGCAACAGGGTCAGACCATCTTCACCTACCTGCACCTGGCAGCCGGCCCGAAGCTGGCCAAGGAACTGTGCCGCAAAAGCATCCTGGGCATCGCCTACGAGACGGTCGAGGGCTCGGACGGGCAGTCTCCGCTGCTCAAGCCGATGTCGCAGATTGCCGGCCGGCTCTCGATTCAGATCGGAGCCTATTTTCTCCAGTCGCAGCTCGGTGGTTCGGGCGTGCTGCTCGGCGGCATCCCTGGCACGGCCCCGGGCCACGTCGTGGTGGTCGGCGCCGGCAACTCGGGCGCTCACTCCGTGCGCATGGCGGCCGGCATGGGCGCGCGCGTCACCGTGCTCGATCTCGACACCCGCAAGCTGGAGATCCTCGACCAGGAATACCGTGGCAAAGTGATCACGCTGATGTCCAATCCCGCCAACATCGAGGCCGAGGTCGCCGACGCCGACCTGCTCATCGGCGCCGTGCTCATCCCCGCCGCGAAGGCGCCCATCGTCGTCACCAAGCAGATGGTTGCCCGGATGCGGCCGGGCAGTGTGATTTGTGACATTGCCATCGACCAAGGCGGCTGCATCGAGACGATCCGTGCCACGTCGCACACGCAGCCGACCTACAAGGAGCACGGCGTCATCCATTACGCCGTGCCCAACATGCCGGCGTTGGTCGGCCGCACCTCGACCATGGGCCTGACGCAGACCACCGAGCCGTTCGTCGCCATGATGGTGCAGAAAGGCGTTGAGCGCGCGCTCAGCGAGCACAAGGGCCTGGCCCAGGGCGTGAACACCCGCAACGGTCGCATCACCTACGGCGCCGTCGCTAAGGCCGTCGGCTTCGACTCGTAGATCATCTTCGCATTCCAGACGAAAAGCCCGGTGGCGTGAGGCCACCGGACTTATTGTTTAATTTGGTTTAGCCCGATTGAGTCAGGGCTGCGCGACAATCTGAATGCTTTCCAATGCGACGCGGCTGATGGGGACGCTCTTCTCGCCACCGCCGCCTGCTTGGGTCGGGACATTGGCGAGCTGCTCCAGCACCTCGTCGCCCTTGATGAGTTGGCCGAAGGCGGTGTATTGGCGGTCGAGAGACTTCGCCTCGCCATGGCAGAGGAAGAACTGCGAACCGGCGGAGTCGGGGTGGGCGGAGCGGGCCATGGAGATGACACCACGCACATGGGCCTTGGCGCTGAACTCGGCCTTGAGCTTGTAGCCGGGGTCGCCGGTGCCGGGCGGGCCGCTTTCGCCCTCCTTCGTGTTGGGGCAGCCGCCCTGAACCATGAAGCCCTTGATGATACGGTGGAATGCCGTGCCGTCATAGAAGCCCTCGCGGGCGAGCTTCTTGAAATTAGCGACCGTCTTGGGCGCGAGATCGGGCCAGAAGGCGATGGTCATTTCGCCGCAGCTGGTTTTCAGCACGGCGACTTCTTTGGCGGCGGGGTCATTGCTCATCAAGGCGGACAAGAAGCAGTCCGGACGGCTTTCCCGCAAGAACCAAAATCAGGTGGTGCTTTTTTACTGGTGCAAACGGGGATCCAAGCCTGATGAATGTCATTGCGAGGAGCGCAGCGACAACGCAATCCATCTGGATCTCCACGCCAGCCATTGGCAGGCTCGCGATGACAAATTATGAGCTTTGAACCGTGGCAATGGGCCTTGCTGATCGCCGGGGCCGTGGTCGTCGGTCTGGCGAAGACGGGTATTACCGGTCTCAGTATCCTCTTCGTGACCCTGCTGGCCAATGCGATGCCCGCGCGGCAGGCGACGGGGGTCATCCTGCCCCTGCTGATCCTCGGCGATGTGTTCGCGGTGCTGTTCTACCGGCAGCACGTGGAGTGGCGGCACCTGTGGAAACTGTTTCCCTGGACCGGCGCGGGTGTCGTGCTCGGCTGGCTGGCACTGGGGCGCATCAGCGACCTGCAAACTGCGCGGCTCATCGGCGGCATCCTCGCGTTCCTGATTGCGGTTCACTATTGGCGAAAATTTCGGCAAGCGCCGGATGATAATGCCGTCGCCCACGCCCCACTGTGGGTGGCAGCGGGCGCGGGATTGCTGGCAGGATTCACGACCCTGGTGGCCAACGCCGCCGGCTCGGTGATGACCATCTATCTGCTGGCAATGCGGCTGCCCAAGCTGGGCTTCCTCGGCACCAACGCGGTGTTTTTCATGCTGCTGAACTGGTTCAAGGTGCCGTTCATGGTAAACCTCGGCCTGATCAACCGGGAAAGCCTCTGGCTGAACCTGAGGCTGGCGCCGGCGGTCGTGGCAGGCTGCCTGATCGGGCGCTTCGCGGCGGCCCGGATGAATCAAAGGGTGTTTGAGGCCACCGCGCTGGCGCTGACGGCGGTGGCTGCCGTTAAGCTGCTGGTCTTTTAGAACGGAACCCCTAACAAATCTGTTTATATGGCGCGAACGTCTGTCAGGCAGTTGTGGAAGGCGAAGCTCGAGAGAAAACTCGCGGCCAAGTCGTGGCCCGAGGCGCCCCTGCTGCAGCGGCCGGCGTTCCATGGCCGCGTGCTGGGCATCGACCCGAGCCTGCGCGGGACGGGTCTGGCCCTGATCGAGTTTGCCTCCGGCCGGCAGCCGGTGCTGTTGCGCGGCCAGACGGTCCGGGTGCCGACGAAGCTATCCATGGCCCACTGCCTCGGCGAAATCAACCGGGCGGTGGCGGCCATGGTGGCGGAATACGATCCGCGCCATGTGGCGCTCGAACAGACGATTTATGTGCAGAATTTCCAGACGGCGCAGATTCTCGGCGCGGCGCGCGGCGCGGCCATCGCAGCGGCCGCGGTGAAGCAGAAGGAAATCTTCGAGTATGCCCCGCTGCGCGTGAAGCTCGCGGTGGTGGGGCAGGGCCGGGCCAGCAAGGAGCAGATGGCGCGCACCGTGATGGCGATGCTGGGCCACGGCCACACGCTGGGCTTCGACGAGGCGGACGCCGCCGGCGTGGCGCTGTGCCATGCACTGACCTGGCGACCCGGAGTCTAGGCGCCCGGCTTGACCAAACCGGGCGCATCACCCCATCGTTTGGCCTGATGATCGATACGACGCCTCCCTGGGCCTAAAAGACATTTTATTTCAGGCCGAAGCTGGTAGACGCCTTGCGCGGTTACACCCGGGCCAATTTCTTCGCCGACCTCAGGGCCGGACTCACGGTGGGCATCGTGGCGCTGTCGCTGTGTATCGGCCTGGGCATCGCCTCGGGGTCGACGCCCACCGCCGGCCTCTACACGAGCATCATCGGCGGGTTTCTCATTTCCGCGCTGGGAGGTTCACGCGTGCAGATTGGCGGGCCGGCCGGTGCCTTTGTCGGGCTGATTGCCCTGATGGTGGCACAATACGGCCTGGCGGATGTGCTGCTGTGCACGATGATGGCCGGCGTGATACTGTTTGCGATGGGCGCGCTGAAGCTGGGCAAGCTCATCAAGTTCGTGCCTCATCCCGTCACGGTCGGATTCACCTGCGGCATTGCGGTCACCATCTTCTCCACCCAGATCCGGGGGCTGCTCGGTCTGCAACTGGAGCACGAGCCGGCGGAGTTTTTGTCCAAAATGGGCGCGCTGGCCGCGGTGTTGCCGAGCATCGACTGGCCCACCGTCGCCCTGGCGCTCGTTTCCCTCGCCATCATTGTGTTCTGGCCCAAGCGCTGGAGTCGCGTGCCCGGCTCGATCGTCGCGGTGGGCGCGGGCATGCTCACGGTGCAGCTTTTTCACCGGCTGGGGTGGGCGCCGACACCATCGGCAGCAAGTTCGGCGGCGTCCCCCAGGGCCTGCCTGCCTTTCAGTTGCCCGGGATGGATCTCGGGCACCTGAGCGCCTTGATCCGGCCGGCGTTCACCATCGCCCTGCTCGGCGCCATCGAGTCGCTGCTGTCGGCAGTCGTCGCGGACGGATTGATCGACGACCGGCACGACTCCAACCAGGAGTTGATGGCGCAGGGTGCGGCGAATTTCGTGGTGCCGTTCTTCGGCGGCCTTCCTACGACAGGTGTCCTCGCACGCACGGCGACCAACATCCGCAGCGGTGCCACGACGCCCGTGGCCGGCATGATCCACTCGGTCGTCCTGCTGGTCGTGCTGCTGGTGGCGGCACCGCTCTTCAATGATGTGCCGCTGGCCACACTGGCGGCGGTGCTGGCGGTGGTGGCCCTCCGGATGGCCGAGTGGGAGGAGTTTACCCTGCTGCACAAGAAACCCCGGGGGGATGCCGCGGTGTTTCTCACCACGTTCGGCCTGACCGTGTTGTTCGACCTCACGGTGGCGGTGGAGGTGGGGATGGTGCTGGCGGCGGTCACGTTCATCAAGCGCGTGGCGGATACCACGCAAATCCACCAGATGACCGGCGAAGAGGCGGCGCTGGGCGGCCAGGGCCACGAGCCAGTGTCCAACGTCCCGCCCGGGGTGATGATCTACCGGGTGTTCGGGGCGTTGCTGTTCGGCTCGGCGGAAAAGCTGGAGAGCATCATCCGTCGCTCGGGCGGCGAGACCAACGTGATCATTCTCCACCTGGCGGCGGTGACGGCCATGGACGCCACGGCGCTCAACCGCGTGGAGAACCTGCATGCGAAACTGCACCGGCATGGCAAGCATCTCATCCTGAGCGGCCCGCACACCCAGCCCTATTTCATGATGGAGAAGGCAGGTTTTTTTGATGAACTTGGGCGCGAGAACATCGCGGCTGATCTGGATGCGGCCGTGGCCCAGGCGCGGGCGTTGCTGAAAAAATAACGGGGAAGTGCGCGCTTGAGTTCCGGCGCAAGAAATACGTTTATCGGGCCGTCCCGCCCACGATGTCCTCGCCCTCCCCGGAGCCGCCGGTCACGGGCGAAATCGCCACGCTGCTGAACCAAGCGGTGCAGCGGCTCAGCCCGGAAGTGCTCACAGCCAAGCTGCACACTGACCGGTTGGTCGTGAAATATCCCGCGGGCCGCCGTTATCTGGTGCTGACGCCTAAGCAAGGGGAGATGCTGCAGGAATTTGGCGCCGGACGCACGGTGACCGCCGTGCTTTGCGCCGCCATCAGTGCCCAGCGCTGCCCGCCGCTGCGGGAATTTTACGAGCTGGTGGTGAAGGCGGTGCGGGCCGGCATCCTGCAAACCGACACCCAGCCTCTGCCGCAGACAATTTTGCCCGCCAAGTGGTCTCTGAGACTCAGCGGATCCTTGCTGGGCGGAACATCCGCGATGCTGGCGTTGGGCGCGGGAGTGAGCCTGTCGCTGCATCCGTTGCGGATGCCGGACAATCCCGCCGAGTTGCTGGTTGGGTGGGCGGTCGCTTGCGTCGCCGTCAGCGCGGGCTGGATGCTCGCGGCCAGCGTGCTGAAGGCCGCGGGCGTCGAGGTGTATCAACCGCGCTTGAAATGGAAGACAATCGCACCGCGTTTCACGGTCGATGTGGAGGATGCGCTGATGGGCGGTCGCAGCGTGCAGGCCAATGCGGCCTGAGCGCGCTTGCTGCCCCTTTTTCTGTTCACCGGACTGGCGGCGTGGCGACTGCCGGACGCGTTGATACCGCTGCTGGGTGCACTCTTGATCCAGCTCTCGCCGTTGTGGCCGTCCGCGCAGCGGGATTTCCTTCGTGCGCGGTACCGCGAATTGCCGCTGACTACTTCCGTGGACCGGGTCTTCGCGCCGGGCGGTCTGCTGGCGCGCTGGCGCTAGGCGCGGCAGCAACTGCCAGAACGGAGATACCTGTGGGTCACCACCGTGGCAGTGACGGGCTGGCTGCTGTTGATTTTTCTCATTGTTTGCGGCCTGCTGCGGGCGAGCGCGCTGGAATTGTTGCATCGGTTCAATGCGGTGGACGGCTGGCGCTACACCGCGCTTGTGCTGGGGGTCTTTGTGGCCATGTTGGTGCTGGCGGCGGCGGGTCTGGCGGGGCGGATGATGTTTCGCCAGACGCGGGCTTGGGCCCGTGAGCGCGCGGAACGCCAGCTGCGGCCCTCGGCGGTGCTCGTGTCGGCGGAGACCATCGCGGAGTGGCTGGGCCGGACTCTGCTGTTTCGCGACCTGCCTCCGGGTGACTTGCTGGCGCTGGCCGCGGCGGTGAAACCGGAGCAGCACAAGCGGGGGAGCTTCGTGGTGCGTGAGGGCGAGACGGGCGAGCGGCTTTATGTCGTGCTTTCGGGTCGGCTCGAGGTGCGGCGCGACTACGCGCCGGGCCGGTCGGAGCCGGTGGCGGAGATGGGCGAGGGCGAGGTTTTCGGGGAGATTGCCTTGCTGCAAGGCGGAGTGCGCACCCGCTCTATCCGGTGCCTGGAAAAAAGCACGCTATTGGGGCTCGACAAGGCGGACTTCGAACGGCTGGTGCTGTCGACGCTGTCGCGCGCCGCGGTGGAGGACGCGGTGCAGAAGGTTGGTTTCCTGCAGCACACCGAGCTGACGCGCAACTGGAGCCAGGCCACCCTCGCGGCTTTTGCCCGGCGGGCCAAGCTGCACGAGTATGCGGAGGGCGCGGCGGTCATGAAGGAGGGCGCCAATAACCACTGGTTTTTCCTCGTGCACCGGGGCGAAATGCTGGTGAAGCAGAAGAACCAGGAATTGCGCCGGCTGAAGATGGCGACAGTTTTGGCGGAACGAGCCTGCTGGGCGACGGCATCGCGACCGCTACAGTGACCGTGCAGAGCAAGCTGGCAAGCTGCCTGGTGATCAGCGGCCCGGATTTCCTCGAGTTCGTGACCAAGGATTTTGTGGTCGGGCTGGGCTGGGAGAGAACCCGGATCCGTCCGGCGAAGCAGTGACCGCGCGGGCTTATTTGCCCAGCACGGTGCGGATAATCCTGCCGAGTTCGCCGACGCGATAGGGCTTGGTCAGATAGCCGTAGAAACCCAAGTCGAGGAACTGCCGGGCCATGTCCTCATTGTCGTAGCCGCTGGCGATGATGGCGCACACCTCGGGATGCAGTTCGCGCAGCAGCTTGAAGGTCTGCTCGCCGCCCATGCCGCCAATAATGGTGAGGTCCATTATGACCGCGTCGTAGGGACGGCCGATGTTGAGGTAACGCTTGTAGAGCTGGATGGCCTCCTCGCCGTCCTTGGCGAGATCGCACTTGTATTCGAGGCTTTCGATCATGCCTTTGGTGAGCGAGCAAATCTGGTCGTCATCGTCCATAAACAGGATGCGGCCGGTGCGTGAGGCAAAGCGCAGGCTGGGAGCCCGGCGGGCCTCGACTTCCTCGGGCCGGTCGGCCTGCGGGAGAAAGACGGTGAAGGCCGTGCCGGTGCCGACCTCGGATTCGATGCCCACCTGGCCGCCGTGGCGCTTGACGATGGAGAGCACGGTGGCGAGGCCGAGCCCGGTGCCGGTCTTCTTGGTGGTAAAGAACGGGGCGAAAATATTTTCCAGGTGCTCGGGCTTGATGCCGCTGCCATTGTCGCGCACCTCGATGGCAACATAAGTGCCCGCGGCGAGGTGGGCGATCTCACCCTTGGCCACCGCCTTGTTGCCGGCAGTGATCCAGATCTGGCCCTGGCCGGTGGGCATCGCCTGAATGCCGTTGATGATCAGGTTTTGGAAAACCTGCAGGATTTGCGCGCGATCCACGCAGACCGTACCGGTCTCGGGCGCGATGTTGAGTTCGATTTTCACGGTTGAGCCCGCGGCCGCGAGGCGCTTGGCGTCGGCCAGGATGTCGACGGGCTTCGCGACCTGGCGCACGGCCGTGCCGCCCTTGGAGAAGGTGAGCAACTGCTTGCTGAGGGCCTTGGCGGCGAGGCAGGCGCGCTCGCTGTTCTCGAGGCCGGAGGAGTCGTGGTTGTCCTTGGCCATCGAGACGCCGCCGAGGATGGTCGTGAGCAGGTTATTGAAATCGTGGGCGATGCCGCCGGCGAGCTGGCCGAGCGACTCGAAGCGGTTCGAGCGGACGAGTTCCTCGGGCGTCAGACTCATTTCATCGGGGTTGCGGAACACGAGCACTGCCCCGGCGGGCTGGCCGGTGGCATCCATCACGGCGCGAGCGCTGAACGCCACGGGCTGCGGCTGAGGGCCGCCGAGATCGAGGGCGAACTCGGTGTTGAGCGTGATGGGCTCGTCGTGACCGAGTGCCTGGGCGACGGGACTCTCGCCCGGCTGACCACTCTTCCGGTGGACGAGGCAGATGATTTCCGAGGCGTTCTGGCCGGCGCATTGTTTAGTGGTGCGGCCCAGCAATTGCTCGGCTTTGGCGTTGAGGTAGACGATCTGTCCGCGGGCATCGGCGAGCAGCACCGCTTCCTGCAGCTCCGCGAGCAGCACTGCCAGGTGCGAGGCCGGCAGCCCCAGGCCCGTCTCCGCCGGGTTTACACTCGACTTCGGCATGGGCATGGCGAAACCGATGACGCGTTGCAGCTCCTTGCGTCGCGAAATCTGCCGGACAATGCCGGCGTGCACCAGAACTTCGCGATCCTCCCGGTGGCGAAGACGGAGGATATCGAAGTAGGCGATCTGGCTGGGATGTTGGGCGAGGAAATAAGCCGGCAGCCCGCCGGTGGTTTCGTCCATCGGCAGGGCGCGCAGGAAGGATTCGGTGGTGTCGGGCAATTCGGAGTCGGCGTAGCCCAGCAGCGACTTGAAGCCGGGCGACAGCCAGCAGAGTCCCGTGGTGAAATCGAGATCGAAGGTGCCGACGCGCCCGCGGTCGCTCAGTTGCTGCAGGCGCTCCTCGGCGCGCAGGCTGGCTTCCTCAAACTCCTTGCGATCGCCGATGTCCAGGTGTGCGCCGATGACGCGCTGCAGGGCGCCGTTGGGTCCGTAGAGCTGCAGACCGACGCTTTGTACCCACACGTAGTGGCCCTGCGCGTGCTTCATGCGGAACTCGAGGGAGAACTGACGCGGCCCCGTCGCGCCAACTCGACCCTGCCGGTCGGGGGCGGCGGCGGAGTCGTC
Source organism: Lacunisphaera sp. (assembly GCA_009695095.1). Taxonomy (GTDB): domain Bacteria; phylum Verrucomicrobiota; class Verrucomicrobiia; order Opitutales; family Opitutaceae; genus Lacunisphaera. Next base: position 49,138 of record SIBQ01000007.1, read on the forward strand.
GGGATGAATGAGATTCAGCCAGCTTTCGTAGGTGTTGGGCAGCGCGGCGTCGGCGTAACCAAGCAAGCGTTTCCAGGTCGGCGAATAATACATCTCGTTCTTCAGGAAATTCAGGTCAAAGAAACCTAGCGGGCTGCGCTCCTTGAGCTGGGTCAGGAAATTATCGGGCGCGACGGCGAAGGGAGCGGCTGACGCGACTGATGGGGACGGCGCGACGGCGGGGGCAGGAAGGTTGATGAAGACAAAGTAGCGGGCGGGCTCGTCGCCGGCTTTTTCGATGCGGACCAGGACATCGAAGGCGGCCGCCTCCTTGGGCTGCAATTTGAGGGTGATCGGCTGGCTAAGGTTGGCGGCGAGCAGCACTTCCCACTGGGATTGCACCCAGCCGGACTCCCGCGACACAATGTCAAAAGCAAAGAGATTGGGCAGCAAATCACCGACCAGCTCGGCGTTGGCCGCCTGCCAGATGGTGCAGGCCGACGCGCTCGCCACTTGGACCCGTCCGTCCGCATCAAGTACCAGAGCCACACTGCCGCCGTAGGACAGGCTTTTCTTGGTCTGGTTTTGGGCGGTGGAGGGATTCACACTTGGAGCCAAGTATCTGCAATTATGAATGCCGACTCGCGAGCCCAGAGATACGACGATACCCTTGGGGCTCGGTCTTTAAACAGCTTTTACCAAATCGTTGAGGGGAAACACCTAGCAGGGTGGTGGAAATCAGGTCCCGTCGGCCTGCCAGCGGCGCACGCGGCGCTCAAGAAAGTCAATCCATCCGGACTGGTCATTAAGACAGGGGATATGCTCGAAGGATACGCCGCCGACGGCCTTGAAATCCTCCGCGCCGCGCAGGCGGATTTCCTCGAGCGTTTCCAGACAGTCTGTGACAAACGCCGGGGTGATCACGAGCAGGCGTTTTTTCCCTTCGGGGGGCAGTCGCTTCAACTCGTAATCCGTATAGGGCGTGAGCCAGGGCTCGCCGGCGATCCTGGACTGGAAGGAGATGGACCATTTTTTAGGGTCGAGCCCGGCCTTCTGGGCAAAAAGCTGCGTCGTGCGCGTCACCTGTGCCCTGTAACAGGTGGCGTGGGCCGGCGAGCAGGTGTTGCAGCAGTCGGCGACGATCTGGCAGTGCGCGCGGGAGCTGTCGGCCTTGGTTAGGTGGCGGACCGGGATGCCGTGGTAACTGAAGAGCAGATGATCGTGCGGCTGGTCAAGGTAGGGGCGGGCACTCGCGACCAGCGCGTCGATGTAGTCGGTGTCCCCGTAGTAGGGCGGCACGCATTCGATCTTCAGGTCGGGGGCCAGTTTCGCGGCTTCGCGGTGGATCTTGGCCACCACTGTTTCCCAGCTCGACATCGCATAATGCGGGTATTGCGGGAAAAGGAGCAGGCGATCCACGCTCCTGGTCGCGAGCTGCCGCAGGATGTCCGGAATGGATGGGCTGCCGTAGTTCATCGCCAGTTCGACGGGCACATCGAGTCGGGACTGGAGTTTGGTCTGGGTATGCCGGCTGGTGACAACGAGCGGCGAGCCTTCGGCCGTCCACACTGTGGAGTAGGCGTGGGCGGAGTTTTTCGCGCGGAAGGGGATTATGATGCCATTGACCAGCACCCAGCGCAGGAAGGCGTTGCCGGGCTTGTCGATCACGCGCTCGTCGCCGAGGAATTCGCGCAGGTAGCGCTTCACATCCGGGACGGAGGTGGAATCGGGGGAGCCGAGATTGAGCAGCAGGACGGCGGGCAGGGACATGAAGGTTGCTAGAGGTGGTGTTTCCGCCCGGATAAGTCAACCGGAGCAGCGAGGTTTTTGGTTGCCCGTTCCCGCCGGAAACCGGACAACAGCAGCATGACCGCCCCGCGTCCGCCTGTGCTGCTGATCATCCGTGATGGGTGGGGCCAGAACCCCCATCCCGAGCAGAACAAATTCAATGCGGTGTTTCTCGCGCAAAAGCTCTGCGACGACGCGCTGCACGCGAAATACCCGCGCACGCTCGTCGCGGCCAGCGGGCTCGATGTCGGCCTGCCCGCCGGCCAGATGGGCAACAGCGAGGTCGGCCACGAGAATATCGGCGCGGGGCGGATCGTGGATCAGGAACTGGTCCGCCTGAACAAGCTCTTTTCGGGAAAACAGCTCGGCGGGAATCCTGCCTGGCATGCCATTGGCGCGCGCCTGAAAGCCGCGCCAGCCGCCAAGCTGCACCTGATGGGCATCGTCTCCGACGGCGGCGTGCATGGCATGCTCGAGCATCTTTACGGTATTCTTCGCCAGGCGAAGGAGGACGGCCTGGCGGGTCGCGTGTTTATCCACGCCTTCACGGATGGCCGCGACACGCCACCGCAAAGCGGCCTCGCCTACATCCAGCAGGTGGAGGCGCAACTCAAACAGATCGGCGTGGGCCGGATCGCCACGGTGTGCGGACGCTTTTGGGCCATGGACCGCGACAACCGCTGGGAGCGCGTGCAGAAAGCCTACGATATGCTCACGGGCCGGCAGGCCGTCGCCACCGCGCCGACGGCCGAAGCGGCCATTGCGACTTATTATGAAAAACCACTGAGCCCGACACAGAACGGTGACGAGTTTGTGGCTGCAACCTGGGTTACCGACGCAGACGGCAAGCCCGTGGCGACCATCGGCAACGGCGACGCGGTCCTTTTCTACAACTACCGCGGCGACCGCCCGCGCGAGATCACCAAGGCCTTCGTGATCGACGGCTTCAAGGAATTTGACCGCGGCGCCAAACTCGATCTCTACTACGCCACCATGACCGAGTATGAGGCCGGTCTGCCGGTCCACGTTATTTCCGGGAAGCCGGTGCCCCTGAGGAACACCCTGGGCCAAGTGGTTAGCGACGCCGGCGTAGCGCAGTTCCGCTGCGCCGAGACCGAGAAGAACCCGCACGTCACTTTTTTCTTCAACAACTACCGTAATACGCCGTTTCCAGGCGAAGACCGCGCCTGCCCGGCCAGCCCGAAGGTGCCGACCTACGATATGCAGCCCGAGATGTCGGCCACCGAGGTGACCGCCTCAGCGAAGGCCGCCATACTCTCCGGCAAATACGGCCTGATCGTGGTGAATTACGCCAACCCCGACATGGTCGGCCACACCGGCTCGCTGCCGGCGGCCATCAAGGCCTGTGAGGCGACCGACCGCGGGCTAGGGGAGTTGCTCGCCGCCCTGGCTACGATGAAGGGTCGGGCCGTGATCCTGGCCGACCACGGCAACTGCGAGCAGATGTGGGACCCGGCGACCAACAGCCCGCACACTGCGCACACGCTCAATCTTGTCGAAGTCTTCGCGGTGGGCGAGGGTCTCGCGGCGGGCAAGACCAGGATGCGCACGGGCGGCCGCCTCGCCGACATCGCCCCGACCGTACTCCATCTCATGGGTCTGCCCAAGCCGCCGGAGATGACCGGCGAAAGTCTGATTGTGCCTTAAGCCGAAAATATTCCTGCGAGGGCACTCAAAGCAAGTTTTGCACCCAACAGATCTCGCCTATGTTTGTGACGCTTTGCTCTGGAACCAGCAGTGTGGTTTCGCGTTAGCGAATAGATAGTGACTGTATATGGAATTGCCCTTGTGGCACCAATCCTCATATGTGTGTGAAGCGTGCTCGACCATGAAACTCTTTTCGCGCCCTGTTTGTTCTGCGCGACTTCTGGGCCGCGCGCTTGTCTGGTGCCTGTTAACTGAATTGATATGCCCCGCCGAGGGGAGTGAAGCCGATCGTTCGATTTCCGATCTCGGGCTCACAATGATCTGGATTGAACCCGGCACCTTCGTGGTGCGTTTTGCCAACGATGCTCAACAAGTAAGGATCTCCAAGGGTTTCTGGCTGGGACGAACAGAGGTCACGCAGGCCCAATGGCGGGCGGTGATGGGCAGCATTCCCTCGAACTTCCAAGGCGATGACCGCCCGGTGGAGCAGGTGAGTTGGAACGACGCGATAGAGTTCTGCCGGAAGCTTACCGAGCGTGAGCGCGCGGCCGGGCGAATACCCTATGACCTCACCTACACGCTGCCGACCGAGGCGCAGTGGGAATACGCTTGCCGGGCCGGCACCACCGGCGACTATGCGGGCAACCTTGATGTGATGGCGTGGTATTCCGCCAACGGTGGCAACACCACGCACCCGGTCGGGCAGGGGCAGGCCAATGCCTGGGGCCTGCATGATATGCATGGCAACGTGTGGGAATGGTGCCTCGACTGGCATGGCAAATACCCCGGCCGCAGCGTGACCGATCCGGCTGGCGCGCCATCGGGCTCCAACCGCGTCCACCGCGCTGGCGGTTGGTGGACTGACGCGGAGTGGTGCCGCTCTGCGTTTCGAAACTTCGACTCGCCGGACAAGCACCTCAACTATCTCGGCTTCCGCCTAGCCCTCAGTTCAGTCCGGTAGTGGCGTGAGCTCAAGAGCGAGTGGAACAGACCGGGATGGGGCAGCCCAATCGGAGCGAATAGCACAGTGCCGAGAACCGTCGTCGGCCACAGGCGCCCCGTGTCATAGTCTCTCAAATTCTGTTTGCTCCGGGGTGGGGCGCTAGGCTTATTTGACCTCTCAGTATCCATGAAACGCACGCATCACTGCGCCCAAGTCACCAAGGCCAACCTCGGCGCGACCGTGTCGCTCGCCGGCTGGGTGGATTCCGTCCGCGACCACGGGGGCATCATTTTTGTCGATCTGCGCGACCGTGAGGGCATCACCCAGGTGAAGTTCGATTCCCACCTCCGCGCGCAGGCCGCGCTGCTCAAGGATGAGTCGGTCATCGGCATTGTGGGCAAGGTCGAGTTGCGCCCGGCCGACATGGTGAACAAGAACCTGCCGACCAGTGATATCGAGGTCGATGCCACCGAGCTGGTGGTGCACAATATTTCCGACACGCCGCCCTTTCCGCTGGACGACGCAGGCGGCGACAAGGTCAACGAGGACCTGCGCCTGACCTACCGCTACCTCGACTTGCGCCGGCCGAAGATGCGGAAGAATCTAATCACCCGCCACCGCGCCACCAAGGCCGTGCGCGATTACTTCGATGCGCAGCAGTTCATCGAGGTCGAGACCCCGGTGCTCTTCAAAAGCACACCGGAGGGCGCGCGCGAATACCTCGTGCCGTCGCGCATTCATCCCGGCCAGTTCTACGCGCTCTCGCAGTCGCCGCAGCAGTTCAAGCAGATCCTCATGGTGGCCGGCGTCGAAAAGTATTTCCAGATCGCCCGCTGCTTCCGCGACGAGGATCTCCGCGCCGACCGCCAGATGGAGTTCACCCAGATCGACGTCGAGGCCTCGTTCATCGACCGCGAGGGCATCTACACATTGTTCGAGGGCATGCTGAAGAAGGTCTGGAAGGATGTGATCAACCACGACCTGCCCACGCCGTTCCCGCGCCTGGCCTACCAAGACGCCATGAACCGCTATGGGGTCGACAAGCCCGACACACGCATCGCCATGAAGCTGGTCGATCTCTCCGACACTTTCAAGGCCTCAAGCTTCAAGGTCTTCGCCTCCACGGTCGCCGCGGGCGGCTGCGTGAAGGCGTTCAACGCCATGGGCCTCGCTGACGTCACGCAGGGCGAGATCACCGCGCTGGAGGAGATCGCCAAGTCGCTCGGGGCGAAGGGCCTCGCCTTCATCAAGGTGGAGGGTGGCGAGTGGAAGTCGCCGATCGTAAAATTTTTCTCTGAAGCCGAGAAGGCCGAACTCACGCAGCGGCTCAAAATCACGGACGGCGACCTGGTGTTTTTCGCGGCCGCCCCGTGGGAGCGCGCTTGCGCCATCCTCGGTCGCACCCGGCTCGAGGCCACGCAATTGCTGGTAAAGCGCGGCAAGCTGGCCCTCCGCGCCGACCAGTGGAATTTCCTGTGGGTGGTCGATTTCCCGCTCATGTCCTACGACGAGAAGCGCGGCAGCTATGCGGCCACGCACCATCCTTTCACGGCGCCGGTGGCGGAGGACGCGGCGCTGCTCGACACCAACCCGAAGGCTGTGCGCGGCCAGCACTACGACGTCGTGCTCAACGGCATGGAGCTGGGCGGCGGCTCCATCCGCATCCACCAGCCGGCGCTGCAGAAAAAGATTTTTGAGGACGTGCTCAAGATTCCGGCGGATGTGGTCGCGAGCCGCTTTGGCTATCTGCTGAAGGCCTTCACCTACGGCGCCCCGCCTCACGGCGGCATCGCGTTTGGCCTCGACCGCCTGGTCGCGCTGCTCTGCGGCACCACCAGCATCCGCGACGTAATTGCATTTCCCAAGACGCAAAGGGCGCAGGACCTCATGGCGCAAAGCCCGACTCCGGTCACGGCCAAGCAGCTCAAGGATCTGCACATCTCGACCGTCGTACCGCCACAGTAAGCTTGCGCTGCCGGCGCAATCCTCGGAGACTGCCTTTCCTCCCTTCCACCATGAAACTCGTCACTGCCATCATCAAGCCATTCAAACTCGAAGCGGTCAAGGAAGCGCTCTCGGCGATCGAGATCGAGGGCATGACAGTGACCGAGGTCAAGGGCTTCGGCCGGCAGAAAGGCCATACCGAAATCTACCGGGGCAGCGAATACACCGTGGATTTCCTCCCCAAGGTGAAACTGGAGATCGCCGTGGCCAAAGACCTCGTCGAAAAAGTCGTGACGACCATCACCAAGGCGGCGAAGACCGGCAAAATTGGCGACGGCAAGATTTTCATCACCCCGCTCGAGGATGTCATCCGCATCCGCACCGACGAGCACGGTGACGCCGCGGTCTGAGACGCCTCGATCGTTCTTTTCCAGGTCGGTGGCCGCGTTTCACCGTCTCAACCGCAGGAGCACGGGCTTTTTGCTTTTCACTTGGGGCCGGCGGGGGAGACTCTACCGCTATCCCCGCAACCCATGGCTACTTCGCATCTCATCAAAATTCTCGATTCCCACACCGGTGGCGAGCCCACCCGGCTCGTGCTTGAGGGTGGACCCGATCTCGGCCCCGGCCCGCTCAGCGAGCGCGTGAAGGGTTTCAAGGAAAAGCACGACCGGTTCCGCGCGGCCGTCGTGGGCGAGCCGCGTGGCTCCGAGGCCGTGGTCGGCGCTCTCCTCGTTGAGCCGCACGAGAAGGGCTGCCAGTTCGGCGTCATTTTCTTCAATAACGTGGGCTATCTCGGCATGTGCGGGCATGGCATCATCGGGGCGGTGGTGTCGCTGGCCCACCTCGGCCGCCTCAAGCCCGGCCCCGTGAAGCTCGACACGCCGGTCGGCCCGATTGCCGTCACGTTGCAGGCCAGCGGCGAAGTTTCCTTCGAGAACGTGCCGAGCTACCGCAAGCACCAGAACCTCGAACTGTATCTGCCGGGGGTCGGCGATGTGATGTGCGACCTGGCTTGGGGCGGAAACTGGTTTTGCCTGATCGAGAATCACGACCAGACGCTGGAGCGGTCGAATGTCGCGCAGCTCACCGACTACTGCGCGCGGATCCGGCAGGCGGTCAGCGACTCAGGTTTTCCTGAGGTGGACCATGTTGAATTGTTTGGACCTTCGCAGAAGCCTGGCGCGAACAGCAAGAATTTCGTTTTTTGTCCGGGCAAGGCCTACGACCGCTCGCCATGCGGTACCGGCACCAGCGCCAAGCTCGCCTGCCTCGCCGCCGACGGCAAATTGGAACCCGGGGCGGAGTGGGTGCAGGAAAGCATTGTCGGAAGCGTGTTTCGCGCAAAATACCGCAAGCAGGGCGACAAGATCATCCCGACCATCACCGGCACGGCGCACGTCACCGCGGAAGCGACGTTGATCCTGCAGCCCAACGATCCCTTCGGCTGGGGCCTCCACTGAACAATGCACCAGTCGAAGTCGGCTATCATTTGCGGCGGTGGCATTGTCGGCCTTGTCTGCGCGTATTACCTGGCCCGCGAGGGCTGCCGGGTGACCCTGGTCGAGCGTGAAGGGGAGGATCGCGACCACTGTGCGCTCGGCAGCGCCGGCTACATTTCACCGAGTCACGTCATCCCGCTGTCCTCGCCCGGCATGGTCTGGCAGGGCCTGAAATGGATGATGAACCCGCGCAGTCCGTTCTACATCAAGCCGCGCTTCGACTCCGACCTCATGCGCTGGGGCTGGCTTTTCTGGCGCGCCTGCAGCCATCGGCACCTGAAGTGCGCCGCACCCATCATCCGTGACCTCTGCCTCGGAGGCCGCCGGCTGTTCGAGGAACTCGATGATATTACGGGCGACACGTTTGAACTGCAGAAGCACGGCCTGCTCAATCTGTGCAAGACGCAGGAGGGTCTCGACCACGAGGCGCATGGCCTCGCCCGCATCGCCAACCAGCTTGGCATCGAGGCCCGTGTGCTCGATGCGCGGCAGACGGCCGAGCTCGAGCCTGGCACCCGGCTGGATGTCGCCGGCTCCGTCTATTTTCCCGTTGACGCCCACCTCACGCCTTGGCGTTTCGTGAACGCCCTCACCGTGCTGCTGAAGGAGATGGGCGTGCGCTTCCAGTGGAACACCACTATTTTTGGCTGGCGCGCGACCGGCGGCCGCATCGCCGCCGTGCAAACGACAGCGGGCGACCTCATCGCGGACGAATTTGTGCTCGCGGGCGGCTCGTGGTCACCGGCCATGCTCACCGGTCTCGGCCTCCGGCTGCCAATGCAGGCCGGCAAGGGCTACAGCCTCACGCTGCCGAAACCGCGGTTCAAGCTCACGCGTGCACTCATGTTAACTGAGCGGCGCATCGCGGTCACGCCGATGGGCGATACGCTGCGTTTCGGCGGCACGATGGAATTGAGCGGCATCAACCACGACATCCGGCCGGAGCGCGTGCGGCAGATCATCGAGTCGGTCCCGCATTACTTTCCCGAATTCACCGAGGCTGATTTTGCCGGCATCAAGCCGTGGGCGGGCCTTCGTCCGGTCTCGCCGGACGGCCTGCCCTATATTGGCCGCTTCAACCACTACGGCAATCTCACCGCCGCCTGCGGCCACGCCATGCTCGGGCTGACCATGGCACCCATAACGGGCCTGCTCGTTGCGGAGATTCTGGCCGGCCGCAAACCGTCGGTTGACCTGACGTTGCTTAGTCCGAATCGATATGCATGACGACGCTGAATTATTCATCCCATGAACTGGAAAGGTGTCATCCCTGCCCTCACGACGAATCTCAAGGCCGACCTGTCCATCGACCATCCCGCGCTCGCCGCGCATTGCACCTGGATGATTGAAAGTGGCTGCAGCGGCATCGTGGCATGCGGCTCGCTCGGCGAGGCTGCGACACTCAGCTTTGAGGAGAAGATCGCGATCGCCCGCACCTGCGTCGCGGCCGTGGGCCAGCGCGCACCGGTGGCGCTGGGCATCGCCTCGCTCAGCACGGTCGAGGCCGTGGCTCTGGCCAACGCCGCGGAAGCGTCCGGGTGCAGCGGGCTCATGGTGCTGCCGCCCTATGTTTACAGCTCCGACTGGCGCGAGATGAAGGCGCATGTGGGCGCGGTCATCAAGGCGACGAAACTCTCGTGCATGCTCTACAACAATCCCGTGGCCTACAAAACTGACTTTCTGCCGGAGCAAATCGCCGAGCTGGCAGCGGAGCACGCCAACCTGCACGCCGTGAAGGAATCCAGCGGCGACGTGCATCGCGTCACGGCCATCAAGGTGGTCACCGGCCGCCGGCTGGATATTCTTGTGGGCATGGATGACGCCATCGTCGAGGGGGTCTATGCCGGGGCGGTCGGCTGGGTGGCGGGCCTGGTGAACGCTTTTCCCGAGGAGTCTGTCAGCTTGTTCGGCTTCGCCAACCGGGGCGACAAGGCGCGCGCCGCCGCGCTCTACTCGTGGTTCCTGCCGCTGCTGCTGCTCGACACCGTGCCCAAATTTGTCCAGTTCATCAAATGGATGCAGGCGGAGGTCGGCCAGGGGACGCCTCATGTGCGCCCACCGCGGCTGCCGCTGGCCGGCGCCGACCTGGATCTGGCCCGGACCGTGCTAGCCAAGGCGCGGAAGGAGCACCAGGAACTGTGAGGCGTTTTGTCCTAGCCGGCGCACCACAGCCGGCTTGCGCCGGGTGCACGATGACATAAGGGTACGATCATGAAACCCGACGGTGGCTCTCTAATCGGCTTTGGCTCCAGCGGCCTGGGTGGCGCCTTGTTCAATGCCTTCGACCCGGCGCGCGACGCTTTTCTGGAGCCGTCGTTCCAGTCGGGCACGGTGGAGGATGTGGAGCGCGCCCTGCAGCTGGCGGCGGCGGCAGCGCCGGTCTGGGCGCAGCTGCCGGGAGCGCAGCGGAACAAGTTTTTGAGCATGGTGGCGGACAACCTCGAGGCCAAGGCGGCCGACCTGGTAGCCCGGGCCATGCAGGAAACCGCGCTGCCGGAGGCCCGGCTCAAGGGTGAAGTCGCCCGCACGGCCGGGCAATTGCGGCTCTACGGCGAGGCGGCGGAGCGCGGCGACTGGCTCGACGCGCGGATCGAGACGGCGCTACCCGGCCGCCAGCCGTTGCCGAAACCCGACCACCGTTCCATGCTGCGGCCGCTCGGCCCGGTGGTGGTGTTCGGTTCCAGCAACTTTCCTTTCGCCTATTCGGTGGCGGGCGGCGACACGGCGTCAGCGATTGCCGCCGGCTGCCCGGTGATTGTGAAGGCACACCCGGCGCATCCCGGCACCAGCGAACTGGTCGGTCGTTTGATTCTTCATGCCGTCCGGGATTGCGGACTGCCCGAGGGCACGTTCTCGCTCCTGTTCGATGCGGGCTTCAAAATCGGGCAGGCACTGGTGAAGCATCCGCTGGTCAAGGCCGTGGGCTTCACCGGCTCGCTCAAGGGCGGCCGGACGCTGGCCGACCTCGCCGCGGCACGGCCGGTGCCGATTCCGGTTTATGCCGAGATGGGCAGCATCAACCCACTGTTTATTCTGCCCGGGGCACTGGCGGAGCGCAGTGCGGCTCTCGTGGACGGCTTGCATGCCTCGGCCAACGTGGGCATCGGCCAGTTCTGCACCAATCCCGGGTTGATAGTGCTGCAGCGTTCAGCGCCGGCGGAGCAGTTCATCAAAAACCTGGCAGCCAAGCTGTCCGCCACGCCGGAGGGCACGATGCTGACCGCCGGGATTCACAAGAATTTCGTCAGCCACACCGCGGACCGGGCCCATCAGCCGGGCGTGAAGGTCATCGTCCGAGGCAAAATCGCGTCCGCCTGCGGCGCGGCGCCGGTGTGGTTCGAGACCGATGCGCTGGATTTTCTTAGCAACCACGCGCTGTCGGAGGAGATTTTCGGCCCAAGTTCGCTCGTTGTGTGGTGCCAGGACCGGGCGGAGATGCTCGCTGTCGCGCACGACCTCGCGGGCAACCTGACCGCCACGTTGCACGCCGGCGCCACGGAGGCGAAGGAGCAGGGCGACCTGGTCGCGATCCTGGCGGCGAAGGCCGGGCGGGTGATTCTCAACAGTTATCCGACCGGGCTGGAGGTCAGCCCCGCTATCGTGCACGGCGGGCCCTATCCGGCGACGAGTGATGGCGGCCGCAGCACCTCGGTCGGCACCCGCGCGCTCAATCGCTGGGCCCGGCTCGTCTGCTACCAGAGTTTTTCCGATGACCTGCTCCCGCCCGAGTTGCAGAACGCGAATCCGCTCGGCTTGCTGCGGCTGGTGAACGGGCAGTGGACGGACAAGCTGGTTAGCTAAGCTTCGTCGCGGCGTGGCGGATGGCGCGCTGGTAGGCGGTCAGCCCGGGATCGTCGGTCGTGGCGCAGAGCGTGTTTAGGACCAGTTGCATGGCCTCGGCGTGTTTCCCTTGCTGGTAGAATGTCAGGGCGAGGAAGACATCGAACTCGCTGCTCTCCGGAAACTGGATTTTGCCGGAACGGAGCACCTCGGCGGAGCGTTCGTGCTTACCAAGATTGCGCAAAGTGGAGCCAAGGCCGAGCAAGGCGCCGGAGAGTTCGTTGGGCGGCAGGCCGAGAGCGACGGCCTTTTCGTAATAGGGCAGGGCGTCTTTTGCGCGGTCGAGCACGTCGCAGGTCCAGGCGAGCTGATGGTTGATCTGGGCGACGTTTGGGTGGCTCTTATCGAGCGATTTCAGCCGCGGCAGGATTTCCTCGAGCTGGCCGTGCGCCCGCGCGCCGACGATGGCGTCGAGCTCTTCTTCCCAGGGCATGGCAGTTTAAGGGGTAAGTTCTAAGAGCGTATGCAGGCGGCTGGCTTAAAACTTAAACCTTATCGCGCTTCCGCCTTCTTCACCGGCAGGGCACGGGTGGCGACTTCGAGCGTGAAGCGGCCCAGGAGGTCGGCCAGCTTGTGGATGCCTTCGTCGCCCTTGGCGCGGGAGCGGAGCGAGGCGCTCTGGGCCTCGGCTTCCTTGCCCCCAAGCACGAGCACGTAGGGAATCTTTTCGAGTTCGGCGCGGCGGATCTTGGCGCCGAGTTTGTCGGAGTGCGTGTCGAGCGAGGCGCGAAGGCCGGAGCCGAGAAGCTGGTCAAGCACGGTCTTGGCATAATCGAGGTTCTTGTCGCTGATGGGCACCAGGCGGATCTGCTCGGGTGCGAGCCAGAGCGGGAAATCGCCGCCGAAGTGCTCGATGAGCACGCCGCAGAAACGCTCCATCGAGCCGAAGGGCGCACGGTGGATCATGACGGGGCGGTGCGAGGTGTTGTCGGCGCCGATATAAGTGAGGTTGAAGCGGACCGGAAGGTTGTAGTCCACCTGCACGGTGCCGAGCTGCCACTCGCGGCCAATGACGTCGCGGATCATGAAGTCGATCTTCGGGCCGTAGAAGGCGGCCTCGCCGGGTTCCTCGGTGAAGGCCATGGCGATGGTCTGCGCGGCGCTGCGGCAGGCCGCCTCGGCCTTGTCCCACATGGCCGGGTCGCCAATGTATTTGTCAGAGTCGGGGCCGCGGAGGCCGATGCGCACGCGGTAGTCGGACATGCCGAGGGTCGTGAGGATAATCTTCACGAGCGAGAGGCAGCCGAGGATTTCCGGCTGCAGTTGCTCCTCGGTGCAGAAAAGGTGGGCGTCGTCCTGCGTGAAGCCGCGAACGCGGGTCATGCCGTTGAGCTCGCCGGATTGCTCCCAGCGGTAAACAGTGCCGAACTCGGCGAGCCGCACCGGCAGGTCGCGGTAGGAGTGCGGCTGTGACGAATAGATCTTCACGTGATGAGGGCAGTTCATCGGCTTGAGTAGAAAGCCGTCGATGAGCTGGTCGTCGGGGAGGACGCGGTCCTTGGTGATGGTCTCCCGGCCAGTGAGCTTGTTGACCCTCTCGGCGAGGTGGACGGACACGGCGTCAATCCGGTTGGACATCTCGGCGCAGGTGCAGCCGGAGGAGATGAGCTGGTCGAGGAAGTCGCGTTCGACGACCGGCGGGAACTGCGAGTCCTTGTAGTAGGGGAAGTGGCCCGAGGTCTTGTAGAGCGAGAGCCGGCCAATGTGCGGCGTGAAGACTTGCGAATAGCCCTGCTTGCGGAGCTCGCCCATGATGAAGTCCTGCAGTTGCTGGCGCAGGATGGAGCCGTTGGGCGTCCAGAGAATGAGGCCCTGGCCGACGTCCTCGTCGATGTGGAACAGCTTGAGCTCCTTGCCGAGCTTGCGGTGGTCGCGGAGCTTGGCCTGCTCGAGCTGGGTGAGGTAGTTGGCGAGCTCCTCCTTCGTCGGGAAGGCGGTGCCGTAGATGCGCTGGAGCTGCTGGTTGGTTTCGTCGCCGCGGTGGTAGGCGCCGGCGATGGAGAGAAGCTTGAACGCCTTGAGTTTGGCCGTGTAGCGGACGTGAGTGCCGGCGCAAAGGTCCATGAACTCGCCGTTCTGGTAAAAGGAAATAGCCTCGCCCGCCGGGATGTCGGCCAGGCGACCAAGCTTGTAGCGTTCCTGCTTGCGCTCGCGAATGATCTGCTCGGCCTCGGCGCGCGGGACTTCCTTGCGGATGAAGGGCTGGTTCTCGTCCGCGATCTTCTTCATCTCCGCCTCGATTTTCACGAGGTCCTCGGTGGTCAGCTTGTGGTCGAGGTCGAGGTCGTAGTAGAAGCCGGTGTCGGTCGGCGGGCCGATGTCGAGCCTGGCCTCCGGGTATAGGCGGAGGACGGCGGTGGCGAGCACGTGCGAGGCGGAGTGACGGAGCTCTTCTAACGGAGTCATGGACATGGCTGTGGATGGTTAGGTCCTGCCTACGAATGCAGGGCCGAAAGATTTATTGGCGACAGAGATTCGCCGCTTGTCAATGCGGAGCTGTTCCAGCCGCGAAAAAGCACAAAAATCATCCGGCCGGCAAAGGAGGTGTCCATCGCGCCTATCGGCGCGACGCAAACTTTGCCGAGTGGCGAGAGCTCTTTGGTTTTTTTGTGGGCATTACCTCTTCCGCGGTTCGAGGGTGTAGCCGTCCTTGCCGTCCAGCATGGACCAGCCGGCGGCAGCCAGCTCCTTGCGCAGGGCGTCGGCCCCGGCGAAGTCCTTGGCTTGCTTCGCGGCCCAGCGTTTGTCGGCGAGGGCGGTAATGGCAGCTGGGGTCTGCGCTTTCTCGGTCTGAACGAACAGATCAAAGCCGAATGCAAACATAAGCCGGCTAAGTGCCGCTATCTCGAATTCGTATCGATAGGGTTTATCCTGGTCTGAAAAGTCGAACTTGTTTGCCCATTCAAACAACCACCCAAGAGCCATCGGAGTGTTCAGGTCGTCTCGCAGCGCATCGTAAGAAAGCCCAAAGATCGACCAATCATCGATCCCTGATGGATGCTTGTAGGTGCTGAATTCAGTTTCTGTGCAGGCGCATTTCGCCATGAATTGCTGAGCTATCTTTCGAAGTCTCTCCAAAGCACTCTCAGCCGCATGCAGCGAATCCAGGGTGAAGTTGAGTTGCTTGCGTGGGTGGCCCATGAGCAGGGCGTAGCGGACGGCCATGGCGGAGTAGCCTTTGGCAGTGAGGTCGCCGAGGGTGTAGTAGTTCCCCTTGCTCTTGCTCATCGTGGTGCCGTCCACGAGGAGGTGCTCGCTGTGATACCAGTGGTTGGCGAACGTCGTGCCGTTGCAGCACTGGCTTTGGGCGATCTCGTTTTCGTGATGGGGGAAGAGCAGGTCCACGCCGCCGGTGTGGAGGTCGATCGTGTCGCCAAGGATGGCCTTGCTCATGGCGCTGCACTCGATGTGCCAGCCGGGCCGGCCCTCGGCGGCCCCGCGCGGGCCGGGCCACTTGACATCGCCATCCTCCGCGGGCTTGTGGGCTTTCCAGAGGGCGAAGCCGGAGACTGAGTCCTTGTGGTCGGAGTCGGCGACCGTGTCGGTGGCCTGCAGCTCGCGCTCCTTGACGCGCGAGAGTTTGCCGTAGTCGGCAAAGGACGAGACCTTGAAATACACCGAGCCATCGGCCGCGCGGTAGGCGTTGCCCTGCTCAATCAGCACCTCGATCATGCTCACCTGCTCCTTGATGTAACCGGTGGCGGTGGGCTCGGCATGAGGCGGCAGGCAGTTGAGGGCGGTGCAGTCGGCGTGAAAGTGCGCCGTCCATTTCTTCGTGATCTCCGCGAGCGGGCGCTGTTCCGCCTTGGCCTGGCCGATGGTCCGGTCGTCCACGTCGGTCAGGTTGCGGACGTGCTTCACCTTTCCTAGGCCGAACTCGAGTTCGAGCAGCCGGCGGAGGACATCGTTGATGATGAAGGTCCGGAAATTACCGATATGGGCCGCGGCGTAGACCGTCGGACCGCAGTTGTAGAAACGGAACACGCCGTCCGGCTGCGCGGGCTTGAGCTCGCGCAGGCTGCGGGTGAGAGAATCGTGGAGCCGGATGGGCATGAATTAGCAGGGACTTAGTCACAAAAGGCCCAAGACTATCAACCACGGATTATGCCGATAGGGCGAGTTGTCCTGTCGAGCCGCACGGCCTCAATCCAAGCCCCGGAGTATTGCCATAAAAAGCACAAAAATGATCCAGCCTGCGGTCGAATGATTTTCGCGCGCCTATAGGCGCCTTGAGAGCTTGTCCTGCTGGCTGATTTTGTGTTTTTTGTGGCAATACTGTCTGGTTGGTCGGCCAAAAGATAAGCGTGAATAAGCGCGAATTAGTGGTTTACTCCCGGCCCACCGCTTCCATGGCCAAGAACTTCAAGCTCGATTTGACCCACCGTCTTCGGCGCCTGCGCCGGCAACCCAGCCGCCGCGCCCTCGTGACGGAGACCGTGCTGCGGGTCGAGGACCTGATTGCCCCGCTGTTCGTCGTGGAGGGCAAGGACCGACCCGAGCCCATCGCGTCGATGCCGGGTGTCAGCCGGTTCAGCCTGACCGACCTGGTTCGGGAATGCCGCGAATTGCAAAAACTGGGCATTCCGGCCGTGGCGCTGTTTCCGAAACTCGACCCCAAGCTCAAGAATGCCAACGGCACCGAGGCCCTGAACAAGACCACACTTGTCCTGCGCGCCGTTCGCGCCGTGAAGAAGGCCGTGCCCGAGCTGGCGGTAATCACCGACGTGGCCCTCGACCCCTACACCAATCATGGCCACGACGGCGTGCTGACGGCGGCGGGCGACGACGTGGACAACGACCGCACGGTGGCGATCCTCTGCGAAATGGCCGTGCTGCAGGCTGATGCGGGCGTGGATTTTGTCGCGCCGTCGGACATGATGGACGGCCGCGTCGGGGCGATCCGCAAGGCGCTCGATGCCACGGGGCACACCGGCACGGGCATCCTGGCCTATTCGGCGAAATTCAACTCGGCCTATTATGGGCCGTTCCGCGACGCGGTGGGCAGCGCCAAGGCCGCCGGCACGCGGCTGCTCAGCAAGGCGACCTACCAGATGAACCCGGCCAACCGCCGTGAGGCGCTCAGCGAGGTTGCCCTCGATGAGAAGGAGGGCGCGGACATCGTCATGGTGAAACCCGCGGGCTTATATCTGGACATTATACGCGAGGTGCGCAACGCGACGAAGAAAC
The DNA here is from genome assembly GCA_009695095.1 of Lacunisphaera sp. Classification (GTDB taxonomy): domain Bacteria; phylum Verrucomicrobiota; class Verrucomicrobiia; order Opitutales; family Opitutaceae; genus Lacunisphaera. The sequence goes on from SIBQ01000007.1 coordinate 65,989, forward strand.
CCGTGGCGGCGTATCAGGTCTCCGGCGAGTATGCCCAGATTCAGGCGGCGGCGAGACTCGGCTGGCTCGATTTGGCGCGTTGCCGTGATGAATCGTTGCTGGCGATCAAGCGCGCCGGGGCCGACATGATCCTGACCTATTTCGCCAAGGACGTGGCGAAGGCGCTGAAAGGGTAGCGCTACTTCCGTGGCCCGTGCCGGAGCGTGCTGTGCCGGACGCTGTAGCCGAAGTAGACGGCGAAGCCGAGGGCCATCCAGATGGCGAGCCGCAGCCATGTGTCGGGCGGCAGCATGAACATCTGCAGCACGCAGGTGGCCACGCCCAGGATCGAAACGATCGGCAGCCACGGCGTGCGGAACGGCCGGGACAGGTCGGGACGCTTGACCCGCAGCACCCACACGCCGAGGCAGACGAGCGCGAAAGCCATGAGTGTGCCGATGGAGATGAGTTCGCCCAGCAGATCAAGCGGCAGCAGCCCGGCGACGATGGCGCACACGATGCCGGTCAGGATGGTCGCAAGGTAGGGCGTGCGGAACCGCGGGTGCAGCCGGCTGAAGCAGGCGGGCAGCAGGCCGTCCTTGGCCATGGAGAAAAAGATGCGCGGCTGGCCGAGCAGGGATATGAGGGCGACGGAGGTGAGGCCGGCGAGGGTGGCGATCTCGATGCTAAACCGGAGCGCAGCGGGGGCGTGAACCTGCTGCAGGGCGAAGATGAAGGGCGCGTCCACTTTGAGACCGGTGTATTTGACCATGCCGGTGAGTACCAGCGAGACGCCGATAAAGAGGAACGAGCAGACGGCGAGCGTGCCGAGCAGGCCGATGGGCATGTCGCGCTGCGGGTTTTTGGCTTCCTGCGCGGCACAGGAGACATTGTCGAAGCCGACGTAGGCGAAGAAAATCACCGCGGAGCCCTTAAAGACGCCGCTCCAGCCGAACTCGCCGAAAGTGCCGTTGTTGGCCGGGATGAACGGGGTCCAGTTCGCCGCGACGATGTCCTGGTGGCCGAGCATCCACCATGCGCCGTAGGCCATGAGCACCAGCAGCACGCCGACCTTGATGAGGACCATCGTGTTGTTGAAATTGGCGGATGCCTTGATACCGATGACCAGCACGACGGTGAGCGCCAGCGAGATGAAGACGGCCGGCAGGTTGATGAGGGTGCCGGTGGCGATCAGGGGATGGTGCTCGAAGGCGAAGAGCCCGAAGTTAGTTGTCACCATATGGGCGCGATCAATCGCAAACGGGGCCGAGCCGATAAAGGAGGGAAGGGTGATGCCGAACTCCCCGAGCAGGCCCTGCACGGCGCCCGACCAGCTGACGGCCACCGCGGCGCCGGAAAAGAGATATTCCAGGATCAAGTCCCAGCCGATGATCCAGGCGAGGAATTCGCCCATGGTCGCATAGGTGTAGGTGTAGGCGCTGCCGGCGACGGGGATCATCGTGGCAAACTCGGCGTAGCACAGGCCGGCGAAGAGGCAGGAAATGCCGCAGAGGATGTAGGACATCACGATGGCCGGGCCCGCGTAGAGCGCGGCGGAAGTGCCGGCGAGCACGAAAATGCCCGCGCCGACGACCGAGCCGATGCCGAGGCTGATGAGGTTCAGCGCGTTGAGCTCGCGCTTCATGCCTCCGTGCTCGTGGCCGATCGACTCGACGATGAGCGTGGCGACGGGCTTCGTCTGGAAGAGACTCATCGGGCAGGCTGGAGATCAGAACGCCGAGCGGGGCACCTGGATGGAGTCGCCGGGGAAAAGGATCGGATCCTGCTCGGGCTGGCGCTGGCCGAGCTTCACGTCGAAATCATACGCCTTCCGGTCGCGGGTGAGGGTGACCTTGGATTCTTTGGCGTAGAGGGTAAAGCCGCCGGCGGATTGCACGGCCTTGGACAGCGTGAGATCGGGCGACCAGACAATGCGGCCCGGCCGCTGCACCTCACCGCCGATATAGATGTAGCGCTCGGTGACATTAACGGAGACTTCGAGGGTTGTGTAGAATTTCTTGGTGATGTAAGCGTCGCGGATGGCCTGGGAAAGCTCGGAGGTTGTCAGGCCGGCGGCCGTGACCGCGCCGATATATTGCAGGCGGATGAGGCCCTGCTCGTCGATCTGCTCATTGCTGCTGATCGGTTCGGGAATGCCGAGCAGTGAGACAATCATCGTGTCGCCGGGGCGCAGCTGGGCGGACAGGGTGGGGGCCTCGATCCTTGGGTTCGCGCCGAGGGTCGGGCCGGCACCGTCGGTAACACAGCCCGCCATCAGGAAAATGAGCACAAAGGCGGCCAGGAAACCGGCCAGACGCGGCGAAACCATGGGGATGAACCGTAACTGAACGCTCGCGCGCATCGTGGCAACAAGCCTTTTAGCGGCTACGTTTGCTTTTGCTCGGTCGGTCGTCGTCTTCCTCCGCCTCCTCGCTGTCGTCGTCCTTGTCTTTGTCCGCGGGCTTGTCCGCGCTGTCCTTGTCTTCCCCGCCCACCTCATCATCATCCCACTTGAGGGAGGAGTCGTTCTTGAGTTTTTCCGCCTCGCTTTCCTCGACCTCGGGCAAGCCGTCGTCCTCGTCCTCCTTGGCGCCCTTGGCGCCCTCTTCATCCTCATCGCCGTGGCCGGCGGGCATAAAGTCGAGGATGGCGGTGATTTCCTGGAACAGGTGCACGGCCCGGCCCTCCATAAAGTCGTTGTTCTGCGCCTCGCGGAGCTGGTCCTCGACTTCGTCCACAGTGAGCTTTTCCTCCAGGTTCAGCAGGTCATTGAGCTGTTTCACCCGCAGGCGGGTGATATGGTCGAGGAAGTCGGCGTAGGGCCCGTTCTCCTCGTCGATGACGTTGGGCAGGGCGAAAAGCTTTTCCTCGGACTCCAGCAGGGGCTGCTTGGTGCGGGCCAGGCGCACGCGGCCCTCGCCCAGGTCCTTGGTGATGCGGAAGGGGATATAGGTGCGCTCGAAGATATCGGCGTCGAAGCCGTATTCGCGCAGCGGGTCGATGAGCTCGATGATGTGGTCCACCTGCCGGGGGTCGATTATGCTAAGGCCGTCCACGTCCCAGTGGACGGGATCACTGACCTCCGCGACCCACCAGTTGTGGTCTTCACCAAGCCTGACAATGCACCATTCGAGTTGAGGGGTTCCTTTCGCCATTGGTGTTCTGATTTCGCTGCACGAAAAGGGGCCAGCTCAGCTCTTGTCAAATCTTGAAACGCAGAAACTTGGAAAATCTTTCAGCCCTTGAGACTGGGCGTAAAATTTGGCGGCAGGGTGGGCTGGAAGGCGTAAATAACAAGTCTAAAAATTTTCCCCGGGCGCGGCGGGGCGGACGCTTGAAAGTTGGCCTGGGGATGCCACTGTCCGCGGCACATGGGCTGGCTTTATCAACACGCGGTCAAACCGGCGCTTTTCCGCCTCGATCCGGAGTGGGCGCACGAGGTGGGAGTGGACGCGCTGGCCCTGCTGGGCGTGATCAGGCCCCTGTGCGCGGTGCTGGAGCGGGTGAACCAGCTGCCGCCGCAACTGCACCGGCCGGTGGAGTGCTGCGGGTTGAAATTTCCCAATGCCGTCGGCCTCGCCGCCGGTTTCGACAAGAACGGCCGCGCCTGGCGCGCCGCCGCCGCTCTGGGCTTCGGTCACGTCGAGATCGGTACGGTCACCCTCCACGCCCAAGACGGCAACGAGAAGCCGCGCGCGTTCCGCTATCCGACGGAGGAGGCGATCATCAACCGCCTGGGCTTCAACAACGCCGGCGCCGCAGCGCTGACTGAGCGGCTCGCGCAGCTCCCCGGCCCGGGCCGGCGAAAAATCCCGCTCGGGATCAATCTCGGGAAAAGCAAGGTGACCTCGCTCGACCGGGCGACGGAGGATTACCTCGGCAGCTTCCGGCTGCTGGCGGATCTCGCGGACTACGTGGCCGTGAACGTCAGCAGCCCCAACACCCCGGGCTTGCGCGAGCTGCAGGACGCCGCGTGGCTCCAGCCGCTGCTCGCCGCGCTGGTCGTGGAGAATGCCGCGCGCACCGCGGCGGGTAAGGTGCGCCGGCCGCTGTTTTTGAAAATCGCGCCCGACCTGGATTTCCCGCAGATCGACACGGTGCTGCAGGTGATCGCCGACCTGCGGCTCGACGGCATCATCGCGACCAACACGACCCTTGCGCGGCCTGCCTCGCTGGCAGCGGTCAACGAAGCGGGCGGGTTGAGCGGCCGGCCGTTGCAGCGGCGCTCGACGGAAATCATCAATTACATCGCCCGCGCCACTTCGGGCCGGCTGCCGATCATCGGCGTTGGTGGCATCATGGACGAGGTGTCGGCGGGCGAGAAGCTCGATGCCGGCGCCACGCTCGTGCAGCTTTACACCGGATTGATCTACCGCGGACCGTTTTTCGCCGCGGAGATTGCGCGCGCGCTGGCACAGCGACAGCGGCAGTAGCGGGTAGGATCACTCGACTGAGACGTATGGGTGGTGCGCGGCCTCCGGACGCGCTCCGAACCCGTCCCGGAGGCCGGGCTCAACCTTGCGGAGCGGAACTGGCAATCGAAAAACCCGAATCCAGAATAGAAAATTACTAAATCATCCACTCGTCTGGGTCCTCGACGAGCGATTCCATCTTCTGGCGGGCGCGGATCACAAGATCGTCGCCCTTGTAGTAGGCGATGTTGTTGGCGGGAACGGATTCAAGGAGCCAGACATTGCCGCCGATGACGGAATGCGCGCCGATGCGGGTGTCGCCGCCAAGGATGGTGGCGTGCGCGTAGATGGTCACATGGTCCCCGATGTTGGGGTGGCGTTTCCCGCCTTTCACCGGATTGCCCGCGCCATCAACCTCGAACGATTTTGCGCCGAGCGTTACGCCCTGGTAAAGTTTCACGTGATTACCGATGAAGGCGGTCTCGCCGATGACGACGCCCGCACAGTGATCGATGAAGAAGTGCGTGCCGATGTTCGCACCGGGGTGGATGTCCACCCCCGTGCGCTCGTGGCCGTATTCGGTCAGCATGCGCGGCAGCAACGGCACCCCGAGCTGGTAGAGCACATGAGCGATGCGCTGGAGGGAGATGGCGAGCACGCAAGGGTAGGCGACGATGATCTCCTCGACACTGCGGGCCGCGGGGTCGCCGGTGTACGCCGCGGTGACATCGGTCTTCACCACGCGGCGGATTTCCGGCAGTTGCGTGAGCAGCTCCGTCGCGATCCGGCGGGCGTTGGCGGCGGGATCGTCATCCTGGGCGAAGCGCAGACTTTTCTCGATCTCAGTAATCAGACGCTGGTCAATCTTGGCGAGCAGGCGGTCAAGCCACGCGGGTACGTCCTTCTGTGCCAGGCTGGTCTGCTCGAAATACCCGGGGAACAGCACATGCATGAAGTCGCGGGCCAGATCACTGACCACGTCCTGCGAGGGCAGGTTTACGCCATCGAGGTGGTTGATGCCGCCGTCACGGGCGTAGGATTCGAGCAGGGCCTGCTTGATGGCGTCGGATTTCATGGGCGGTTGAGGCGCAATAGCTTCGCCAGAAAATCCTCGCGGTCAAATGCGTAGGGCGGGATTTCGGTCATAAGGGCAGCGGCTGCTATCGAGCCCGTATGAAGTGTTTCTTGAGAAATGCCTTCCCTGAGCCGCTTTTAAGATACTTCTCAAAGGCTATGGCCGTCTGCTCGACAGCGAAGCCAGTATAGGCAATCAGGTGACAAGGTCTGAATTTACGGGGGTGGGGTGATTTGCCTTCGTAGTGGACAGTCGGGCGTTTTCAAGGTTGCGAGTGATTTCAGCGTATTGCTGCTGCCTTAGATGCCCACCCTCAATGAGGTGAACGTAGGTCAGGATATGAACGTGGAGGGGAAGGCCGTCCACCGGCAAGCCTACGGACGGCAGCCTTCGCCATTGATTGCCAGTCCATTGTGCGCCAATTCCGGATTCTCATTGTCCGGTAACTGGCTGGTGCTCGGGACAGGACTCGAACCTGCACGCCTTACGGCACACGCACCTCAAACGTGTGTGTCTACCAATTCCACCACCCGAGCATGCCCAACCTTGGGAGCGGTGACTTAGGTAAATCCGCCCAGCCTTGTAAAGCTCAGAAAAGCGCTTGCGTAGCGGTTTCAACTCAGGGCAATCTATTGCTTTACCGCGCGCCTGACCTGTGTCGCGGAACACCTAGCCACCCTACGACTTTTACCGGGTATCCACGCCCGTTATTCCGCTCTTTCATGGACGACACCAAGCCCGCCAACGAAGCCAACGAACCGGGGTTGAACAAAATCGACCTCAGCCAGTTGCAGACTTTCAACTTCGGCACCCAATGGACCGAGGTAAAACCGGTTTCCTCTGGCCGCCGTGAACGCGATTTTGACCGCGGCGACCGGCCTGGGCGCCCGGGCAACAGCGGTCGTGGCGCTCCGCCGCTTGACCGTCGCCCCCACCATAAGCTGGCCGGCCCAATGACAGGCGCGCCGGGGCCCGCCACCGGCACACCGGCCGGCGAGAGCCAGCCGCCGGGCGGCGACCGCCAGCGTTTCGACCGCGGCGGCCCGGGCGGACCGCGCCGTGATTTCCGCGGCGGCGGTGGCCAGCAATTCGACCGCGCGCCTTACATCAGCCCGTATTTTGTCGCGACCTGCTATCCCGAGGACACCGGTTTCGACGCGATGGTGAAGGCCGTGCGCGCCTCCTGTCGCACCTACCAGCTTTTTGAAATCACCAAGGCGGTACTCGAGAAGAACGACCGCTTCGTCATCGTGATCCAGCGCGCCCGGCCCGAGCGCCCCGAACAGCCGCCCCAGGGAGCGCCCACCGCCGAGGGAGAGGCTCCGGCCAAGCAATCCCACGCGCCCGCTCCGCTCTTCATGTCGCAGCCCGACCACCTGCCGTTCGACACGGAGGACGCGGCCATCCAGCACGTGCTGAACAACAACCTCGGTGCTTTCTTCGACACGCAGGAGGTCGAAGTCGAGGCTCCGAAGGGGAATTTTCCGATCATCAACAAGTGCGGCATCACCGGCGAGCTGCTCGGGCCGCCCAACCACCACCGCTACCAGCAGGTTTTGCAGCAACATCACGCCGCCAAGCTCAGCCTCACGCCCTTCGAGCGGTTCCGCGAGAGCATTGTCTCCGCGCGCGAACCCGAGGTCATCGCCCAGTGGATGGAAAAAATGAAGAAGGCCGTGCGCTACACCTGGAAACCCCCGGTCGCGAAGCCGCCCACCACTCCGCCGATGGAAACCACTCCGGCCGTTGCACCTGTTCCAGCTGAGGTTGCGACCACGTCCACGTCTGATGCAGTAACCCAACCCGCTGAGGCTCCAGCCTCACCCTCCGCCGTGGCCTCGGCGAAAGCGGAAGCCACCCCAACCTCCGCGGTCACGATTCCGCCGGCCCCCGCGGCCCTCACCTTCGACACAATCGAGGACGCCCGCCTGCACCTGCTGGCCAACGCGCGCGACAAGATCGTGCGAGCCGTCGAGAGGGTGCGTTTCCACGGCAAACTCATCGAGAAGCTGCCGCCGGGCGAAATCCGCCGCGCCGTCGAGGGCCACGTCGAGCGCCAGCGCGGCTTCCCGCTCGACACCGCCAACGCCCTGCGCGGACGCCTGCGCCGCGAGGGCTTCACCATCTTCAAGAAGGGCTCGCGCGGCATCTCCTATGCCTGCGCCGTGAAGCGCCGCTTTCGCGTGCCGGGCCAGGTTTTCTCCGAGTCCATCACCGTGCTGATCGAGTTCATCGAGAAGCACCCGATGGGGCACGTGAAGGACCTGCCGAAGAACTTCCTCGGGCTCGACGTGACCGCGGCCTTGGCCGCCGCGCCCCTGCCCGAAGGCACGCCGCAATCACAAGCGCCCTTCCTGGTCCTGCCGCGGGAGCAGACCGAAAAGCTCCGCAAGATGAGCAACGACCTGCGCTGGCTCGTCATGGAAGGCTACGTGACGGAATTCTCCGACGGCAAACTCTTCGCCTCGCCGCCGATGGCCCCGCAATCCGCCAAGAAGGCCGAGGCGAGTGACGAGGAGAACGACCCGGTCGATTTTCCGGAGGCGCCATCTCCCGCCGTGGCTTCGGCGGACAAAACGGCCGAAGAAGCCTCTGCAACCGCGGAGGCCACTCCCAATACCGCACCGGCAACTGCGGAGGAACCGGCGCCCGCGGTTGAAACAGCGCCCGCAACCGAAGCGGTCGCACCCGCCAAGGAACCCAAGCCCGAAGCCCAAGATTGATTTTTCCACAGCGAGTTCGCTGTGGCTCCAAGGTTGGAGCGCGGGCGACTCCGCCCGCGAAATCACTGAAGGCCCGGGCTGTTGGGGTCAACGGCCCCTACCGCAATACCACCCGGTGCTTGTCCCCGTCCTCAATCGAGAGAGTCAGGTGCCACGCATTGGCCGGCAGCCACGCGCCGATTTTCTCCGGCCACTCCACCGCGAGGCAGTAGGGGCTGACCAGAAACTCCTCCAGCAGCAGTGATTCGACCTGCCGCTCGTTTTCCAGCCGGTAGGCGTCAAGATGCACAAGCCGGTTTGGCGTGCCGCGATAGACCGAATAGATGGCGAACGTCGGGCTGGTCACGTGTTCCACCACACCGAGGCCGCGAGCCAGGCCCTGCACAAAAGTCGTCTTGCCCACGCCCATGTCGCCATGCAGCGCGAGCGTCGTGTCGGGCGGCAGCGTGGCGGCCAACTCCGTGGCGAGTCCGCGCGTCTGCTCCGCCGAATCAGTGGTCACACCCTTTTTGAGTTTCTCAATATTGCTCATGACGAGCGGAACAGGACAGGAGGAAGGAGTTTAGCCACGGATAACACGGCTGGGCACGGATGTTAAACAGGAGGAGACGGAGGGAAAAGTGCCAGAGTGAAAGAGCACTAGTTCTCTCTGCGCTCTCTGTTTGCTCCTAGGGAAATTGTCTGGAATGTCTTTCACCGCAGATGTTCATAGCCGCGGTAGTCCACGAGGCGCAGCGCGCCGGTGGGCATGTTGTCCTTCCGCGCGAAAGTGCCGATGAGTGACAGCTTCACCCGCGGGAAGCGTTTCTTCCAATTGCGCTCGAACCTGTCCTTGTCCGCGCGATAATAAACTATGATCAGCAGCTCGTAGTCCTCGCCGTCGCCCAGCGCGTGGAAGAGCGGGGCTTGCTTCGTGACCCGCGCACAGCGCCGTGCCGCCTCACGGATGGGAATCGCGGACCCGATCAGCGCCGGGGCCAGGCCGTCGGGCGTGAGGGCGTTGAGGTCTTTGGCGAGGCCGTCGCTCACGTCCATCATCGCGCAGACCTCTTTCTGGCGGGCAAGCCAGGCGCCCTCGGCCAGCCGGGGGGTGAATTTATAGTGGTGGCCGAGAAGGCTGCCGCCAAGCGCGCCGGTCACGTAGATGCGGTCGCCGGGCAGGGCGCGGCCACGCGTGACTACCCGCGGGCCGGTGGATACGCCGTGCAGGGTGAGGAACGCGCCGAAGAATCCGGCCGGTGCCTGCGTGATGTCGCCGCCGACAATCTTCACCCGGTGGCGCAGGGCGCAGGCAGCGAGCCCACGATGGAATTCACGCAGCCAGCCGACGCGGGTGTCAGGCGCCAGGGCGAGCGCGACCACGGCAGCCACGGGCCGGCCGCCCATGGCGGCGACGTCGCTCAGGTTGCGCTTGAGCAGTTTCGCCCCCACGGCGCGCGGCGGCACGGTGTCGTCGAAATGCTGCCCGTAGAGCACAGGGTCGGTCGTGACGAGCTGGTAGCGCTTCGTCGGCGGGATGACCGCGCAGTCGTCGCCGATGCCGAAGGGCGACTTGGGCGATGTCTTGCCCAGCCAGCGGCGGATCTCGGCGATCAGACGGAGTTCGCCGTGGGCGGTGACCGATTCGGCCCGGATGGCGGTGAAGGGATTCATGAACTGTTCTGCGACAGGCCGGAGAGAACCATGAGGACGGCGTTCAGGTTAAACAAGCTGTGGGCGACAATCGGCACGCGGATATCGCCGCTCGCCTCATAGGCCAGGGCGAAAATCACACCCAGCACGGCCAGGGGCGGGAAACTCACCCAGTTGTCGTGCAGGGCGCCGAACAGGCAGCCGCTGATCACCAATGCCCAGCTCCGGCCCAGTCTCTGCCGGAAGAAACGGTAGAGTCCGGCACGGAAGAGCAGCTCCTCGAACAGCGGTGCCAGCACGCAAGAGACGAGAAACATTCCGGCAAATATGAGGGGTGACCGGGTGTTGGCAAAAACCGCTATGAGGTCCTGTGGTTTGTCGGACAGCCCCAGCTGGCGCACGAGCCACGTCCAACCCAGGCTCAGAATGGTGATCACAGGCAGGACGACCAGCAGGGTGGCCCCGGCGTGGAGCGCCACCTTGGACCAAGGCAGGGTTGGCCCGGACGGGATCTCGGACCGAGCCGTTCCCGGGACGGTCGCCCAGCCCTTGCGCAGGGAGGGGTAAAGCAGCAGGCTCAGGAGCGCCCCGCCGTTGAAGCCGGCGCCATAGACAATAATCTGCAACCCCTCGCGGTCAGGAGAGGCGACTATGGTGTCGCGCAACAGGGCACGCAAGACGCCCTGAAACAGGTAGCCGCTGAGGATGGGCAGCACCACGAACAGCAGGAATTCCGGCAGCGTGACCGGCCAGGGCGCCAGCCGGTTGCTGCCAAGCCAGCGGGTACGTTTTGCCGGAATCAACAGCAGCCGGTAGACCAGCACCCCGCCCGCCAGCAGGAGGCACAGTTCAAAGACGGCAAGGGTCACCTGGGTCGGTTCGGTCGGCATGAAGGCGGTGCTCATCCTTGGCCGGTCCCGCCGTAAAAACCAACATGAAACGCTGGCAATGCTCACCGCCGGCGGTCCAGCCCTTCCAGAAACTGCCAGGGCGGCAGGATCCGAATGCCTTGATGAGTTTTCAGACAAAGCAGGTCAGCGTCGCCGCTGGTCAAGTCCTCGGCCTTTGCAGCTACGGCAGCGGCAAGAGCGGTATCACCATCCGGGTCGCGGCAGACTGGCGGAGCCAGCGGCACCGGCTTCACCAGCTGGGCGCACCGGCGATATTCCTCGAGCTGGGGTATGGTGGTGCGCTTGACCCCGAACTTGCGACGCAGCGTGGCGGCGAGCTCCCGCAATAGCGGCTCGCTCTAGCTGTGAGGTTTCAGGAGGTTGTCCCTCTGGCGCCAGTTTGAGAGAGATGGGTTGGAAGATGAAACATCCAACTCAGGAGACATCAGAAGGACATGCATCACAATGCCCGGACCACACCACTTAGTCGAGCGGACATCGTGCGGTTAGTGCTGGAGGAGGGGCAGACGCTGAAGGCGGCAGCTGCCGCCTTCAGCGTCTGCCCGCGGACCGTGCGCAAATGGGTCGCCCGTTATCAAACCGGCGCTGGACTCCAGGAGTGCTCCTCGCGGCTGCACCGCAGTCCCGGGCGGATTGTGCCAGGCCGGCATAACCAGGCCATCGCGCTGCGCCAACAGGGTCTGACCTATGCGGAGATCGCGCTGCGCATCGGTCTATCCGAGGCCACGCTCAGCCGGATGCTGCGCACATTGGCGCGTCTGGCGCCGTCCCCGGCGGTGCCCGTGGTGCGCTACGGGCGCGCCACCCCGGGTGAGTTGTTCCACCTCGATATCAAGAAGCTCGGTCGGATCGAGCGGGCCGGCCACCGCATGACCGGTGATCCTCGCGATCACACCCGTGGGGCCGGCTGGGAATGCGTCCACGTCTGCATCGACGACCACTCCCGGGTGGCCTACGCCGAGGTCCACCCGGACGAATGCCAGGGAAGTGCCGTCGCTTTCCTCCAAGCCGCCGTGGCCAGCTACGTTCGTCTCGGCGTCACGGTGCAGCGGGTCATGACAGACAACGGCAGTTGCTACAGGTCGGCGGCCTTCCGCCTGGCCTGCCAGGCACTTGGTCTGCGCCATCTCCGCACCCGGTCCTACACTCCAAAAACCAATGGCAAAGCGGAACGCTTTATCCAGTCCTCCCTGCGTGAATGGGCCTATGCTCAATCCTACGCTCACTCCGACCAACTCTCGCACTGGCTCCACCGTGATAACTGGCATCGGCCCCACCGATCACTACACCGCTTACCACCCATCTCCAGTCTCAAACTGGAGGACAACGTCCTGACGACTCACAGCTAGATCGCGACACAGTCCGTCGGCCAACAATGCGGCGAAAAGATGCGCCGCGCAACGCTTCGCCACGCTCCGATTTGACTACAAGGACCGCGTGAGGCCGCGTATCGGGCTTTGCCCCCACGGCATCTTACGCGCTTAATAGGCCGTGACAGTGACCGCGACCGAGCTTTCGCCGGCGCTGCTCCGGAAGAAGAGCGAGCCGTTGCCGGGTTTGCCGCCCTGGACCGGCACCGTGACGCTGGTCTGGCCGGCGGGCACCATCACCTCGGGCATCACGATGCTAACAGGCACGTCGGTCGTGACATCGATCAGCATGCCGCCGGCGGGCGCCGGGTTGGGGATGGTGAAGGTCAGCGCCTGCTGCTCGCCCTGGCGGAGCACCACGGCGGAGGGCGTTACCTGGAAGCTGATGGCGTCGACGCGGAACGAGCCGACGTCGAGACTGGCACCGGAGCCCATGACGCTGAGCTTGTAGGTGTGGCCGGGCTCGACCACTGGCACGAAGAAGCTGAGCGAGCTGGCCGATTCAAAGACTGTGCGGGTGGGCGTGCGGTCGAAATACACCAAGTCAGACGTCGTGAAACCGGCGCCGAGGATGCTGACGCGCGAGCCGACTGGGGCACGCGTGGCCTCGGAACGGATGACGTAGCGCTTGGCGATCTTCATGGTCTGTAGTTCGGAATAAACCTCGCTGGTCGTGGTGCCGTTCTTCAGGCGGTAGTTGCAGATGAAGTAGTAGGAGACCGCGGCGCGGCCGGCGGGGATCTGGTATTCGAACTCCCAGATGTCCGAGCCGACGGCGCTCTTGGTCATCTTGTAGTTCTGGCCGTCGATTATGATACGCGGCGCGATGCTGCTGACGTCGATCTGGCTGTTCACGGGCCGGAAACTGGCGGTTATGGTGTAGATCTGCGACGGATTGGCGGGGACGGTGTCCGGCGTCAGATTCGTGATGGTGGAATTGCAGCCGGTCAGCACCAGCAGCAGGAGCGCCGCGGTGATGGCCGAGAAAATTCTGCTCGCGTGAAGGAAGGGAGTCTTGTGCATTTGGGTAAATGACCGCCGCGGCCGCGTAGGCTGTTGGCCGATCGTAAATTGACGAGTTTCATAATGGTCGAAATCCCCTCAGGGCAAGAAAAAGCGCAGGCGCCTCTCGGCGTTTATGTCCACGTGCCCTTCTGTGCGACGACGTGTGACTTCTGCGCTTTCTACCAAACCGTGCCGAAGGGCGACGCTGTGCGGCGGTATCTTGATGGGGTGGAAACGGAAGCAGGCCTCGTCGAATGGGCCAATCGCAGGGTGGCAACCGCCTTTTGGGGTGGAGGCACCCCCGGTCTCCTCCGGCCGGAGGAAATCGAGCGGCTCGGCCGCACCATGCTGCTTTACTGCGGCGGCCCGCCCGACGAGTGGACGGTCGAACTCGCACCCGCCACAGTGACTGAGGACCGGCTGACGGTGTTCGAGCAACTAGGCGTCACCCGCATCTCGCTGGGAGTGCAGAGTTTTGACGCCGGGCTGCTCGACGCGCTTGGCCGACAGCACACTCCGAATCAGGTCTACCGGGCCTACGACCTCATCCGCGCCCAAGGCTTTACCAGCGTGAACCTCGATCTGATGTTCGCCCTGCCCAACCAGACCGAGGCGCAGTGGCGTGCTGACCTGGAGGAGGCGCGGCGGCTCGCGCCTGACCATCTCTCGACCTACTGCCTGACCTTCGAGGAGGACACCGCGTTGTGGGTGAAGCTTTCTCAGGGCAAGGTGAAGCTCGACGCGGCCAAGGAGGCGTTGTTCTACGTGCAGACTTGGGCCATCCTCGCCGACGCCGGCTACGCACAGTATGAAATCTCGAACTTCGCTCGCCCTGGCCACGCCTGTCGACACAATCTCAACACCTGGCAGATGCATGAGTGGGTTGGGCTCGGACCCTCGGCCGCCTCGCAACACAACGGCTGGCGTAGTAGCAACCCGGCGGACCTCGCGCTGTGGCTGGCGGAAGTGGCCGACGGCCGTCGCGCCACCAGCGACCGGGTGGTGCTGACGAACGACCTGCTCGCCGCCGACTCCGTGATCTTCGGCCTGCGGATGAACCACGGCGTGTCGATGCCGCGGTTGCGCCGGCGCTGGCCCACGCCGCACTGGGCCGGGTTGGAGGATTTGCTACCGAAACTGCTGTTTGGCGGGCTCCTGGTGGCCACTGCCGAGGGACGCATCAGCCTCACCGGCCCCGGCCGGCTGGTGGCCGACGCCATCGGTGCGGAAATCCTTGAGGCGTTCGAGTCACCGGTCAGAGTGGGTCTATGATGGCTGGTTTGCTTCATTATCCGACTTATGCGTGACTCCCTGCAATGACTGCGCCATTCCGACCTCTTCCTCTTCTTGCCCTGCTCACCGTGCTGCTGGTGACGGGTTGCCAGACGCCCCAACCGTCGCCGTTGGATGAGCCGCTGGTGGCGCGTTTTTTCCTTGAGGCCCGTCCGGGGACCGCCGGTGTGCCCGTGCAACTGCCGGTCAGCAGGATCACGCTGCAGGTCAATCCCAAGCCGGTCCTCGTCGAATACGACATCGTCCAGGTCGGGCTGGTCCGGGTGGACTTGGGCTGGTGCCTGCAATTCCAGTTCACGCCGGCCGCTGCGCGCGACCTCCACCGGCTTTCCGTCTCCGCCCTCGGCCGGCGGCTGGTGCTGACGCTCAACGACACGCCAATCGGCGCGCGCCGCATCGACCAGCTGATCGGAGAGGGGGCACTGCTGATTTTCGTCGAGGTGCCCGATGCCGACCTGCCGCCGCTGGCGGAGCAGCTCAAACGCACCTCGGCCGAGATCGCCAAGAAAGCCCGCTGATGGCCGTGTCCAAAGTCGCGTTATTCGCCCTCGGCTTTTTTGCCGCGAATTTTGCGGCCGCCCAACGCATCGACTTCAGCTGGCCGACGCCCAACCGCGCGTGGGAGCAGGGCCGGGGCTACGAAGGCTGGGTGCAGCCGACGGTTTCGGGCGAGCCCGAGTCCGGACTGTTCGGCTGCGTGCGCAGCAACGGCACGCAGTTCCACGAGGGGCTCGACCTCCGGCCGGTGGGGCGCGACGTGCGCGGCGAGCCGGTCGACAAAATCACGGCGGCGATGGACGGCGTCGTGCGCCACGTGAACCCCCGCGCCGGCGACAGCAGTTACGGCCGTTATATTGTCCTGGAGCACCCGGGCGTCACGCCGGCCGTCTACACGCTTTACGGGCACCTCGCGCGGGTCGAGCCCGGCCTCCGCCCCGGCGTGTTCGTGCAGCGCGGGCAGGTCATCGCCACGATGGGCCGCAGCGCGGGCGGCTACGCCATCCCCCCGGACCGCGCGCACCTGCATTTTGAGATTGGGCTGATGATGACGCAGAATTTCGCGTCGTGGTATGCGTGGAAAAAATTCGGCAGCCCCAACGAACACGGTCCGTGGAACGGCATGAACCTGATGGGCCTCGACCCGCAGGATTTCCTCCGGCAGTGGCGTAGCCGTCAGGTGGATAACTTTCAGGAATATCTCGACCGCCTGCACCCGGTTGTGCGCGTGCGCGTGGCCACCAGCCGCGTGCCGGATTTCATCTCGCGCTATCCGTCGCTCCTGCGCCGGCCCCGGCCGGCCGGGTTGGTCGTCGGCTGGGAGGTGGAATGCAACGCCACCGGACTGCCGTTGGCGTGGACCCCACTCACGCCGGCGGAGGTCGCCGGGATGCGCGCCAACGCCGTGCAGATCGTCGTGGTGGAATCGGCGCTGGTTCGCGCCTCCCGCTGCAAGTCGCTCGTGAAGCCGCACGGGTCCGGCTATCTGCCCGGCGCCGATCTCACCACCATGCTCCAGCAGGTCTTTGGGCTGCGATGAGAGCATTTGACTTGGCGGCGGGGCTATTAGTCCCGCGAGGCCCGGAGCGCGGGCGACCCCGCCGCGGAATCTGACAACCACAGCGAGGTCGCTGTGGCTCCTGCCAACACCCGCGGGACTGATAGTCCCGCCTCAATTTTGCTCAGCTCTGCGGCTTGAGCTGGCGGAGCAGTTGCAGGAACTCCGGGTCGTTCTTGAGCAACTCCAGATCGGGATCCTGCTGCATCCAGTCGAGGTCGTCGTAGCCGAGTGACACGGCCTGGCGGAGCGAGCGCAGGGCGTCGGGCCGCTTTTTGCACAGCGCCAGGCTGCAGGCCAGGTTGTAGTGTGCCGTTGGGTTGTCGGGCTCGAGGCGCACCAGCTTGCGGTCCATCTTCAACCCGTCGGCAATGCGGCCAACCTTGGTGTAGAGCCCGCCGAGCAGGCCGACCACCTCCACATAGTCCGGGCAGCGGCGGTAGACCGCCTCAAAAAATTCGATTTCAAACTGAGGATCGGCCTTGGTAGTCTTGGCCATGGTTACTTCTTCAAGCGGTTCGGGCAGCGTCCGCTCGAGCGATAGGCGATGCAGTGGGCGCTGACCTGCAGTCGTTGCGAAATCGGCTTGAGGCCGAGCTTCAGCGAGACGGTGCTGCCATACCACTCCATGAACGGGGCGCTGATTTCAAAAATCCTGTCGCAATCCACGCAGACCACCTGCGCTACCTGCGTGTTGCCGCTGGAGGCGGGGAGGTAGAATTTCTCGCCGGAGCCGATGTCCACCTCCCGGAGGATCTGGCTCTCGGTCATCAGCGGCAGGGTGCGGTAAACAGTCGCGCGCGACACCGAGTCGTCGATCGTCCGGGCGCGGTCGAGCAGCTGCTCCGCGGTGAAATGCTCCTTTTGGGCGAGGGCGGCATCAAAGATGGCCAGGCGCTGGTTCGTCACGTGCAGGCCCTGTTGCGTCAGGTAGGCTTGGAACTTTTCGCGGGATGACTCGGAGCTCATGGGCTGGAATGTCGGCGCGGGCTGCTTCGGCTGTCAAAATCAAACTGCAGGCTCTACCACGGCGAGGTCGCCTTGGCTCCAAGAAATGGCTGGCTGGAGCGCGGGCGACCCCGCCCGCAAATGTTCTATTGAAACACATTGCCTCGCCCCGCGGCCCGTTCTCAACATGGGGCGATGATTGTGGGCGTCCAGCCGCTGGCGGGTTTCGACAAGCTCCTGCACTACAAGGTGCCGGACGCGCTGCGCGCCGCCGTGCGCCCCGGCTCGCTGGTGCGCGTGCCCATTGTGAACCGCTCGCACCTCGCCCTCGTGCTGGAGACGAACGCCATCGCCGATTGTCCGCCGGAGAAACTCAAGCCAGTCAGCGGCGTGCTGCATGCATTCCCCGCGCTGACACCCGACCTGATCGAACTCGCCCGCTGGATGCACAGCTACTACGCCGCCCGCATGGAGAGCGTGCTCGAGGCGATGATCCCCGCGGCGGTGCGCGATGGGGCGCGGCTCAAGTCGGAGAAATACCTCGCGGTGAAGCGCGTGCTGTCGCCCGACGAACACCTCGCGCTCGCCCGGAAAGCGCCGAAGCAGGCCAAGCTCTACGATTTTCTCAAACAGCAGTTCCGTCCCGTCAAAAAATCGCTGGTGCTGTCGCGACTCGGCACGACCGCTGTGGTCGCGAACGCACTCATCAAGCGCGGGTTGGTGCGGGAGGAGGCGCGCCATGTGGAGCGCGTGGCCTACGCCGACAACTGGACCGGCGGCGAAATCGTCACCGGCCTGCCGCCCAAGCTCAACGAAGAGCAGGGCGCCGTGGTGAAGTCCGTGGCCGACAGCCTGACGCGCAGGAAATTTGCCGTGCACCTGCTGCACGGCGTCACCGGCTCGGGCAAAACAGAGGTTTATCTCCGCGCTGTGGAGCAGGTGCTCGCGACCGGCGGCAGCGCCATCTACCTCGTACCCGAGGTTGCGCTGACGCCGCAGACCGTGGCGCGGTTGCGCGGCCGTTTTGAATCGGCCGGACATAAAACAGTCGTCTGGCACAGCCACCTCGGCGAGGGCGAGCGGCTCGACGGCTGGACCGCGCTGGCGTCCGGGCAGGCGAGGGTCGTGGTCGGTGCACGCTCCGCGGTCTTCGCCCCGGTGCGGGACCTGCGGCTCATCGTGGTGGATGAGGAGCACGAGCCGGCCTACAAGCAAGATGAGACGCCACGCTACCACGGGCGCGATGTGGCGGTTTACCGCGCCAAGCTGGCCGGTGCCGTCTGCCTGCTCGGCTCGGCGACGCCCTCGCTGGAGTCGTTCGCCAACGTCCATTCCGGCAAATACCAGCTGAACGTCCTGACCAAGCGGGTGGACGACAAGAAAATGCCCGACATCCAGATCGTGGACATGCGCATCGAGGTCATGCGCTCGCGCGAGCTAGTGACGCTCTCGCGGCTGCTGGTGGACCACATGCACCAGCGCTTCGAACGCAAGGAGCAGACGATCCTGTTCATCAACCGCCGCGGCTACTCGTCGAGCATGCTCTGCCGGAAGTGCGGGCACGTGGAGCAATGCCCGCATTGCAGCGTGGCGATGACCTACCACCGCGCCGACGAGACGTTGAAGTGCCACCTCTGCGGCCAGGAGCGCGGCGCGCCGGCCGTGTGCCCGGCGTGCGCCGCCCCCGACATCCGCTGGCGCGGCCTCGGCACGCAGCGGGTCGAGGAGGCGGTGCGCCGGGTGCTCCCGCGCGCGCGGCTCGAACGGATGGACACCGACACCATGTCGAAGAAACACCGGTTCCGGCAAATTCTGGGCGACTTCCGTGCAGGCAAGATCGACGTGCTCATCGGCACGCAAATGATTGGCAAGGGGCTGGATTTTCCCAATGTCACGCTGGTCGGGCTCGTCGACGCCGACCTGTCGATGCACGTGCCGGATTTCCGGGCCAACGAGCGCACTTTCCAGTTGCTGGTGCAGGTGGCGGGCAGGGCGGGCCGGGGCGACCGGGCGGGGGAGGTGGTGGTGCAGACTTTCACGCCGAAGGCCGACGCCATCCAATTCGCGAAGAAGGCCGACTTCGACGGCTTCGCCGCCGCCGAGCTGGCCGTGCGCAAAAAGTTTAACTATCCGCCCTACCGGCATCTCATCCACCATCTTTTCCGCGGCCCGAACCCGGAGAAGATCAAGTTTTTCGCCGAGCACTGGGTGAAGCAGGTCGAAAAGGCATTGGGTGGCGCCGTGGAGATCCGCGGGCCAACTCCCGCGCCCATCGAGAAGGTGAAAGACGAGTATCGCTACCAGGTCTGGTATTTCTGCGCCCGGGCCACGGAAGTCGTGCCCGAGCTCGTCCGGCTGCAAGGCGGAGTCAAATGGCCGGACGATGTCACCCAAGTGCTCGACGTGGACCCGATGAATCTGACTTGAATCCTGCCACGAATTTCACTGATGAACATGGATGCCAAGGCCCTTTATATTCGTGGTGGATTCAATACCCCGGAGCTTGCTTCGGCAGGACAGACAGATACCCCCAACGCCTTAGCCAACGGAAGAAGCGCGAAAGTGAACGCGTCGCGACAGACAGCCCTTTTGCAAGGGAGCAGATGGTAGTGGAGTGCCCTCTCTAGAGCATTCACGGAAAACGCCGGGATGAGGCGGTCTTCGCATTGCTCGAGAATTTGGGCTAGATGCCGGTGCCTTTCTTTCGCTGAAAAGTGCTATTCGCAAGATGAGGGGACAGGATTTTGGTCAGCGGCCGGCCTTTGCTCGCCTGCCGCGGGGGCCTTTTGTCGTCTGGGGCAGAAGCCACTTTTGAGGTGGCCTCTTCTCGGTTCGCTGCCCGTGCTCCTGCCGGTTTAATGCCAGGTCGAAGTGTATTTCGTATCAGCCCGCATTTCCCATTGCCCGCTTCATCTCCGTAGCCAGGCGGGTTGCGATCTCCGCAAAACCCTCCGAGGTCGGATGAAGCAGATCGGTCGAGAGGCCGGCAAGATCGGTCAGCAGCCGACGGCCATCAAGATACACCAGACGGGGTGAATCGAGCGCCTTTACCGCCTCGCGTACGATCGTGCGGTATTCCGTGATCACGGGGTTGGCCCTTACGTCGTCAATGCAGGTGAACAGGTCGATGCAAAAGATCCATTTGTCCCGCCGGCGCTGGGCGATGTGAGGCAGGAACCCGGCCACCCGTGACCGGAATTCGTCAACCGTGTGCGTCCCGCCGAGAAGATTGATGCCCATCTCCAGCGAGGCGAAATCCCAGTCGTCGCGCCCGGCGATAAACTCCGCTATCGCCGGTTCGAGGTGCGCGCCGCCGCCGAGGCCGAGATTGAGGCTGTCCACCCCGAGAAGGCGTGAGATGCGTGCGGGATAGGCGTCGGCGGGTTTCGCCGCCGCGAAGCCATTGGTGATGGAGGAGCCATACGCCAGGTAGCGGCGGGATGGCGTCTGCCCGGGCCGTGGCGGCACCACCTGTCCCGTGATCGACTTGATGCGGACTTCCGGATGTAGCGGCAGAAGCACGCGCACCAGCTCCGGATCGAAACAATGGGGAAGGGAGCCGGCGACCGCCGCGAGCAACGCGGCGGGCCGCCGGATCACCAACTCGGTCTAGGTGTCGCGCACCTCCGCCCAGCCGGCGGAAAAATCACCGTGGCAGACTTCGGCTAGGACGGACAGCCAGCGGGCGGGTTCGCCCCGGGTTTCGACAAATTTGAGCAGGATGCGGGCCTCGTCGCCGACGAGGTTGAACCGGATTTCACACCCCGCCGGGGAATAGGCCCGCTTCCGGGCGCTGTCGTTGAGTTTTACCCACACTGGAGCCGGCACCCGGCACAGGCGCCACCCCTCATTGTCGGTTGCCGGTGTGATCTCCTGCACGTTGAAAAACTGCACCCGGTTGAACGCCTCTGGCAGGGAGGTCGCTGGCGCGGCCGGGAAACTCTCCCCGGCCCGCAATGCGGCGCGGCCCATCGCCCCGGTGGCCAGGCAGGAGACGTTTCGGATGAATTGGCGGCGTTGCATAAATAAGGCGGGACGTTCGGCGCGGGCGCAGCATGACCAAGATGACCACCGGATAAAGCCCATTCCCTTAAACAACGCCATTGGCCATGCACCCGTGATGAGTTGGGCCGCTGAGGCGGTGCAGAAATTTACGGGAAAGAGTTGTCACTGCCCGGAGTCCGGTCAGCTGTCTTATGGGTGGCACGTCAAGTCACTTGTCGTAGCCGGCGGTCCATCAGCACCATGAAGACAATTTTACCGAGCCCGGGCTCTGCGCTGTCAGCGCTTTGTTTCCACTGGTTGCCTCCGGCGCCGGGGGATGCCGGGGATAAGAATTGAACCATGGCGACTGGACAAAAGATCGAGAGAATCGAAATATTCCATGTTTCGATGCCGTTGATTGCCCCCTGGACCACGGCCTATGGCAGTGACGATTCCATCCACAGTGTGCTGGTCCGGATTGATTCAGCGGGCCTTTGCGGCTGGGGTGAATCCTGTCCGTTGCAGTTTCCCTCCTACAGTCCCGAATGGGCCGCGGGCGTCTTCATGATTCTGCGTGATGTCCTGGCTCCCTTGGTACTGGGCAAGACGGTGTCCTCGGGCCAAGATCTGCAGGCGCTTTTGTCCTGCGTCAAGGGCAACCCATTTGCCAAGGCCGCGCTGGATCTGGCTTGGTGGGATCATTGCGCCCAGAGCCGGAGCCAGCCTTTGTGGAAACTGATCAACGGGCGCAGCGATACCATTGAGGTCGGGGCGGATTTTGGCGTGATGGACAACCTCGACTTGCTGCTTAAGGGCATAGCCGCCGCGACCCAGCAGGGCTTCAAGCGGATCAAGCTGAAGTTTCGCCCTGGCTGGGACGTGGAGATGGTGGCGGTGGTCCGCCGGTCGTTCCCCGACCTGGTTTTCCATATTGATTGTAACGGTGCCTACAGCTTGCAGGATGCGCGCATGTTCGAGGAGCTCGACCAGTACGGGCTGGCGATGATTGAGCAGCCGCTGGCCCATGATGACCTGATCGATCACGCCCAGCTGCAACGGCGGATCAAGACGCCCATCTGCCTGGACGAAAGCATCACTTCACCGGATAATGCCCGCAAGGCCATCGAGATCGGTGCCTGCCGCTGGATCAATTTGAAGCCCGGCCGCGCGGGAGGAATCACCCGGGTCCTGGAAATCCATGATCTCTGCCAGTCCGCGGGGGTTCCCTGCTGGATCGGGTCCATGCTCGAGTCCAGCCTAGGCATGTCGTTTTGCCTGGCGCTGGCCACCCTGCCCAACATCAAATATCCGAGCGACGTGTTTCCGAGCCGGCGCTTCTACCGGAAGGACCTGGCCAGGCCGAGTCTCGAGTTGTTCGGGCCGGGCCGGATGAAGCTGTCGCCCGCCAACGGCGTCGGCACCCAGCCGGATCCCGACGAACTCGCGCACCTGACCGTCGAAAGCGCGGTGTTCACGGCGTGACGCGAGCAATTTCACCTCAACAGGAGAACCCACATG
>SIBQ01000008.1 GCA_009695095.1 Lacunisphaera sp.
ACTACGCCGCTCAACTTCCTGCTGTCCCGACGGAGGGAGGCCGGAGGCCGACCGGAGTCGGGACAACGCAAACCCAACCCAACACATCAACCCATAACAGGCGCCCAGACTAACCCTCCGGGTGGCTCGAAAAGTTGAGGCCGGTCAGGACCTTCCCCGATCCCCCATAAAGAATCCCATGCTGAAAAACAAAACCTCCATCGTAACCGGTTCCACCAGCGGCATCGGGCTGGGCATGGCGCGCGCGCTGGCGAAAGCCGGCGCCAACGTCATGCTGAACGGCTTCGGCGACGCCACGGCCATCGAGACCATCCGCCGTGAACTGGCGGCGGAAAGCGGTGCGCGCGTGCTCCATCACGCGGCCGACGTTACCCAGGCGGGCGAAGTAGCCGCCTTGGTCGCCGCCACCGAACACGCCTTCGGAGCGGTGGACATCCTGGTCAACAATGCCGGGATTCAGTTTGTCGCCCCCGTCGATGAGTTTCCCGAGGACAAGTGGACCGCGATCCAGAACACCATTCTCAACGCCAGCTTTCACGCCATCAAAGCCGCGCTGCCCGGCATGAAACGGCGCAACTGGGGCCGCATCATCAATCTCGTCTCGGTCCATGGCTTGGTCGCTTCGCCGTTCAAGTCCGCCTATGTCGCCGCGAAGCACGGCCAGATCGGCCTGACCAAAACCGTCGCCCTCGAGGTGGCGGAGACCGGCATCACCTGCAATGCGATCTGCCCGGGCTACGTGCTGACGCCCTTGGTGGAGGGCCAGATCGAGAGCCAGGCCATGATGCACAATCTGCCGCGCGACCGCGTGGTCCGCGAAGTGATGCTTGCCGTCCAGCCCACGAAACGCTTCGTGGAAGTCGAGGATATCGCCGCCCTAGCCGTCTTTCTGTGCAGCGACGCAGCGAAATCCATCACCGGCGCGGCCATCCCCATCGACGGCGGCTGGACCGCCCGCTGACCACGCCCATCACGGTTGGCCGAGCGCGGCGATGGGCCCGAAAGCGGCCGGGTTGTCGATGCTCGTGATGTCGCCGGGAGGCAGCCCGAGGAAGACGCGGGCAATGGCGGCGCGGACGATTTTGCCGCTGCGGGTCTTCGGCAGCTCGGGAATGACGTAGACGTGCTTTGGTGCGAGCGGCTTGCCGAGCTGACGGACGACCTGGGCCATGAGGTCTTTCTCCGTCGCAACCTGACCGGGCTTGAGGACAACAAAGCACACGAGCGCGGTGCCCTTGAGGTCGTCGGGCACGCCGATGACCGCGGCTTCGCTCACCGCGGCGTGGGCGGTGAGCGCGCCCTCGACCTCGCCGGGACCAACGCGCTTGCCGGCGATCTTCATCGTGTCGTCCGTGCGGCCAAAGAGGAACCACTGGCCGTCGCCATCCACCATGGCCCAGTCGCCATGATACCACACGCCGGAAAATTTTTGGAAGTAGGTCTCGAGGTAGCGCGCGTCGTCGTGGAGAAAACTCTTGGTCATCGAGGGCGCGGGCTGCCGGCAGACAAGGTGGCCCATCGTGCCGGTTGGCGCGGGTGCGCCTTCGTCGGTAAACACGGCCACATCCATGCCGAGGCCGGGGCCTCCGACCGTGCAGGCTTTGAGCGGGGTCAGCGGGGTCGGGGAGACATGGCAGCCGCAGATTTCCGTGCCCCCGGAGATGTTGATGATCGGGCAGCGCCGCCCGCCGGCGTTTTCGAAACACCAGAGGTAGCTCGCCTCGTCCCAAACCTCGCCCGTCGAGCCAATCACCCGCAGCCGCGAGAGGTCGTAACCCCGCGGACCCTTGCCATCCGTGGCGCGCATCAGCAGCCGGATGAGCGTCGGCGAACAGCCGAGCGTGACGACGCCGAGTTTCTGGCAGATTTCCCAAAGGCGGTCGCCCGTCGGATAATTCGGCGCACCGTCAAACAACACAATGGGCGTGCGGTAGAGCAGGCAGCCGATGATTTCCCAGGGGCCCATCATCCAGCCGATGTCCGTGACCCAGAAAAACGGCTCGCCCGGCTGCACGTTGAACGCATAGCGAAGCTCCTTGCCCGTTTGCGCGAGGCAGCCGGCGTGCGTGTGGACGGTGCCCTTCGGCCGGCCGGTCGTGCCACTCGTAAACATGATGAGACACGGGTCTTCGGCGGCGGTGGGTTCGCCCGCGGCAAGCGGCGCTCCGGTCCGGAGAAATGCGGCCCAATCGTCCGTGTCGGTCCACACGATGCGCGCGAGCGACGGCACTTTCGCAGCGGCGGCGCGCGCGATGGCCCCGGTGTCCGCCGTCTTGCCGCGGCGGGTGAGAGCGCTGCAGGCAAAAAGAACCTTCGCCTCGCACAAGGCGAGCCGCTCCCGCAAGGCGTCCTCACCGTAGCCACAGAAAATCGGCACGAAGCGCGCGCCGAGTTTCATCGCCGTAAAGAGCACGACGACCGTCGGCACCTGCATCGGCGCATAGAGGCCGACACTGTCGCCCTTGCCCACGCCCGCCGCGCGCAGGGCGCCCGCGCAGCGATCCACGAGCAAGGAGAGTTCCGCGAACGTGACCCGGCGGGCCTCCCCGGCGCGGCCGGAGTCGGATTCGTAGTAGAGCGCCGTTGCACCGCCGTGCCCGTCGCGCACATGGCGGTCGACGCAGTTGTGCGCGACATTGACCTGTCCACCGGTGAACCAGCGCGTCCATGGAAACCCGCGCGAATCGTCCTTCACCTGCGCATAGGGTCGCGACCACTCGACGTCCATGTCCTTCATCGCGGCATCCCAAAACCACGCGGTGTCGCGCACGGAGGCGGCGTGCAGTTCGGCAAAAGTGGCGAAGCCATGCTGCGCCATGAACCGCGCGACGTGCGACTCGCGCGTCCACGCGTGATCCCCGGGGCGCCAGAGAAACTCAGAGTCCATGCGATTGGCCACGGATTTCACGGATGGGCGCGAGTAATTACAGGACAATCCGTATTTATCGAGGTAATCCGCGGTCAAACCTCAGCCCAGATCCAGACAGACCGCCAAGCCTTCGCCGCCGCCGATGCAGATGGCCGCGACGCCGCGCTTGAGCCCGCGCTCCTTCAGCGCGGCGATGAGCGTCACGAGGATGCGCGCGCCGCTGGCGCCGATGGGATGGCCGAGCGCGAGGGCGCCGCCGCGGACGTTGAGCTTGTCAGCCGGCACGCCGAGTTCCTGCGCGAAAGCCATCGGCACAACGGCGAACGCCTCGTTGACCTCCCAGAGGTCCACGTCCTTTACGCTCCAGCCGGCCGACTTGAGCGCGCTCTGCGCGGCCTGCACGGGAGCGGTCGTGAACCATATCGGATCATGGGCGTGGCCGCCGAAGGAAACGATCCGCGCAAGTGGCTTCAGGCCCCGGGCCTTCGCGTGCCCGGCGGTGGTGACAACGAGCGCGGCGGCGCCATCGTTGATGCTCGAGGCGTTGGCCGGCGTGATGGTGCCGTCCTTCTGGAATGACGGCTTGAGCGTGGGAATCTTGTCATATTTCACCTTGGCCGGGCCCTCGTCGTGCTCGACCCTGGTGACATTGCCCTTGGCGTCGGTGAGCTCGACGCGCGTGATCTCCTGGGCGAAGCGGCCGTCCTGTTGCGCGGCGTTGGCGCGCTTGAAACTCTCGATGGCGTAGGCGTCCTGCTGCTCGCGCGTAAAGGTGTATTTGGCCGCGCATTTCTCCGCGCAGTTGCCCATGTGAATGTTGTTATACGGATCCCACAGGCCGTCGGTGATCATCGAGTCGACGACCTGCTGGTGGCCAATGCGGTAGCCGTCGCGTGCTTTCGGCAGCAGGTAGGGCGCGAGCGACATGTTCTCCATGCCACCGGCGACATAGAGCGAACCCATGCCGGCGGACAACGCATGCGCGGCCTGCATGACCGCCTGCAGGCCGGAGCCGCAGACCTTGTGGATGGTGACGGCCCTCGCGGACTGCAGGAGCCCGGCGTGAATCGCGGCCTGGCGCGCAGGCGCCTGGCCCTGCCCCGCCTGGAGCACATTGCCCATCAGGCAATCCGTGATGTCGGCGGGATTGACCCCGGCCTGCGCGACGGCGCCCTTGATGGCGGTGGCGCCGAGGCGGGCGGCGGGCACGGCGGCAAAAGCGCCCTGGAAAGCGCCGAGTGGCGTGCGGGTGGCGGAGAGGATTACAATGTCGGTCATGGGGTGAAGTGGCGTCGGTAAATCAGGTGCGCAGCGCCGAGCCGCCGGTCGGGCGCGAAATGCTGAAGAACTGGCCGGTGCGCGTGTAGGCATCGCCGCCCATGCGCCCGATGGTGTCCAGCTTGGCGGGATCGATGCCGCCGCTGGTGCCGAGCACGGACTCGGTGATGTGAGCGCAGACGATGCGGCCGAAAACGACGTTGGCGGCCAGCGGGCCTTCGCCGATGCGGACGATACGGTCGAGATTGCACTCGAAAGCAATCGGGGTCGCGGCCACACGCGGCGGGCGGACCTTGAGCGACGGCGTGGCGGCAATATTGAACTTCTCAAACTCGCTTTCGCCATGCGGCAGCGGCGCGGAAGTGGCGTTCATCGGCTCGCGCAGCGCGTAGGGCACGATGTTCACCACGAATTCAGGCACCTGCTCGACGTTGACGACCGAATCTTTCTTCCGGCCGTCGTGGTCGTTCGCGCCGGTAAAGAGCAGTGTGGGGGGATTCGCGCACACGCCCTGGAAGAACGAGAACGGCGCGAGGTTGGTCTTGCCGGCCGCCGAGATGGTGGAGACCCACGCGATGGGCCGGGGCGTGATGGCGGAGACCATCCAGGCGTAGGCGTCGCGGGGGGCGAGTTTTTCGAAATCAAGGACCATGAGTTACAAGAGGAATCAGAAGGGACGGAGAAAGGCAAAAACTCTGTTTTCTCCCTTACCGCCGGTGAGATCATTCAGTCCGGCCAGCTCAGCGGGCAGTTCGGATCGTCCCTCGCGAGGGCCTGCTCGGTCCTGCTGGTCGGTCTGGAACTGGTCGATGCTGATCACCACCGCCAGCCGCGGGCGCTCGGGCGAGGCGGCGCGCGGGGGAATGGCGCAGAGCCCAAGAGTGGCGGCGGCGACTCGTTCGCCTCCGGCCTGCAATTCGGCTTCCTCTGGAAGAGCGACCCGCAGCTGGCCGTCGACTACGGCGCCGCACACGGCGCCTTTGCCTCGACCACCCCGTCGACACCTCGATGGCGACGCAGAAGGAAGTCGAGAAGCTCATGAAGGGTGGCCGCGCCCGCGTGGTGAGATAGGGCCGCAGGCGCATCTCCTGCGATAAGGCGAAGCGCAGTCTCCTGCGCCCTCGTTCATGCTTCCGCGCTTTCCGCCACCGGCTTCCGCAGCTTCCCCACGATCCAGTCCGGAATCTTGTTCAACCGCAGCACGAACACCGCGTAGGTGATCCCCAGGCCGAGGAGGCACCCGTTGCCGAGCAGGTGGTAGTTGCGCCGGATCATCGCCTTGGTCCAGCTGAAGCCGTCCATCAATTTGTTCATGTCGCCGCCTTCGTCGTCCTCGCCGTTGATCATCGAGCCGAAGGGAATCTCCTCGAGGCCGTGGTAGACCTTGTCCCACATCAGGTGGATGTTCACGAAGGCGGTCGCCCCGATGAGGAAGAAAACGTAGCGGCACGCGCCCCACTTGAATTTTTCCGGCAGTTGCACGAAGAAAACCGCCATGAACAGCGCGCTCAGGTAGAACTCGCCGCCGACGCCGCCGAACGCGCTCCACCAGAACTTCTGGTCCAGTTCGCGCATCCGCCACGTCATGAAATATTGCAGCGCGGCCAGCGCAACCGCGGCGACCATCGCCCACGCCTTGCGCTCCCTCCAGCCGGCCACAAAAAGGATCCCGAACATCAGCAGCAGGCCGAAATAGACGAAATTGGAATGCGCCGGCTCGACCGGCGTCCAGCCGAACGGCAGCGGCGTCGCCCCGGGTTTCACCCCGAGTGCCGCCTGGCATTGCTCCAGTTCGCTCTGATCCATGGGGCGGCAGGTTGCGGAGCAAACGCTCTGGTGTCCAGCCGCGGCCGGCCGAAGTCATTCGAATGCTTGCGGTGGAACGCGGCCTCCGGACGCGTTCTCCCCTGCCTTTCAGGCAAACCCGCCAGGAGGTCGGGTTCCACCGCTTAACGGGTGAGCCGGTGGATCAGCAGTGCTGCGCGCTTCACCAGATCGGGCGCGGTCGAAAGGTCGGACGACTCGTTGGTCGTGTGTTCGCCCCGGCCGCCGAGCCCGAGACCGTCGAGACCCGGCAGCGGCGGTGACACGAACGCCACGTCGCCCGCCCCGCGTCCGCGCGGATCGAAGGCCGCGATCTCCCCGAGTCCGAGGTCGCGGCTGGCCTGGTCGAACTGCGCCAGCAGGGCGTAATTTGCCGGCGTTGGCGGCATCGCCGGGTAACCCTTGTTGAATTTCAGCACGGCCGACGTCCGCGGCAGGTTGTTTTTTACGATTGCCTGCATTCTGGCCTGGGCCTCGGCCAGCTGCTCCGCGCTGACCGTCCGCAGATCCCCTCGCACCAGCGCCCGCTGCGGGATGATGTTGGTCTTGCCGGAGACCTTGCCGCCGGTCCGCTCCAGCTCCGCCTCGACGCCCGCCGCGATGAGCGCCGCGTTGATGGTGACGCCGTCCAGTTTCCGAATCTGCTCGTAGAAACCCTGCAGAATTCGCGCCGCCTCGAAGGCCGCGCCACTGCCCATCGCCGCCGAAAAGATCCTGGACGAGTGCCCGGTGACGCCCTGCACTTCCAGCTCCCAAGAGATGCTGCCGCGTCGCGCCACCGTGCCGGTGTTCCCGATGGCTGACTCGAAGGCCAGCGCCACGTCGCTCCGTCGCGCCACGTCCAGCAAGTCGCGCCGCGCGAGCTCCTGCGGCTTGCCCACGGCCTCCTCATCGCCCGTCATGACCACGATGATCTGCGTGTCGGCCAGCGCGCCCGCCCGGTGCAGCGCACGCAGGGCGTGGAGCATGACCACGTCGCCGCCCTTCATATCCGCCACCCCGGCGCCGCGGACGATGGCGCCCTCGCGCTGGAAATTTGCGCCGGGATAAACCGTGTCGAGGTGGCCGATGAGCAGCACGCGCCTGCCCTTCGTGCCCCGGTGCTCGGCTAGGAGGTGCCCCGCCCGGCCGGTTGACGCGGGCAGCTCGATGAAGCGGCTCTCAAACCCGAGCTCCGTCAGCTGGCGGCCGAACAACTCGGCCACCTGGCGGACGCCGGCGAGATTTTCCGTGGCGCTGTCGATCTGCACGGCCGCCTCGAGGTCGCGCGCGAAGTCGCCCATCCGGGCGTCAACGCCCTCGATGATTTTCTGCTCCCCGGGCGTGAGGCCGGCGCGAGCGGTCACGGCGGGGAGCAAACCGGAGCAAAGCAGCGACATGAAAAGCCGGAATCTCATGGGTTTGACGGCAGCAGAATTATTCCGCCGCGTCGAGCGCGCTCGTTTGCCGGGGCTTTGGAGGGATCGTCTCCCGACGAGCCGCGGCCCGCCCGGGGGGCGGGCCCTCCACCTTCAACTGATTGCCCCGGAGCCCAGACCCTAAACCCCAGGCCCCTCTTGGGGTAAAAGGCCGATTCCCCCTTGCCTCCCGGCCCCGGCTGCACAGAAAGAGGGAATCGTGCCCGCCTTGTCACCCCGCCACCGCCTCCCCCGTTCGGCCGCGGGCCGATGGGCGCAGAACGGATCCTCTGCGTCATAGAGCGGCCGCTGCATCGCGCCGCCGAGCATCAGGCAACGCGCCAGGCCCACCGCCCCGAGCGCCTCCAGCCGGTCGGCATCCTGCACAACCTGCGCCTCGATCGTCCGGGGCGCGTGATTCGCCGTGAAACTGTGCGCCTCGATGGCGTACGCGATTTTCGGCAGCAGCGCCTCCGCCCAACCCCATTCCCGCAGCCAGGCCACCGCCTGCACTGACGCGAGCCGCGACGGCGTCGCGCGCTGCGGCGAGTCCTTCGGCACCGTCACGCAATCGTGCAGCAACGCCGCCGGTAGCACGATTTCCAACCGGGCTTGCTCCGCTCCGGCCAGCGCCCGGGCATTGGCCACCACCCGCCGCACATGTTCCCGGTCGTGCGCCACGTCGCCGCCCGATGCGGTCAGTTTCTCCACGCAACGTCGTTCCAGTTCGCCAAAGTCCATCGGCATATTCTGGAGCAAATCAACCGAGTGAGATTGGTCAATGACACTGGAGCGCGGGCGACCTCGCCCGCGGCTATATTCCGTGCAATCCGTGGCCAAAGGTCTGAAGTTTGGCAGTTTCCCCCGCTGGATATGCGCATTTGAAATAATCCGCTCCCCGTCTACTCTCACAGCCAGATGAAACTGCCCCGCCTGCTTTTCCTGCTGCTCGCCCTGCCGTCGCTGCTCTCCGCCACCGAGTCCTCGCCCGTGAAGAAGGGCGCCGTGACGGTCTCATTGGTTTCCGACGCGGCGGCCATCGAGCCGGGCAAATCCTTCACCGTCGCGTTGCACATGCGGCACGACCCGCACTGGCACAGCTACTGGATCGCCCCCGGCACGGGTTACGCTACCTCGCTGAACTGGACACTGCCCGCCGGTTTCAAGGCCGGTGAGATCCAGTGGCCTGTGCCGCATGTCGTGAAGGACACGTCCGGCAAGATCACCGGCAACGGCTACGAGGCGGAGAACTACCTTTTGGTGGAAGTGACGCCGCCGGCCGCGCTCGCGCCGGGCACCGAGGTCAAGCTGTCGGCCGTGGCCGAGTGGCTCATGTGCATGGACGTCTGCATGCCAGGTGAGGCAAAGCTGGAACTTACCCTTCCGGTAGCCGCCACGACCCAGGCCGATGCCAAGTGGACCCCGGCCATCGCGGAAACACGCGCCAAGCTGCCCGCTGCGCGCACCGGGTGGAATATCACGGCCTCGCATAACGCCACGACCGCCACGCTGCGGCTCACGCCCAAGTCCAGCACGACGCACCAGCCGGCGGATTTGCACTTCTTCGCCAGTGACGCCTTCACTGATTACGCCAGACCACAGGGCATCACGCGGGAAAACGACACCTGGATCATCACCGCTCTCCTCGATGCCGCCGCTGACAGGAACTCCGCACGCCTCACCGGCGTGCTCGCCTCGTCCAACGGCTGGTCCGCTGGCTCCGGCTACGACGGCCTCGTCATCGACGCGCCGCTTGAGGTCGGGCGCGTTGCCCCCTACGCGTCGTCTTCGGATCCTCAGGTTTCAGGTCTCATGTCTCCGCCCTCCACGAGTTCCCTCCTGGGAACCCTCCTCCTCGCCTTCGTCAGCGGCATGATCCTCAACCTCATGCCGTGCGTCTTCCCGGTGCTTGGCATCAAGATTCTCGGTTTCGTCAACCAATCGGGCAGTGATCGCAAAAAAATCACCCTGCACGGTCTGGTCTTCGCGTCAGGGGCGCTGCTCTCGTTCTGGGTGCTGGCCGGGGTGCTGCTCGCCTTGCGCGCCGGCGGAACGCAGCTCGGTTGGGGCTTCCAGCTGCAGTCGTCCGGCTTCGTTTTCGGCATGGCGGTGTTCATGCTCATCTTCGCGCTCAACCTGAGCGGGCTCTTCGAGATCGGTCTGGCCGCCACCGGCGCCGGAGGCCGTTTGCAAATGAAGGAAGGTTTCGTCGGTTCGTTCTTCACCGGCGCGCTTGCCACCCTCGTCGCCACGCCGTGCAGCGCGCCGTTCCTCGCTCCTGCGCTCGGCGCCGCGCTCTCGCTCCCGGCGCTTTCGTCCTTCATGGTGTTCACCGCCATCGCCTTCGGGCTCGCCCTGCCCTACCTGCTGCTCTCGATCTTCCCGGCGGCCATCAAACTCCTGCCCCAGCCGGGCGCGTGGATGGAAACGTTCAAGCAGTTCATGGCCTTCCCGCTCTATGCCACGGTCGGCTGGCTGCTCTGGGTACTGGCCGCGCAAACCAAAGACGATGACAACGGCCTGCTGCTGATTGTCTTTGGCTTCGTGCTCGTGGCGATGGCCGCATGGGCCTACGGACGCTTCGGTCAGGCCCATGGCCACCCAAGCAGACAAATGTTCGGTCGCGTTTTTGCCGCGGCCCTGCTGGCTGGCGGGCTTTACGCCGGCTGGCCGAAGGCGGCGCCGGCCGTTCCGACCGACGGCAGCTACCAGGTTATCTGGGAAAAATGGAGCCCCGAGGCCATTGCCGCCGCGCAAGCCGCCGGAAAATTTGTCTACGTGGATTTCACCGCGCGCTGGTGCGCCACCTGCCAGACCAACAAGGCCGTCGTCTTTCACTCCGCCGGGGTGCTGGCCGAATTGCAGAAAAAGAAAGTCGCGCTCCTGCGGGGCGACTGGACCAACCGTGACCCGCTGATCACGGCCGAGCTCGCGCGCTGGAACCGTTCCGCCGTGCCGTTCAACCTGATCTACGCCCCCGGCAAGCTCGACCCGGTGATTCTGCCCGAATTGCTCACACCGGACCGGATACTCGCGGCGTTTGCCTCCATTGCGCGCAGTGAGAAATGAGGACAAACGCCAGGCCCACAGCAGTGGGCAGCGGTGCGGTTAATCTGCTCCCTGCCGAAAGCGCTCGAGGATGAGTGGAATGGCCTCCGCGATCTGCGCCGGCGTGACATGCTGGACGTAATACGCCTGCAGCTGCGCGCGATATTGCGCGAGATAGGCCTGGGACTGCGTCACAAGCGCGTCGGCCGCGGCGCTCACGAATCCCGCACGCAGCGGAAGCCGAGATTGGCCGTGCTGCTGTCCGGCGTGTTGCTGGAGCGGGCGTCGGTGCGATAACGGTTGCAGTAGCTCGCGTGGCACAGGTAGCTCCCGCCGCGCATCACCCGTCGCTCGCCGGTTGCCGGCCCGAGGGGATGCTCGCGCGGCCCGACCCGGTAGTAGCCGGAATCAAACCAGTCCCAGCACCACTCCCAGACGTTGCCGGTCATGTTATGGAGGCCGTGACCGTTGGACTTGAAACTTTTTGCCGGCGCCGGCCCGTAGAAGCCGTCGGCACAGGAATTGTGCGCGGGAAACTCGCCCTGCCAGACGTTCATCAGGTGCCGGCCGGCCGGCTCGAGTTCATCGCCCCAAGGAAAACGCTTTTGCACCAGCCCGCCGCGCGCGGCGCATTCCCACTCAGCTTCCGTCGGCAGCCGCTTCCCCGCCCACGCGGCATAAGCCCGCGCGTCATGCCACGACACATGGATTACGGGATGATCCCAGCGTTGCTTGATGTTCGTGCCCGGGCCCTCGGGATGGCGCCAGGTCGCGCCATCCACGCGGCACCACCATTCGCTGCCGAGTACGCGCAACCGTACCGCCGTCTCCTGCTGCCTCGGGGTCAGGTGGCCGTAAAACACAAAGCTCCAGCCAAACCGCTCGGCCTCGGTCTTGTAGCGGGTCGCGTTCACGAAGGCATTGAACTGCTCGTTCGTCACGCAAGTGGCATCGATGAAAAAAACCTCAAGCCACACCGGATGCGCCGGGCCCTCGCCGTCCGCGGCAAAACCGTAGTCACCGTCCGTCCCCATCAAAAACTCGCCGCCGGGAATGGACCGCATGCCCTCGGTCGAACCGGTGCGCACCCGCTCGAACCCGTCGCCGCCGATGGTCGGTGGTGCTGCCAGTATGCGTCCGGGCGCGCAGCAGGTCATATCATTTCGGTCGTTCAAGGGGAGCGGGGCGGGGGGGAAAATTCCCCGCGCAGGCCACGGTGGAAGATCCCGCATCATCCGGCTTGAACAGTCAAGGGGCGTGCCGGTCCCCGGCTTTTTTCGTGCGTTTTGGGCCAAACCCCGCCTAGCTGTTCGGCCTTGAAAAATCCTGGTCACACCCGGGCGGTCGGCCTGCTGCTCGTCACCGCGCTTTGCTGGAGCCTGGCCGGCGTGCTGTTCAAGTTTGTGCCCTGGCCGCCGCTCGCCGCTGGGGGTGGCCGCGGGCTCATCGCCGCGGTTTTCCTGCTGCTCGTGCGCGGCCGCTCGCTGCGCTTCACATGGTCGCCCCTGCAACTCGGCACCGCCGTCGCCTACGCGGGCTGCACCGTCCTGTTTGCCGCGGCCAACAAGCTCACCACGGCGGCCAATGCCGTCTTGCTCCAATACACCGCCCCCGTTTGGATCGCGTTGTTCGGCGCCTGGCTGCTAGGCGAACGCTCCACGCTCGGCGACTGGGTGACCATCGTGGTGGCTTTTGCCGGCTTGGGCGTATTTCTCTATGACGGGTTGCAACTGAACAACCTGCCGGGCATTGTCGTCGCAAGCGCCAGCGGGGTGTGTTTTGCCGCGATGATCATGCTGCTGCGCAAGCAGAAGGACGGCTCCCCTCTCGAGTCGGTCATCCTCGGAAACCTGCTCGGCTTTCTCATCGGCCTGCCCGCCATGTGGTCCGCTCCGCCTCTGCCGGCGGGCGGCGTGGTCGCCCTGCTGTTGCTTGGCGTGGTGCAGCTCGGCGTCCCGTATCTGTTTTATGCCCGGGCCATCAAGGAGGTGACGGCGCTCGAGGCCGTGCTCATCCCGGTCATCGAGCCGATCCTCAACCCGGTCTGGGTGATGCTCGCCGTGGGCGAGAAACCCAGCCCGCTGGCACTTCTGGGCGGGGTGATTGTCGTTGGTTCGGTCACGTGGCGCGCGGTGGCCGCCATCCGCCGCGCCGCTTGATCAAATCCATGCCGCGCCTTCTGCTTCTCTTGTTGCTCATGCTGCCTGCCACCAACGTCCGCGCCGAGCCCGGAGAGACGGTCATCCTGCTCCACGGCCTCGGCCGCTCGCCCTGGTCGTTCTGGCGCCTGCAGCAGGTGTTGCGGAGCGACAGCTACCAGGTGGTCAATGTCGCCTACCCTTCACGGCAGCAGACCATTGAGGATCTCAGCCGGGATTATCTCGCCCCGGTGATCGCCGCTCAAAGCTCTGCGTCGCGGCTCCATTTCGTGACCCACTCTCTCGGCGGCATCATGCTGCGCTGTTATCTGCGCGAGCATCCGGTGCCCGGCCTTGGCCGGGTGGTCATGCTCGCGCCGTCCAATGCCGGCAGCGAACTGGCCGACCGCCTGAAGCCGAACCGGCTTTATCGTGCCATCAACGGTCCTGCCGGACAACAACTTGAGACCGACGGCATGCCGCGCGCCTTGGGCCCGTGGCCCGCCGGTGCGCAGGCGTGGAACCTGGCGCAATCCGGGCGGCGCCACGCTGCGGCCGGGTCGCGCCACCCCGCTGTGGAACCAGCTGGTGGCCGAGGTGCGGCCCTTGCTCAAGCGGAGGGG
Source organism: Lacunisphaera sp. (assembly GCA_009695095.1). Taxonomy (GTDB): domain Bacteria; phylum Verrucomicrobiota; class Verrucomicrobiia; order Opitutales; family Opitutaceae; genus Lacunisphaera. The sequence goes on from SIBQ01000008.1 coordinate 13,178, forward strand.
TGAGAAAGCCCAGCTCGCGCGGTTGCTCGGCGTGCATCGCCAGGCGGTGAACGAATATTTCGTCAGCTAAACGCGCATGCCAGATGCCGAGCGCACTTTGCTGCTGCAGGAGTGGCTGCAAGCCCGCCGGAAAAACAAGCGGTTGAGCTAACCCGTAATGTCAACTAATAGTATACTTAGGCTCGAGATCCGGCTGGTGTTTCCGGCGGCGGCTTGAGCTGGATGAGCAAGTTGGCGAGGGTGACGAGCCCGCCGCCGAGCAGCAGGTGCCACGTGAGCTGCTCGTTCGCATAATTGAACCCGGCCCAGGCGGAAAACAGGGCGGGCAGGAACAGCGCCATGAGCGAAGCGAACACGGGCTCGATGCAGTAAAGAAGCCCGGCCTCCGTCGCCTTGATTTTTGGCTGCCAGCGGTTCATCAGGATGAATGAACCGAGGGTGCAGAACAGCGTGAGCAGCAGTGTAAACCCGAGCCAGGGCGCCGAGGTCCACGGTATGAGTAGGGCGGCGGGGGTGGGCGCCGTGCCCCAGGCCATCACGGCGAAGACCACGGCCTCCGTGCCGAACATGGCCAGCGTGACCGGCAGCGCCCGGTTGTCGGCGTATTCCTTCTGCCCCAGCACCATGATCTGCATCATAAAGAAAACGGAACTGAACAGCGTCTCCCATTCACCGCGGCCGAGGTTCAGGCCGCGGAAATCAACACGCCCCAGCACCGCCACGCCCGCCAGCACCAGCCCGCCGCTCAACCAGACCACCGCCGGTGGCCAGCGTCGCAGGCGCAGCGCGATATAAGCCGGGATCATGATGGCATAGAGCTGGGTGAGGAAGGCGGAGGTTGATACCGAGGTGAATTGCAGCCCGTCGTTCTGGAACAGCATACCGGCCCCCGCCGTGAGGCCGAGCAGCGCGCCCTGCTTGATTTCGAGACGCGTCAGTGTGCCGAGTTTCGGCCCGAGCACCAGGCCCAGCACAATCGCGGCGAGGATAAAGCGCGGCGCAATGGTGCAGGCCGTGACAAACCAGGTGCCGCTCCCCGGCAGCACCAGCTGGTGCGCGAGCCCGATCGCCTTGATGAGCGGGAGGCTCAGCCCCCAGAATAAATTGACGAGCAGGAGCATCAGCACGGCCTGCGTGTGGACTGAGCGTTTGGAAAACATGGGGCATAATCGACCGCTTGTCATGCGGAGCCACGCTCAGAATGACCGTTTCAAAGCGCTTTACCGGCGAGCCCGCCCGGCAAAACAAAACTGCCGCGGATTGATCCGAGGCAGTTGCTGAAAGATTGCGAAGCGCGGAAGCCTCAGGAGACGTGTTTGCTGACCAGCTTGGTCATGTCAAACATGCTGACCTGCGCCTTGCCACTGAAGACCACCTTCAGGGCGGCGTCCGCATTGATCATGCGGCGGTTCTTTTTGTCCTGGAGGCCATTCTTTTTAATGTAGACCCAGAGTTTCTTAGTGAGCTCAGTGCGGGGCAATGGGCTCGAGCCAACTACAGCGGCGAGCGCTGAGTCGGGCGTGACCGGCTTCATGAAAGCGGCGTTTGGAGTACGGGACGATTTAGCCATAGTGCTATTCGTCATAGAACCCGTTTTATGCAACGCAACAATTTTCTAGAGGGAGAATCACTTTCCCAGATGGAAAATGCCCGATGATTTTGCCACAAATAGCCTTGCGGCTTTCCCGCCCACACCTCCACCGCGCCGGATCACGCGGGTTCATGCATCTGCACGAACAGCCGGTGAAGCGCGGCGTAGGGCCCGGCCTGCGCCAGCAAACCGGCATGCGTGCCGCGCTCGATGATGCGTCCCTGGTCCAGCACCAGCACAAGGTCGGCGTGCCGGATGGTGCTCAGCCGGTGCGCCACGACGAAGCTGGTGCGCCCGCGCAGCAACTCGACCAACGCCTTCTGGAGCCGCGCCTCGGTAAGGGCGTCGATGGAGCTCGTCGCCTCGTCTAGGATGACGATGCGCGGGTCGGCGATCATCGCCCGGGTGAAGCAGACGAGCTGCCGCTGGCCGAGCGAAAGCCCCGCCCCCCGCTCGCCTACTTCCGTCGCAAACCCTTGCGGCAGCGTCTCAAGCAAATCCAGGCAGTCCAGCTGCCGGGCGGCCGCGCGCACTTCCGCCTCGGTCGCATCCGGCTTCGCCAGCCGGATGTTTTCGAGCACAGTGCCTGTAAAAAGGAGGTTCTGTTGCTGCACCATCCCGGTCTGCCGGTGTAACGAATGGCTGGTGAGCGTGCGGATCTCCCGGCCGTCGATCCGCACCTCGCCGCGCGCCGCCAGGTAGAACTTGGCGACGAGGTTGATGATGGAGCTCTTGCCGCTGCCCGTATGCCCGACGAGCGCCACCATCTGCCCGGGTTCGACGGTAAAATTGATGTCGTGCAACACCGGTTTGTCCGGGTTGTAGCCGAAGGTCACCGACCGGAACTCGATCCGGGCGCCGGCCAGATCTGGAGCGCGGATAACCCCGCCCGTTTGGTCTGACCGCGGCGGGATCGTCGCAGCTCCAATATTTCCCCGCGGGTCCGGCAGGTCCGTAGCGGCGGGATCATCCTCCCACTCCGGCCGGACGTCGATGAGCCGGAAGACCCGCTCGGCGCCGGCCATCGCGATCAGGGCCTGGTTATACTGGTTGCCGATGATTGAGATGGGCGCGAAGAACTGGTTGGCGAGCAGGAAGAATGTGATCAGGTCGCCCATCGTCATGTCGCCGTTGAACACGCGCCAGCCGCCGAACATCAGCAGCGAGGCGACGAAGAACTGGCTGTTCAGCTCGAGCAGCGGCGTGAGGATCGCGGACGTGCGCGCCTGCGCGATGTTGTAGCGAGCGTGGTCTGACAGCAGCTGGCGGAACAGGCCGGCGTTCGTCTCCTGCCGTACAAAGCCCTGCGTCACGCGGATGCCTCTGACCGACTCGGCGAGCGTCGCGGTGACGCGGCTGAAGCTCTCCTGCGACGCGCGGGAGTAATGGCTGAGCTTCACGCGGAAATGCCGGTTGAGCAGCCAGAGCACCGGCGCCATCGCCAGCACGACGAGGAACAGCACCCAGTCGGTCCACAGCATCACCGCCGCCGAGAAGATCATCGAGCCGAACTGGATGATGCTGACGAAGAGCACGTCTTGGATGCCGGTGCGCACCGCCTCCACGTCGCTCGTCACGCGGCCGATGATGCGGCCGATTTTCATGCGGTGGAAAAAACTCATCGGCTGCCGCAGCGTCTGCGCGAAGATGTCGGCGCGCAGGCCGTTCACGACCGTCTCGCCGATCTCCAGCGCGTAACGCTGGCGGAAATGGAACAGTCCGTCCGTCGACAGCGCGAGCAGGCCGTAGCCCGCCACGCCGAGCGCGATGCCCGCGAAGTCGCGGCCGGTGATGGGGCCCTTGATGATGAGCGACATCACCCAGCCCAGCGCCGGCAGCTGCGCCGAGCGGATGAGCGTCAGGACGGCCAGGGTCCAGACCTTGCCCTTGATGGGCGCGGTGAAGGTGAAGAGCCGGCGGATGAGGCCCCACTCGAGCGGCTTCTGCAGCGCCTCGTCCTCGTCATCGCGCAGGCGGCGGACGAGGCCCAGGTCGTTGATTTTTCCCGGCGATGTCATGCTCCACCTCCCCGCTCGTCCAGTTTCAACTGTGAGAGTTCCCGCGCGCCCACCAGCTGCAGATCGGCGACCCGCAGATAGGGGCCGGGGATCCGCATCAGTTCCTCATGGGTGCCGCGCTGGACGATGCGGCCGTCCTCGAGGACAATGATGAAATCCGCGCGCCGCAGCGTGCTCAGTCGATGGGCCACGATGAACGTCGTGCGGCCGGCGATGGCGCGGTCGAGCGCCGCGAAGATCTCGTGCTCAGTCTCGCTGTCGATGGCCGCGGTCGGATCGTCCAGCAGCATGATGGCCGGCTCCAGCAGCACCGCTCGCGCGATGGCGAGCCGCTGCCGCTGGCCGCCCGACAGGCTTTGCGCGCCCTCGCCGAGCAGCGTGTCGTAGCCCGCCGGCAGGGCCAGGATGAAGTCGTGCGCGGCGGCGATCTTCGCGGCCCGCTCGATCTGCGCGCGCGTGGCGTCCGGATGGCCGAACGCAATGTTGGCCGCGACGGTGTTGGAGAACAGGAAGCTCTCCTGGAAGACGATCCCGATGTTGCGGCGCACGTCATCGAGGTGGAGCCGGCGGACGTCGGTGCCATCGAGCAGCACGCGACCGGCGGTCGGGTCGAAAAAGCGCGGGATGAGGCTCATCAGCACGCTCTTGCCTGCGCCGGTGGCGCCGAGGATGGCGACGCACTGGCCGGGCTGTACGTCGAGGTCGATATCGCGCACCACGGCGTCGGCCCCGTCGTAGGCGAAGGACACCTGCTCGAAGCGCACCTCGCCGCCAAGCTTCGGCCGGCGGAGGGCGTCAGGGGCGTTCCGCACCTCGACCGGCGCGTCGAGGATCTCGAACACGCGGCGCGCGCCGATGAGCGACTGCTGCACGCTGTTCACGATGGCCGCGACATTGTTGACCTGCCCCGAGAACTGCTCGAGCAGGCCGGCGAAGACAACGAGGCCCGTGCCGAGCGGCAGCTGGTCGTGCGCCACGAGCCAGCCGCCGTAGCCGAGGAGCACCATCATGTTGATGCGGGTGAGAAACCCCACCGCCGGCGAGAAGAGGCTTACGCGCCAGAAGATGCCCAGCTGCTGGTCGAAGCACGCCCGGTTGGCGGCGGCGAACTGTGCGCGTGCCTCGTCCTCGCGGCCGAAGCCCTTGATCACGGCCGCGCCTTGGATGTTCCCGGCGAGGACCTGGACCATCTTCTCAACGAGCGTGCGGTTGTGTGCGTAGGCCGGCTGGATCTGGCGCGAGAAGGCCGCCGCCATCAGCCAGAGCAGGGGTGTGGTCGCGAGGCAGGCCACGGTGAGCCACGGGCTCAGGCTCGCCATGTAGATGATGTAGGCGGTGAGCGAGATCACCATGATCACGCTCTGGATGAGCACCTGGTCGACGAACATGCGCACGGACTGCACGTCGCCAGTCACGCGGGTGATGATCGAGCCGGTGTTGTTGGCGTCGAAAAACCGGAAGCTCAGGCGCTGCAGCTTGTCGTGGACCTCGCTGCGCAGGTCGACGACGAGCTTCTGCTGCACGAGGCGGTTGACCGAAACGGCGTAGACATAGTTGAGGACTGCCCGGACCAGCGCGAGGAGCAGAATCAGGCCCGCCAGCAGGCCGAGCACCCGGAGCGGCGGCCAGGCATCCGGCAGCGCGAGGTGCAGCGGGTTGGTCCCCAGCGGCGTGCCGTCGATGCGATGGCGGATGTAATCGATGCCGATTCCGGTGAAACTCAGGCCGCCGATGCCCAGCGTGAGCAGCACGAGCTGGATGACGAGAACCTGCAGGCAGTGCAGACGGTAGCACCAGGCCAGTCCGAACAGCCGCCGAATCAGCACCACGTTGCTGGGTTCAGTGGGCGCGGTGGCGGTGGGAGCGGACATCAGAGGGTCAATGTTACAAAGCCCGGGGTCTGGTGCACGAAATAATTTACCCGGGCACAGCCGGTGGCTTTCTCCTCGCCGCCGGGCTCCCGCCGCACCCGTCAGTCAGGCGAAAATGAAATTCCCGGTGACCATCCCCGTGCCTGAGACACCGCGCTGCGGCCGTATGAGCCAACCGATGCGCGGACTTTACAACGGCTCGCTGGCAGGAAGGCCGTCGCGGACACCACCCTGTCGATTCTCCACCCCTATCCGGACGGGGCAGCGGAGGCCTGGATCGGCACCCAAGGGGCCAAATGGGCCGCATCATGGTGTAGGCCGGGATGCGATGCGAAGGCTTAAGTCCGCAGGCCTTGAAGAAGGCCCGGCGGCTAATGGATGCTGTTTTCTACGGGTGCTCCGGCGCGACGGATCCGGCGTGCATTCGCCGGCAGGATAAATTGCGTGATCTGCCGCGCCGCTCTTGTGCAGCAAATACTTGCGTGGTTTAGGCCGATAAATCACTTGCCTAAAATGCCGTCCGCGCCACTTTGCCAGCCGTTGGGTTGGTTGTTTGTTAGATTCTATCGCTACGGAGAATTGTCAGGTGAGCGCCAGTGTTCAGTGATGATTTGAAATCCGAGGTTCGGAGACGGGCGGTAAGGCGACAGCATCAGCTCTCATCATCACATGGAAAACAGCAAGCTCTACGTGGGGAACCTTCCCTTCGCTAGCACTGCCCAGGACCTCGAGGCCCTGTTTGGCCAGGCCGGCACCGTCAGCGTCGTTGAGATCATCTTCGACAAGTTCACCGGTCGTTCCCGCGGATTCGCCTTCGTCACGATGGCGAGCGGAGACGAGGCCCTGAAAGCCGTGGAGAAGTTCCACGGCCATGAGCTGGAAAGCCGCGCCCTGGCGGTCAACATTGCCCGTCCGCGCGAAGAGCGCCCCCCCCGCTCCTTCGGTGATGGTGGTGGTGGCTATCGCGGTGGCGGTGGCCGCGGCGGCTACCGTGGCGGTGGCGGTGGTGGTAGTTACCGCGGCGGCGGTTACGGCCGCGAGTAAGTTTACCCGTCGAAGCGGGCGCACCCCCCCAACATCGCATTTCTCGAAGGCTGGACCCACGTCCAGTCTTTTTTTATCAGGCGGCTGCTCTCGTCGCGCCATAGTTTGGCGAAGACGGATGACGGCAGGCCGTGGGCCCTACATTTGCGCTAGGAACCGTTTTCACCATTCTGGCTCCGGCAAAAGTGACGGCCGGGTAGACGCCGAAAAGCGCATAGCGTGAACGAGTCACGAGCTTGTAGAACGAGTCGAGCAATCACGCCGGCAGCACTCGCAGCCACGCCAGCACACCTGCCATCCATAGTTGATAGCCCCCTCAGCGGCAAGCTTGGGCGAGCTGCCTTTGCAGCGGGGCGTAGTGCAGGTGCCCGGCCTGGTGCAAGTGCAACAGCGTGCTCCCGAGTTGGTTACACATGCCACTTTCGCCATCGTAAAATAACACCGCATGGCGGATGGGCTCCTCCATATTAGGGCCGCGTCCCGTGCAGGATGAAAAGCGTGCCGGTGAAGTAAATCACCAGGCCCCTTACATCCACCCGCATCGCCACGAATGGAGTGACGTCGGCTGGCCGCCACGACACCCGCCTGGTCTGCAGGGTCGCGAAATCCTGGTGGGCGAGCGGGGTTGGGATTTCCCCCTTAAGACTGCTGTTCTGCGCCAGCAAATGCCCAATGTAAGCCGGGACCGGGCGCTCGCAAACGCCGAAGTGCCTTTACGCTTGGACACCACCGGCCCGCCTGCCACGCTGCGGGCATGGATGCCAGTTCCTGGTGCAACCGCACCGCCGCCCTGCTCGTCACGGGAATATTGCTCGCCCCTGGCTGTACCCGGCATGAATCCGCCGGCTACCAAGGCTATCTCGAGGGCGAGTTTATTTACATTGCCGCACCATTGGGCGGGCAGCTCGCCCGGCTCGCGGTGCAAAAAGGTGTACGGGTCGAGGCCGGGGCGCCCCTTTTCATCCTGGAGCAGAGCGCCGAGCTTTCCCAGCTGCGCGAGGCGGCCGAGCGGCTTCGCCAGTCACAGGCCCGGCTGGCGGATCTCCAAAAGGGCTCGCGCCCCAGCGAACTGGCGGCACTCGAGGCCCGGCTCGCCCAGACCCGCTCCGCCACCGAGCTTTCCGCCCGCGAACTGGAGCGCGCCATCAAGCTCCACGAGACCACGGTGCTCTCAGATGACGACTATGATCGCGCCCGGTTCAACCATGAGGCTGACACGCGACTCGTCGCCGAAACCGCGGCGCAGCTCGTCACCGCCCAGCTCGGCGGCCGCGCCGACGCTGTCGCCGCCGCCGAGGCCGATGCGGCCGCCGCCCAGGCCGCCCTGGATCGCGCTGGCTGGAGCGTGGCGCAGAAAAGCCAGTCAGCCCCGCGCGCCGCGCTGGTTTACGACACGCTCTTCCGCGAGGGCGAGTTTGTGCCCGCTGCCACCCCGGTGGTGGCGCTGCTCCCGCCCGAAAACATCAAGGTGCGCTTCTTCGTGCCCGAGGCGGGCTTCGGCGCCCTCAAGGCCGGCGACGCCGTGCAGGTATCGCTCACCGGCCGCGCCCAACCGCTCGAAGCCCGCATCACCTATCTCTCTCCCAAGCCTGAATACACCCCGCCCGTCCTCTATAACCGCGAAAACCGCGCCAAGCTGGTGTTCATGGTCGAGGCGGTCTTCGACCCCGCCGCCGCACGCGACCTGCATCCCGGGCAGCCGGTGGATGTGACCGTCGGAAAATAAGGCCGCATGAGCGCGACGGACTTCGCCATCGACGTTGCTGGCGTCACCAAGCGCTTTGACGGCAAGACCGTCGTCAACGCCATCGACCTCCAGGTGCGGCGCGGCGAGATCTACGGTTTTCTCGGCCCCAACGGCTCGGGCAAGACCACGTTCATCCGGATGCTCTGCGGCCTGCTCACGCCCGACGCCGGCACCGGGACCTGCCTCGGCTACGACCTGCGCGTGCAGCAGGCTGACATCAAGCGCCACGTCGGCTACATGACCCAACGGTTCAGTTACTACGAGGACCTCAGCATCCGCGAGAATCTCGACTTCATCGCACGCATCTACGACGTGCCCGACCGCGCCGCCGCCGTGGAGCACAGTCTCGAGCGGCTTGGCCTGGGCAACCGCAGCCACCAGCTGGCCGGCCAGCTCTCCGGCGGCTGGAAACAGCGGCTGGCGCTGGCCGCCTGCCTTATCCACGCGCCGCAACTGCTCCTCCTTGACGAGCCCACCGCCGGCGTGGATCCGAAGGCCCGCCGCGAATTCTGGGACGAGATCCACCAACTCGCGGCCGACGGCCTCACCGTGCTCATCACGACGCATTACATGGACGAGGCCGAGCGCTGCCACCGCCTTGCTTACCTCGCCTATGGCACCCTGCTCGCGCGCGGCACGGTCGACGAGGTCGTGGCCGCGGCCCAACTCACCACGTGGGAGGTGGTCGGCGCCGACCTGCTGCCGCTCGCCGCGGACCTGCGCGGCCGGTCCGGCGTCGAACAGGTCGTGCCGTTCGGCAACACGCTGCACGTAAGCGGGCACGACCCCGTCCGGCTCGAAGCCGCCATCGCTGCGGGGCGCGGCCTCGGTCACGAATGCCGTAAGATCAAGTCCAGCCTGGAGGACGTGTTCATCTGCCTGATGGACCACGCCAAGGATAATTTTTCGTGCTAACCCGGCCGCATAACCTGTTTGTCATCGCGAGCCCGACGCAGTCGGGCGTGGCGATCCAGCTGGATTGCTTCGTCGCTACGCTCCTCGCAATGACAGAATGGAGAAAATGATGCCGCGCTTCACCTTCCATCGTTTCTGGGCCATCGTGCTGAAGGAGTTCATCCAGATGAAGCGCGACCGCGTGACCTTTGGCATGATGGTCGGCATTCCGCTGATGCAGCTCATCATCTTCGGCTTTGCCATCAACTCCGACCCCAAGCACCTGCCGGTCGCCATCCGCGCCGCCGATCAGGGACCGTTTGCCCGCACCCTGGTGGCCGCGTTGAAGAACAGCGGCTACTTCACGCTCGTGCGCGAAGCGGCCACCGAGGCGGACACCCGGCGCATGCTGCAACTCGGCGAAGTGCAGTTTGTCATCAACATCCCCGAGGATTTCTCCCGCCGGCTGCTGCGCGGCGAGCGGCCCACCGTGCTGATCGAGGCCGATGCCACCGACCCGGCAGCGGTCGGACCGGCGATGTCAGCCACCCGGGCCCTGGCCGATACCGTCTTCAACCGCGACCTGCCTGGTCCGCTGGCCCGGTTGCGTGGGGCGGAAGGACCGGTGGATTTCCGCATCCACGCGCATTATAACCCGGAGAACATCACGCAATACAACATCGTGCCCGGGCTGATGGGCGTGGTCCTGACCATGACGATGGTTGTCATCACCGCCCTTGCCATCACGCGCGAGCGGGAGCGCGGCACGATGGAAAACCTGCTCGCCACCCCGGTGCGGCCCTTCGAGGTGATGGCGGGCAAAATCCTGCCCTACATCGCCGTCGGTTATGTGCAGGTGACCCTCATCCTGCTGGCGGCGCATTTCATTTTTCACGTGCCGATGGTCGGCAGCTTTGCGCTGCTCTACGGCGTGTCCCTGTCCTTTATCGCCGCCAACCTGGCGATGGGCATCACCTTTTCCACCCTCGCGAAAAACCAGCTGCAGGCGGTGCAAATGGCGTTCTTCTTTTTCCTGCCGTCCATTCTGCTCTCGGGTTTCATGTTTCCTTTCCGCGGCATGCCGGAGTGGGCGCAATGGATCGGCACCTGTCTGCCGAACACGCACTTTCTCCACATCGCCCGCGGGATCCTGCTGAAGGGCAACGGTGCCGCCGAGATCGCACCGGAGTTGTGGCCGCTGCTCTTGTTTCTGATCGTCGCGATGACCGTCGGCGTCAAACGCTACCGGCAGACGCTGGATTGAGGTCGGGCGCCTTATCCCTAGCGCGCCGCGGCAGCGCACTGGTCAACGGTTTGCACGGGGTCAGGCCGGCGGGTTTTTGCGCCCGGGGCGCCGCCAGGCCAGGGCGAGCAGGATCACCCCCATCGCCAGCAGGCCCTCGACTGCGTGAATCAGCCACGGCTCGGGGTGGAAAACGTCCATGATGAGCCGGTCGGTCATGATCATTTCGCCCCCCACCTTGCCGAGAATGGCCGAGCCGGCGTAGATGATGACGGGGTAGCGGTCCATCAGCCGGGCGAGCAGGTTGCTCGTGAAGACCACAAGCGGAATGCTCAACCCGAGCCCGAAGAGCAGCAGGCCGAAGCTGCCTTTCGAGGCGCCGGCCACGGCGAGCACGTTGTCGAGTGACATCGTGATGTCGGCCACGGTGATGAGCCAGACCGCGTGCCAGAGGTGGCGGGCCTCAGCCTTGTCCGCCTCCCCGCCGGTGTTTTCCCGCAGCAGCTTGACGGCAATCCACAGGATGAGCAGTCCGCCGGCGAGCTTGATGTAGTTGATCGCCAGCAGTTGCGAAGCCATGAAGGTCAACCCCACCCGCAGGATCACGGCCATGCCCGCGCCAATGATGATGCCCCACATCCGCGCCTTCTTCTCCAGCCGGCGCACGGCCAGGGCGATGACCACCGCGTTGTCACCCGCCAGAACGATGTCGATGGCGATGATTTGAACGATGGCAAAAAACCAGTCCCAGGGCGTTTGCAGGGTGGTCGTTGCGACGGTGGCAAAAAAGGTCGTCATGTCCGGGCGCCAAGTCTCCGCACCCGCCCGGCCGGGTCAATGGCAACTGGCCGGGCCGGCGTTACGCGGTCAGCTGCCAGCGGCCACCTCGGCCACATCCGCCAGCTCGTGCAGGAGCGGCAGTTGCCGCTCCAGTCGTTCGAAAACCTCGGAGCCGGCGAAAGAGCCCTGTTCGACGTATTCCACGCCATTCTGCTCCAGCTTATAGCCGGCACCCCACCGGCCCGCTGGCTCGGCCATGAGCCGGGCCCGGATTTGCGGCACCAGTGCCGCCGCAAAGAATTCCGGCTGGTTGGTCCGCACAAACCACGCTTGGTCAAAGGCCGGGTCGCCCACCTGGATTTCCTTCGTCCCGAACAGCTCCAGGAGCTTGGAGCCGAAATTCTGCCGCGTGAGATTGAATTTCAGACCGGTCTCCACCCGCGGACGCACGCTCACCGCGACCCAGGTCGTGCGCGACTTGCCGCTGCCGGTGGCGTAGGTCCAATAACGGATGACGCGGCCTGACTGTTCGCCGTCGAGGCTTTCCACCGACGTAAAACCGAGCGTGATCCGTTCCGTGCTGCGCAACCCCGCCCGCTGCGCGAACGCCTGAAGCCGGTCGCGCGTTTTCCTTGCCTGCACCCGTGCCGCCCAGATGACCAGGACGAAGACCACCACCACGATGACCGGAACAATGAATAACCCGGGAGTGAATGCCGCCAGCATGCCGTCATTCAATCATCCCCCGCTACCTCCGGCCATGATTAATCCACGACGTCTTCCGGCGCGATCGCGGTAAGCCCCGCCGCCGCCGCCAGCGCGCGCCGGAACCGCAGAGGTGGATCCATGGCCGCACAATCAGGTGGTTTCCGCGGCATGCGTCAAAAATATCCGTGCCTTGCGGTGTTCCGTGGTTTCAACTGCGCCCTGCCCCATGACCTTCGACTTCGACACCGTCATTGACCGCGCGAACAGCGACAGCCGCAAATGGCGCAAATACGCCGGCCGGGACATCCTGCCGCTCTGGATCGCCGACATGGATTTCGCCGCGCCGCCCGCCATCCTGGAGGCGCTGCACCGCCGCGTGGACCACCGCGTTTTCGGTTACGGCCAGCCCCTCCCCTCGCTGACGGAGGCCGTGGTGCAATATTGCGCGACTCACTATCACTGGAAAATCGAGCCCGCCTGGATCGTGTGGTTGCCCGGACTGGTCACCGGCCTCAATGTCGCCGCCGGAGCCTTTGGGGAAAAAGGTGACGCCATCCTCACCGGCACGCCCGTCTATCCGCCGTTCATGAGTGCGCCGAAAAACATGGGTCGCGAGACGAGCAAGGTGGCACTCGTCCCCCGCGCCGATGGCCGCTATGAATTCGACTGGGCCGCGCTGGAGCGCGCCATCACCCCGCGCACGCGGCTCTTCTTCCTCTGCAACCCGCACAATCCCGTGGGCCGGGTCTTTACCCGCCCCGAGCTCGAGCAAGTTGCGGCGTTTTGCGAGCGGCACAATCTCCTCCTGGTTTCGGACGACATCCACTGCGACCTCATCCTCGACGACTTGCCATATATTCCGGCCGCCACGCTTTCATCCGCTGCCGCCGCGCGGACCATCACCCTGATGGCGCCGAGCAAGACTTACAACATGCCCGGCCTAGCCTGCTCATTCGCCGTCATCTCCGACCCCAAGGCGCGCGCCACCTTCACGCGCGCCATGGCCGGCATCGTGCCCGAGATGAACGTGCTCGGCCTCGCCGCCTGCGAAGCCGCGTTGCGCGACAGCGAACCGTGGCGGCAGGAGCTGCTCGCCTACCTGCGCGGCAACCGCGACTTTCTCGCCCGCTTCATCACCGAGCATCTGCGCGGGGTGAAATTGACCCCCTGCGAAGCCACCTACCTCGCGTGGCTCGATGTGTCGGCGCACGCACTGCCCAATCCGGGCGAGTTTTTCGAGCAGCACGGCGTCGGTCTCTCCGATGGCGTCCAGTTCGGCGCGCCCGCCGGCCGCTTCGTGCGGTTCAACTTCGGCTGCCCGCGGGCTACGCTGGCCGAGGCCCTCGCGCGGATGAAGCGTGCACTGGCTGCGAGCTGAGGCATTGTCGTGCCGTGCGCATCGGCCCGCTCCAGTTCGACTCCAACCTGTTCCTCTCGCCGCTGGCGGGCTACACCAACCTGCCCTTCCGGCTCGTCGTGCGCGAAATCGGCGGCATCGACTGGACCACGACCGACCTCGTCAACGCCCGCTCGCTGCTCGAGAAAAATCCGCGCGCGTGGCAGATGATCCGCACCTGCCCTGCGGAAAAATTGCTCGCCGTGCAGCTCTTCGGCGCCGTGCCGGAGGAGATGCGCGACGCCGCCGCGCTGGTCGAGTCGCTGGGCATCGCCGCGGTGGACATCAACATGGGCTGCCCGGTAAAGAAGGTCGTCGGCATCGGCGGTGGCTCTGCGATGATGACCGAGCTCACCAAGACGGCAAAGCTCGTACGCGGCATGGTCGGGGCCGTGAAAATCCCCATTACCGCCAAGATGCGCCTCGGCTGGGACGAGCAGAATCTCACGGCGCCGGACCTCGCCCGCGTGCTGGAGGATGCCGGCGTCGCCGCCGTCTTCGTGCACGGCCGCACCCGGGCGCAGGGTTTCAGCGGCCCGGTTAACCTCGCAGGCATCCGCGCCGTTGTGGCGGCTGTTAAAAACATTCCCGTCATCGGCAACGGCGACGTCACCACGCCCGAGGCGGCAAAAATGATGTTCGCCGAGACCGGCTGCGCGGGCGTGAGCATCGGCCGCGGCGCGTTCTACAATCCGTGGATCTTCACCTCCACGCGGCACTATCTTCAGACGGGCGAGCTTCGCGCTGAGCCGGGTTACGCGGAACGCATCACGGTGATGCGCCGCCACCTGGATTTGATGATCGAGGTCTTCGGCGAAGATCACGGCTGCCGGCTCTTCCGCAAGCCGGCCGCGTGGTATGCCAAGCGCTTCGGTCCCGCGAAGGAGTTCAAGCGGGGCGTCACGCAATTCAGCACCCGCGCGGAATTCGAGGCCCTGCTGCTGAGTTATGAGAAGTGGCGCGCGCCCTTCCTCGATGCGGCGGGCGAACTGCGCGCCGCCTACCGGCCCAACCCGATGGTCGCGTCGTTCATGCGCGACAAGGATCTGCCGGCGGCGCGGCGCGGCGCCGCCATCCTGGTGCCCAAGGGCCCGGTGGACGTGTGGTGAGAACACTCTGACTATCCCTAGGGTGTCGTCCTGCGCAACGCGAAGGATCCAGGCCTTCGAACGTGGCGCCAACTTAGTTGCCGTGGATTCTACGCTTCGCTCAGAATGACAGGAATAGGATGGCCCTGAGTATTCCGTCGCGTTCAAATCAGTCGCATGTCCAACGTCACCCACCTCTGGGCCATAGCCCTCGGCACGTTCATCGGCCTGCTGCCGATCATCAACCCGCTGGCCGCGGCGCCGACTTCCCTCGCCATCACCGAGGGCGACAGCGCCGAGCGCCGCCGCGAGCAGGCCCGCAAGGGTTGCTTCTACATGGTGGGCATTTTGGTGAGCTTTCTCATTGGCGGCACGTTCATCATGAATTTCTTCGGCATCTCCATCCCCGGCCTGCACATTGCGGGCGGCATTATGATGACCGGCATCGGTCTGGGCATGCTTACCCCCCAGAAGAGCGCCGCGAAACCGGATGACGAGGAGCGCGAGGCGGCGCGCAAGAAAGTCGACATCTCCTTCTCCCCGCTTGCCATGCCGATGCTCAGCGGCCCGGGTTCCATTGCAGTGACCCTGGGCTTCACTTCGCTGGCCACCAGCTGGATCGATTACATCGCCATCATTGCGGGCATCATCTCGGTGGCCCTGCTCACCTACGTGGTGCTGCGGCTGTCCGGCCGCATCGTGGGCCTCATTGGGCCGGTGGGCCTGAACGCCATGACAAAGATCATGGGTTCCCTCATCATGTGCATCGGCGTGCAGTTCGTGGTGAACGGCGTGTTGGGCATCGCAACTGACCCCGAGCTGCTGCGCGACATTAAAAACGCCCTCGCTGCGCACTGAGCCGCGTTGAACGCCGCTTCGCAGCGCTAATCTCCGGAGCAAGCCACGGCATAATGCGCGCGGTTTAAACAGCCCCGCGGCCCGCGGCGGCGTCCTAATCTCCCCCGATAATTCCGCAGCAAGCTGCGGGGAATGTTTCCGTATTCAGTTGCGCCGGTCGACCTTCGCCCCGGTCTTGTCCTTGAAAGTCAGGAGGCGGGTCTCGGGATTGTAGCCCTCGAAGGTGATGCCGAGCTGCGGATTGACGAGATCGCCCTTTTGGAAGGAAGTGCCGCCGATGAAGACGCGGGTCATCGTGCCGCCGCGCACTCCGCTGATCTTGAGCGTCTCGACCCAAGCCCTGAACTGGTTGCTCGGCGGGGGGGTGGAGGAGGCGGGGGCGGGGCAACCGGGACCTCGACAACGGGAGCGGCCACTACTGCGGCCGGTGTTTCCGCCGGTTTGGTTTCAGCGGGCGCCGTGGTGGCGGGATCGGCCGGGAGATTTTCATTCGCGAGCTCCGCTGTCGGTTCCGGGGCTTTTTCGGTCACCGACGGTTCGGGCGCTGTCTCGGGTTTCGCAGCGGGCTTGGGCGGGGTGGGCGGCGGTGCATCCTTGGGCCGAAGGAAAATGAACAGCACTGCGACCAGCACGAGCGCCCCTGCACCGCCACCGATCATCATGAGGCGCTTTTTTTCTTTAAACCCGCGGCCCCTGGTTTCTTGGCCCACGGTGCCGGGGCTTTGCCACCGGCCGGCGGAGGAAACGGTACGCCCGGGAACGAAGGGAAAAGCGTTGCTCCGGGGGGAGAAGCAAAGGGCATGCCCGAGGCCTTGCGCATGGCGGTGATTTCGCCCGGCTCGCCCTGATCGCCGCGATCCGTTTCCGTCACCGCCGGCGAGGGTGGCGCCTCAAGTGTCGGCGGCGCCATCTCCGCTGGAGCGGGGCCGGCCGCAGTCTCGGGCATCGGGGGCCCGGCGGCCACAAACGATGGGTCCGCCGCGGGTTCGGCGGCTGGCACCGGCGCGGGCGACAATGTCTTGGGCTTCAGGCTGAATTTTGCCGCTGGTTTTTCTTGAGCGGGTGCCTCGGCGGGCGGCGGCGGGGGTGCGACGAATTCGGGCACCGGCTCGGCCGGAGGTGTGGGCCGGCGGCCGGCTCAGGGGCGGGGCGCTTTGACCACCGTGCGGCGGCAGCAACCGTGGCGATCTGTTTGCGCTGTGGTGAGGTGAGGCGGGCGGCACGAGCCTTGCCACCGAGGCTGGCAAATTGAGTAAGAGTTAGGGGCATGGCCCGCACCGGGGTGACCTCCTCGGCTGCGGGAGCGGCCGGAGGGACGGGTGCGGGCGGAGCTTCCGCCGGTGGCGTACTCGCGCTGTCCGGCTGGGATTGAAGCGACCGCAGGGTCGGCGGCCAGCCTGGGCTTCAGGCGCAGCTTGGGTGCGCTTTCTTCGCTCATGCCCTCCTGCCTAGCAGTTTCGCCCCGCGGCGGAAACAAAAAGATTAGGCCCGTTTGCGCCATCAGCCTTGAGGCCCGGCCGGGGGTCGGCTACAAACCGGGCCCATCCATGAAGCGTTCGACGGCCAACTATAGCGGGATCAGCTCCGCCGCGGTCCGGAAAGCCACCAGTAAAACGTGGGCCCAGTGGCTGGTTCTGCTCGACCAGGCCGGGGCAAAAAAACTGCCCCATCAGGACATCGCCCGCCTGCTGCACCGGAAGCACCGGGTGTCCGACTGGTGGTGCCAGATGGTGACCGTCGGCTACGAGCAGGCGCGCGGGCGGCGGGTGAAACACCAGAAGGTCGACGGCTTCGAGGTCAGCGTCAGCAAGACCATGGTCGCGCCGGTGGACCGGGCCTATGCCGCGTGGAAGGAGGCCGGTCAGCGCGAGCAATGGCTGCCACGCACCCCGCTGACCATCCGCAAGGCCACGCCGCACAAGTCCATCCGCATCCTCTGGCCCGATGCCACCCGCCTCAGCGTGAATTTCTGGCCGAAGGGCCCGCTCAAGTGCTCGGTGGTGCCGCAACACGGCCAGCTCCCCACGCCCGAGGCCGCCGAGGCCATGAAGGCCTACTGGGCCGACAAACTCGAGGCGTTGCGCGCCTTTCTGGAAAAGTGAAGCGCCCGCTCCTGCTGCTCGCCGTCCTCCTGGCGGCCCTCGCCGCCGCGGCGGGCACGACGAATAGGGCGGCGCAGAGCGAGGCGAGGACGAGGGGCGCAAGGCGTTTTATGCGGGCCACGATAGCGCCGTCCGGGACTTTGAAAAGCCCGCAGATGTCGCGCGACAAAGCTTTGCCAACCAGGGCCGGCCTTGCTCATCTCACCCCATGCCGCTGGCCAAGGCCGATTTCTCCCGTCTCCGCGCCCTGCGCGAGAAAAAGCACCGCGAGGCCGCGGGGCTCTTCGTCATCGAGGGCGAAAAGGTCGTCGGCGAGCTGCTCGCGGCGAAATATCCGCTGCTCGAAATCTACGCGACCCCGGCTTGGCTGGCGCCGCGCGGCGACACTCGCGTGCGCGAGATCACCGCGGAGGAAATGGCTCGCGCCAGCCACTTCCCCGCCCCCTCCAGCGTGCTGGCCGTGGGCCAAATCACCCACGCCCCGCTTGCGGCCGGCGCCCTGAACCACGGGCTCACCCTCGCGCTCGACGGCATCCAGGACCCGGGCAATGTCGGCACGCTGCTGCGGCTGGCCGACTGGTTCGCGCTCGACCGGGTGCTGCTCTCCCCGGATTGCGCCGATTTGTTTTCCCAGAAAGTCATCAACGCCAGCATGGGCTCGTTTGCCCGCGTGGCCGTCCATTCCATCCCGCTGACGGAGGCGCTGGCGAACGTGACGGTGCCCGTGCTCGGCTGCGAGCTGTCGGGCGACAATGTGCATACGCTCAAGCCTCTGCGTGATGCGATCATCGTCATCGGCAGCGAAGGCCGTGGTTTGTCGCCCGCCGTGCAAAAGCTGGTGACGCAACGCGTGACGATTCCCCGGTTTGGAGGCGCTGAGTCGCTCAACGCCGCCATCGCCGCCGCCATTGTGTGCGACAACCTCCGGCGCGTCTCCGCCCCTCCAGGGCCCTGACCCGGTGGCCCCAGGCTGATGACAACCATTAGTTGACATCAACCGGTGCGCGGCGGCGGGGTCGGCTCACGGTGGAGGCCGGACCGGGTGTCAGCTCCTTTCCCAAGCCCGCACACCGCCAGGGACGAGGCGGAACAACGGGTGCGGCTGAGGCCGCTTGAGCGTCCGCTGTTGCCGGCCCAGCTCCGGTGCACGCACCCTCAGCTTGGCCTGCAGGTGCTCCCACTCGTAGAGCAACTGCCCGTACGTCTCCGCGATCCGCGCGCGCTGCCGTCGGCGCGAAATTTTGCGGGCATTGAAATGGTAGCCGCGGACCCGCGCCTCGTCGGCCAGACCGGCGAGGAACGTCGCGATGGCGGCCTGCGGATCGGCCTGGGCCTGAAAGCGCGCCAGTTGCGGATGATGGCGGTAGCCTTTGGTTTTGCCCGCGAGGACTTTTTGCGCGAGCAACGCCTCCCTCCAGGCCGCGACCAAGCCCTTCGCATCAAGATAGCGGGGGTGCAGGGTCCATAACCGCATTTAAAGATATAGTTAGAAGAGCCGCACCGAAAATCTGCTCAGCCCTGCTTCCGCGTGATCCACGCGCGGACGTTCTCTTCGAGCAGGTCCATCGGCACGGCGCCGTCGCGGAGCACCAGATCGTGGTATTCGCGCAGGCTGAACTTCGGGCCGAGCTCCTTCTTCGCCAGCTCGCGCAGCTCGAGGATCTTGAGCATGCCGATCTTGTAGGCCGTGGCCTGGCCGGGCCAGACGATGTAGCGGTTGGTCTCGGTGAAGATGTCGCGCTCGGAGTTCGGCGTGTTTTTCCGGAAATACTCCATCACTTGGGCGCGGGTCCACTTCTTGGCGTGGAGGCCGGTGTCCACGACCAAGCGGACGGCGCGCAGCAGCTCGTCGGTGAGCCGGCCGAAGTCCTGGTAGGGATCCTGATAGAAGCCGAACTCCTTGGGAAAATATTCCGTGTAGAGCGCCCAGCCCTCGCCGTAGGCGGTGTTGCCGCTAAATTTACGGAACTTCGGGATGCCTGTCAGCTCCTGCGCGATGGCGATCTGCATGTGGTGGCCGGGGATCGCCTCGTGGTGCGCGAGCGTTTCCATCTCGAAGATCGGCACCCCGCGCATGTCGATCGTGTTGACGTAGTAGACGCCGGGCCGCGAGCCGTCCGGCGCGGGCTGTTCGTAGAACGCGCCGGCGGCGCCCTGCTCGCGGAAGGGCTCGACCGGCCTGATGACCAGCGGCGCCTTGGGCTTGGTGATGAAGAATTCGTCGAGTCGCACGCGCATGTCGTCGATGATCTGCGTAGCCCGCTTCATGTAGGCGGCCTTCCCCTCGGGCGTGGTGGGATAATAAAATTGCGGGTCCTCCTTGATGAACTTGAAGAAGGCCGGCAGGTCGCCCTTGAAGCCGACCTGCTTCATGATGGCCTCCATGTCGTGGTGGATTCGCGCCACCTCGCGCAGGCCGAGCTGGTGAATCTCGTCCGCGGTCATCCGGGTCGTCGTCGAGCCGCGCAGGGCGAAAGCGTAGAAGTCGAGCCCCTCGGCGAACTTCCACGCCCCGTCGTCGTCCGTGGCGATTTTTTGCTGTGCTTCCATGATGGCGATGATCTTCCCGTAGGCCGGCTGCACCACGCCGGTGAGCGCCGCGCGGGCGTCGGCCAGCAGTTGCTGTTTCGTGGCGGCGTCCGCGTCCTTGAGGGCCCCGACCTTGCCCTCAAAATCCTCCCACAGCGCGCTCCTCTTCGCCGATTGGTCGAATGGCTGGCCGCTGATGACCTCTTTCACCGAATCCGCCACCAACGGAAACACAAAGCGCGGGGGGATGATGTTCTTGGTCTCGCCGATTTTCATCCCCTCGATCAGCTGGTCGAACAACAACCCCATGCCGCGGAGCCGGGTGATGTAGGCCTGCGCATCCGGCACGCTGGCAATCGGATGGTAGTTGATGAGAAACGCTGGCGCCTCCGAGTGCAGGCCCGATATCTGGTTGAGTGGGTAGTTGTAGTAACGCCACTTCCAGCCCTCGATGCTGCGCTCGGCGTCGTTGACGAACATCCGGTAGCTGACCTTGGTCTGGTCATCGAGCAATTCAAAGTTGAAGGAGCGCTTTAATTCCGCGAGATCCTGGACCGTGATGACAAAATCCTCCAAGGCGCGGGCGGCGGAGATATCGTCCCACTTGTCGGTATCTTTTTTAATGCCCAGTTGAGCCATGAACATGGGACTGCGGGCGACGGCCGCGTCAAACACGCGGTCGAAGAAGGCGTTGGCCTTGGCGGACTCAGCGGTGACTTCAGCGGGAACTGCGGCGCGGAGCGGCCCCGCGGCGAGCGCGGCGACCGAGCCCGCGAGGAGTATACAGGTGCGAATTTGAATAGGGGAAAATGTGATTTGCCGCGAACCCGGCTCGAGGGCAAGCCTGCAAAGCCAAGCGCGTCTCAGTGCTCCCACTCGTTGCGGGCGTCATCCACCATCTGCTGCAACACGGGAAAACGGATCTCGCCGTAGTTGAAGGCGACCCGCAACTTCCCCTCGCGATAAACCCACGTCGTCGGCACTCAGGTGACGGGCAGGCCCAAAAAGACATCCAGCCGGTCCGCCGCGAGTCGCGAGGCATTGGGATGCGTCAACAGCAACAGGTTGGGCTGGGCACCGAGCCCGGCGGCAGCCAGCGACCGAGCCGGATCCTGCCCCTTGTGCCAGATGTTGAGGAACACCACCTGCACGGTGGGATTCGCCGCGATGAATTTGGCCCAGCCGTTGTCGGGGCTCATCTCCGCCCGGCAATTCGAGCACCAGGGCGCCCAGAAATGCACCACGGTCACTTGCGGCCGGGCGACAAGCTCGCCCACCTGCATTTCCAGCGGATCGGTGGCGGGGACCGCCGCACCCAACTGACTCACGGAGGCAAGCAGGAGCAGGCCGATCGACAACTTCATCCCACAACACATGCCCGGAAAGTGAATGTTTTCCAGCCCGGAAACCGGCCGCACCGTCGCGGGCTTGAATCGGTCACCGTGATTGTAACCAACGCCGGGCGCCGGGCTGCGTCTAACCCACACCATGTCAACCCAACCGACCCCGAACACCTCCCCACTCCCATCATCGTGCGCGGCATCCACCTCGATCTGACGCCCGCCCTCCGCCAGGCCGCCACCGACAAGTGCGCCCGCTTGCTGCGGCATGAACATGGTATCGTGCGACTCCGCCTTGATCTGGAATTGGACAAAACCCGCGGGGCCCGCGACCTCTTCATGGCCAAGGGACGCGTGGAGATCCGGGGCCCCGATCTGCTGGCCTACGCCGCCAGCGAGGATGCCTACAAGTCGCTCGATCTGCTCGTCGATAAACTCGACGAGCTCCTGCGTCGGCGGCACCAGAAGCGGATCAAAACCCGCAATGACGAAAGACGCCAGTCACCCAAACGAAGCGAGCCGTAGCCCTCCCGGTCAAAGGCAGGTGGAGATGTCCGCGAGGGGCTTCTCCCGCGTGGCGGCGACGGGCACCTGCGCACCCTCCACCGGGTAGCCCGCCACCAGCAGCAGAAACGGCTTCTCGTGGGCCGGCCGGCCGCAGATCTCGTTGAGGAAATTCATCGGGGCGTGAGCGTGGCCAGGCCGGCCTGGTGGAGGGCGGCGATGAGGAATCCGCAGGCGATGCCGGTCGATTCCTTGGCATTGTAGGTCGGCTGCCGCGCGCCCGTGGTATCAGCAAAACTGTTCACCGCAAACACGGCGATCAGCCACGGCGCCGTCTCCAAAAACGGTTTGCGCGCGTCGGTGCCCAACGGCGCCAGCGCGGCCCGCTAGGCCGGAGGGGCCTTGTGCTCATAGAACTCCCGTTCCTCGGCCTCGGCGGCCACCCGGATGCGCTGCTTCACCGCCGGATTGCCGATCACGGCAAAGTGCCAGGGCTGGAGGTTTGCCCTATTGGGCGCCGTGCCGGCCGTGCGCAACGCGGTCTCGATGATATCGCGTGGCACCGGCCGCGGCGAAAAATCGCGCACGGTGCGCCGGGTGCGCATGGTCTCGAAAAAAGCCTGTGCCCGGGCCCGCATCTCGGGCTCGGACATAAGCGCAAAGTCCAGCGGCTGGGTTTCCACGGACAATGACTCAGGGCCGGCCTTCGCGCAACACGACCGGCTTGGATTTCTTTCGCAGCTTCAAATTCAGCAGCTCGACACCGAAGGAAAAGGCCATGGCGAAGTAGATGTAGCCCTTGTTCACGTGCTGGTGTGTGCCTTCGGCCACCAGGGTCACACCGATCAGCAGCAGGAAGGACAGCGCGAGCATCTTCAGCGTCGGGTGCTGGTGCACAAAATCGCTGATGGCGCCGGCATACTTGAGCATCACACCGAGCGCGAGGACGACCGCCGTGATCATCACCCAGAGTTGGTTGGCCATGCCGACCGCCGTGATAACGGAGTCGAGCGAGAACACGATATCGAGCAGCAGGATTTGGACGATGATGGCACTGAACTTCGGCACGGCCTTGCCCGTGCCGCCATGATCGTCGGCCCCCTCCAGTTTCTCGTGGATTTCCCGCGTGCTCTTCCAGATGAGAAGCAGGCCGCCGCCGAGCAAAATCAGGTCGCGGCCCGACAGGGCGAAGTCGAAAACCGAAAAGAGCGGCGCCGTCAGCTTCACCATCCACGCCAGGCTGGCGAGCAGCAGGACGCGGGTGATGAGCGCGAGCATGAGGCCGGTCTGACGGGCCTTGGCCTGCTGGTCCGCCGGCAGTTTGCCGGCCAGTATCGAGATGAAGATGATGTTGTCGATGCCGAGCACGATCTCGAGCGCCGTCAACGTCACGAGGCTGATCCAGATTTGTGGGTCGGTTATCCAGTCCATAGGCATATAAAAGTGCCCCTACTTCGGGCGTCAATCGCACAGGGCGCCGGTCCGCCCCAGCCTTGGCGAAGGCGGATCAACGTGCGGACGGTCATCCCGCGGTCATGGCGCGGCGGCCCCGGCCATCGCCCGGCCGGCCAGCCAGCCGCTGGTCCACGCCGCCTGAAAATTAAACCCGCCGGTGATGCCGTCCACGTCGATCACCTCGCCGGCAAAAAACAGCCCAGGCACGAGCCGGCTTTCCATGGTCTTGAAATCCACCTCACTCAGCCGCACGCCGCCGCACGTGACGAACTCCTCCTTGAACATGCTCTTGCCCGTGACCGCAAACTCGCCCTCGGTCACCTGCGCCGCCAGCGCCCGCAAAGCAGCGCCCGGCACCATCGCCCACTGAGTCTCCGGCTTGAGACCGGCCGCCCCCAGCAGCTTGGCCCACAACCGCAGTGGCAATCCCACCGGGCACCAGTTGCCAAGTTGTTTTTTCGGATGGGCCGCGCGCGCCCGCTCCAATTCGGTGCGCAGCGAGCCGGGGTCGAACGCCGGCGCCCAGTTGACGAGCAGGGTGAACTGGTAATCGCAGTCGTGCAGCTCGCGCGCACCCCACGCCGAGAGTTTCAAGACGGCGGGGCCGCTCAGGCCCCAATGCGCTATCAGCAACGGCCCGCGCTCCTTCAGCGCCGTGCCGCGCACCGCCGTCGCCACCTCCCCGACCGACACGCCCGACAGCTCTTGCAGGCGAGGGTCGTTGACATGGAATGTGAACAGCGACGGCACGGGCGGCTCGATCGCGTGCCCGAACTGCCGCGCGAAGGTCAGGCCCGCATTGGATTTGTTGCCACCCGTCGCCAGCAGCAGCCGGTCGCAAGTGACGGTGTCCCCCGTGGTGAGGGAGATTTTAAAGGTGGAACGCGTTGACCCCAACGCGATGGTCTTTTCCGCCGAAAGCGCGTTGGGGTCAACGCGCTCCACCTGCTTTATCCCCGTGCGCAACACCACCCGCACGCCGGCTTTTTCGGCCGCGTTTTGCAAACAGTCCACGATGGTCTGCGAGCTGTCCGTGACGGGGAACATCCGTCCGTCCGCCTCGGTCTTCAGCGTCACGCCGCGCTGCTCAAACCATTCCGCAGTGTCGCGCGGCTGCCAGCGGTGGAACGCCCCGAGCAGCTCGCGGTGCCCGCGCGGATAGCGCCGCACCAGCTCGCGTGGTTCGAAGCAGGCGTGGGTGACGTTGCACCTGCCGCCACCCGAGACCTTCACCTTGGCCAGCGGGTGCGCCGTGGCCTCGTAAATCGTGACCGCGCAGCCGGGGTCCGCCTCGGCGCAGGCGATGGCCGCGAAAAATCCCGCCGCGCCGCCCCCCGCTACAATAATTTGCCTCCGGCTCATGGCCCGCCAGCCTGTGGTTGTCCGCGAGGCTTGTCCAAAAATAAATGCCCGGGGCATTTGCAGAATGGAGGCGGGACTATCAGTCCCGTGGGTTGCCGGTTGCGATGCCATGCCTCGCGAGACTGATAGTCCCGCCTCCATCCAAGTCCTGTCGCATCGATCCAGCCAAAAAGTAAAGCGCCGCGGCCCTTCTTTGCCCGCCCGGCACCCCTGTGCTGAAATTTATTATTTGCCCGGCGGTGGCATGTCAGACGGGGAGCCCGGCCGGCCTTGATCCCCGCTGGCCTGGCTGGCCCTGTTGCGAGCCGAAACCCTGCCGATCCTGCCGGCGGCGTCTTATCTCCGCATGGATGCCCTCCAATTTATTCATCTGCTCGCCGGTCAGGCCGAGTCTTTCGCCCAGCGCGGAGCGCATGAGTTCACCCGGGCCCGGGCCGGGTTTGGCTGCGGCGGTCATCGGCTCGGCGGGAGGCGCCATCGGCGCAGCCACATCCTTGGCCGCGACCAGCGAACCGATCAACAGCGCGGCGCCGCACAACGAAAGGGCAAGGGGTAGGATTTTTTCATGGTCTGATAGATGATGCCGACAAGACGCCCGTCGCCCCGGCCGGTTACCCGCCCCCCACCAAACAAATACACCCCGCCTGACGCACCGCTTTACTCGAGCGCGGGTTTCACCCACAATCCACGCCCATGATTGAAGTCACCGGCCTGACCAAGCGCTACGGCCAGTTTATCGCCGTGCGCGAAACCTCCTTCCCAGTGCGGCCCGGCGAGGTTCTGCGCCCGGTCGCATGAATTTCATGCAACTCACCTCGATCGCCCGGCAGGTGGTGGCCGCGGCCCGGCGCCGGCTGCCGGCCGCGGTGCGCGTGGCCGCCGACTCCGTGCCAATCTGCTATGAACCCCAGCCCTCCAACGCCCTCCTCGGCGAGGACCTAGAACCGGACATCCTCGGCTTGTTTATCGGGCACGAGCTTCACGGCGAGCTTGCCGAGATCCAGCCACTGCCGCCGCAAATCATGCTTTTTCTGGAAAACATCTGGGATTATGCCGAGGGCGACGAATCAGCTTATCGCGACGAGGTCCGGCTGACCTACCTGCACGAGTTGGGCCATTACCTCGGGTGGGACGAGGAAGAACTGGCCCGCCGGGGCCTGGAATGACCCCCCCAACCTCCGCCCCGCCCGCCGGTTATGGGTGGGGCCCGCCCCGGCTGGAGATGAAGTAGGGCTTTCATTCTCGCCCCAAATCTGATTATTCCCTCTCTCATAACAGCTTTGCGCTCCTCCGGCGCAGGCCTATTGTCCGCTCCATCACCATGAAGAAGTTTCTCACCGCACTTTTCAGCCTCACCGCCCTGGCGGCCACGCTGCCCGCCGTCGAGGGTTTCACCCGCGCGATCGTCGTCGAGCGCCTCGATACCTGCGAGGCCATCCTGCAGCAGATCCAAGGCAACATCAAGACCGCCATCCCCACCGACATCCTGCGGCGTGCCAAGGGCCTTGTTATCGCCAACCAGTTCCAGGCCGGCTTCATCTTCGGCATCAAGGACGGCTACGCCATCGCCCTCGTCCGCCGGCCAAACGGCAAGTGGTCCGTGCCCGCCTTCCTCCGGGCCGGCGAGTTCAGCTTCGGCCTCCAGGCCGGTGGCAAATCCATCAACGCGATCTATGTCCTGATGGACGACGACACCGCCCGCCTGCTGTTCAAGAACCGCATGAACTTTGGCGCCGAGGCCAAGGTCGTCGCCGGTATCCGCGTCGCCGAGCGCGAAAGTGTGAGCAAGCCCCTCCCCGGCGATGCCAATGTCCTGGTTTATTCCACGACCGAGGGCCTCTATGTGGGCGCCGCCATCAAGACCGGCTACATGTCGCCCCACAGCGAGGCCAACCGCCTCTTCTATAATAGCAGCAATCGCCTGCCCGAGTTGCTCTACAGCGACTGGGTCACACCACCGCAGGAAGCCCGCTACATCATGGGTTACGTGACGCGTCTCACGCAGTAACCGAAATCCCCCACCCGCCGCACTCCGGCGGGTTTTTAGTTCCCGGCCCTGTAGGGGCGCTCGATGAGCGCCGGCGGCGGTCGCAGACCGGCCGCTACCGCTTCCGCACTTCGCGCAGATACCTTGCCAGCCTGGAGAGTACTGCCTCCGCGATGCGTGCTTGCGCCTGCCCGCGCGTCGCTCCCGGCAGTTCCAGCAGGCCGGAAATAATCACCGCACCGCCGCGCTTCCAGTGGCACAAGGCCCACCACGCCCGCGGCACCTTCACCCTGTCGGCCCGGCTCGGCTCGGCATAGCCCGTTGTCGCCACGGCGAGATCGGCGCCGAAAAGCCAGCACGCGCCCCGGGCCATCTCGACCGCCACGCGCTGCGACACGCAGTTCACTCGCCGGGCGTGCGCCCGGTTCACGCCGAGCAGCTTCACTTTCTGCTCGAGGCTGTAGGCCGTGACGCCGCCCCGGAAATAAGCCGATGCCCCCGGCTCCGCGCCGATCGCCGCCTGCACCCGGCCGCAGGTGAGGCTCTCCGCCACCGCCAGCGTCAGGCGCGGCGGGCGCAGCATCAGCTTCTTCAACCCGTTCATGGCGCTTTTTTCGGCCGCGGCAGCAACGGCAGCGGGTTGCCCGGCACGATCAGCGGACCGCAGAGGAAAAGTTGCGGCGAATCGGGGTCCACAACCACCAGCACGCCGTGCACGTTCGGATCGCCGAAGGTTTCCAACCGGGTACCGTTGGGCAGGGGCGCCTCGTCCGGCAGCAGCTGCACCCCGACGTCGAGCCGGTAGCGGTGCTGATCGGCATGCACCAGCAGCACGGGCTTGGCCCACGCGCGCGTCTCGTCTGCGATCACTCTGAGGAACTGCTCAAATCCGCGCGCCACCCCCGGTTGTCCGAAATCCAAGCCCAGCGGGTCCGCTTGGAACAACAGCACGACTCCCACCGCTGCGGTCGCCCGCGCCTCGACAAACGCCGCGCGGATCCACGCCGCGGCGGCGGCGGCGCGCTCCTGGAATTCCGCCACGGCGCCCGGCAGCGCCGGCTGGTCGTTGTTGTCGCTCCCCACCGCATGCACGGTGGCGAACAACACGCCACCGTGGCTCCAGCGGGCGTTCTCCACAAACTTGGCGAATTGGGGGTCCTGCCGCTGCGTCACCAGCGCCAGCGGGTGCTGCCCGAGACTGCGCTCCTCGGCAAAGAACACCTCGCGCAGCCTGGCCAGCCGCTCCAGCGGGTCGCGCCGCCCGGCCTTTTCATAATGCGAGTCGGTCCACTCATTGTCCCCTGGCGTGTAGATCAGCGGACCGGTGAAGCTGTTGAACTCGTCGCGCCGCCGCAGGAACAGCTCGTCCGTGCAGGGCTCCTCGCTGCCCTTGAAGTCACCCAAGTGCACGGTGAAGACCGGATTCGCCCGGTTGATCTCCGCAATGAGCCGCGCGAAATTCTCCCCGCTGTTCGGCGAACGGGCATACGGCACGCACCCGATTGCGGCGAAGGCAAACCGCTCGGCCGCGAGGGCGGTCGCTGCGCCGGTGCCGAGGAGAATCAGGCTGAGAAGGAATTTTTGCATGGGATAAGGTGCGGCCGTGCCGGGTTTATTTCAACTCCAGCCCGACCGGGCAGTGGTCGCTGCCCATCACTTCGGGTGAGATCCAGGCGCGCCGGAGCGCAGGGCGCAGTTTTTCGGAGACAACGAAGTAATCGACGCGCCACCCGATGTTCCGTGCGCGGCAGTTCATCATCTGGCTCCACCAAGTGTAGTGGCCGGGGTCCGGTTCGAATTCGCGGAACGTGTCCACGAAGCCCTTCGCCAGCAGCGCGGTGAAATTGGCGCGCTCCTCGTCGGTGAAGCCCGCGTTGCGGCGGTTGGTCTTCGGATTGGTCAGGTCGATCTCCGTGTGCGCCACGTTCAAGTCGCCGCAGAACACGACCGGCTTGCCCTTCTTCTCGAGTTTCTTGAGGTGGTGCAAAAACGCCGGGTCCCATTCCTCCGTGCGGTATTTCAGCCGGGTCAGGCCTCGCTGCGAGTTCGGCTGGTAGACGTTCACCAGGAAAAAGTCCTGGAACTCCGCGGTGATGACGCGCCCCTCGTCGTCGTGCCCGGGCAGGCCGATGCCGCAGGTCACCTTGCGCGGCGGCACCCGCGTGAAAAGCACCGTGCCCGAGTAGCCCTTCTTCACCGCCGAATACCAGTGCGGCGTGTAGCCCGCGACCCAGGCCACGTGCTGCACGTCACCGGGCTGCGCCTTCGTCTCCTGCAGGCAGATGACGTCGGCGTCCGACTGAGCCATGAAGTCGGGGAAACCTTTTTTCAGCGCAGCGCGGATGCCGTTGACGTTCCAGGAAACCAGTTTCATGCCGCGCCAGTCCGCCAGTTTGCCGCGTCCGCGGCAAACTGTTTCGGTGAAAAAGGCCGGCGCCGGGCCGGCGTCAGCGCCAGACCCCGAGGACGGCGCCCTGCACGGTGAAGAGCACGACCTTGTGCCCGAGGTTGCTGGCCTAGAGGCGCAGCGACCGTTGTTCCCACAGGCTGCCGTTGAGCATCCGCATTCCGGCGATAAAGCCGCCCACAAACAGGCCGAACATCGCGCCCTTGAGCCAGTTTTCTGAACCGTGGGCCTTGATCAGCGCTGCGAGTCCGAAGGTGCCAAGCAGCGTGTAGGCAAAGCCGATGGCAAAAAAATTCGCCATGCCCTTCTCGGCCGTGGCCTTCATGGATTCCTCCGTGATTTTCATCTCGGCCATCCACGCTTTGCCACACAACGCCCCATACCACAGCCAGCCGAGCAGGAAACCGACGACCGCGGTCACCGCGACTGCGAGATAGTTCAGACTTTGGATTGCGTGCATCATGGGAGTAATGGGGTTGAGTGCTGGCCGCCAATTTGCCGCAATTCCGCACCGGTTCAATCCTGCATTTCACCGCCTCTCATGCCATCCTGCACCCTCACGTTGAAGACCATCCCCAATGCCCCGTGCGACGAGATCGCCGGCTGGCTGGGTGCCGCGCTTAAAATCAAGATCCACGCACCCGCGCTTGAGGGCCGCGCCAACGATGCGATGCTCGCGTTCCTCGCGACCCGGCTCGCGCTGCCCCGCCGGGCGGTCACCCTCGTCCGCGGCGATAAATCCAGGCATAAGGTGATTCGCATCGACGGCCTCACGCTCCCCGAGGCCAGGGCCCGCCTCGCGCCCCCGGCTGCCACATGACACACCCCGGCATTGCTTCACCCGCGCCCGACCGGTGAGCTTGTCCCTCGTCCCCTCATGTCCGTCTTTCAACCCATCCCGCTCGGCCAGCGCATTCCCGGCAGCCCGCACTCCGTGGCGTGCAGCCTGCCGACCCTGGACGACATCATCGGCTACGAGGAAGGCCGGCCCGAGACCACGCGGCACATCGCCTCGGGCTATCCGCGCTTCGTGGTACATTCGCACGCCAGGCAGCTGTGTGCACATCTCGGCCGCCGGCCCGAACTCACCGGTCGCTCCCTCTGGCTGGTGACCTCCCCCATCATGGCCCAAGCGCTCGCCGACCACCTCGGCCGCACCGGCCCGGCCCACGCCACGCCCTTCACCGCCGAGGACATCGAAGGTGTCGCGCATGCCGACACCCCGGCGCTGAACCTCCGCGGCAAACTCTTTCTCCAGCATCTTGGCGGATTCCTGTCCACCCGCGCGGCCGAGGATCACCTCGTGCGGCTCGGGGTCCGGCCCAACGCCGAACCGGAAAAACTTTTCCCGGGTGACGCCCCGGCTGAAATCAAACGCGTGCTGCGCCGCGCCTACGCCGGGGCCCGCGACGTTGACATTTTGCTCGCCCCGAGCGGCATGAACGCCCTGCACGCCGCCTTCCGCGCCATCAGCGCGCTGCAGACGCCGCGCGGCCGCATCGCCTGGGTGCAGCTCGGCTGGCTCTATCTTGATACCATTGCGGTGCTGAAAAAATTCACTCCCGACCCCGCCCGCAACTACCTGCGGCATGGCGACGTCACCGACCTGGCCGGGCTCGAGCGGCTTTTCACCACGCACGGTTCCCGCATCGCCGGCATGGTTATCGAGGCCCCGACCAATCCCCTTATCCAGACCCCCGATGTAGCTGCCGTGGTCTCCCTCGCCCGCCGTCACGGAGCGCGTCTCATCCTCGATCCCGCCATCAGCTCGCCATTCAACGTCGACCTGTTGCCCCACGCCGACCTCGTCGCGCAGAGCCTCACCAAATACACCGCCCACGAGGGCGATGTCATCGCCGGCGCCGTGGTCGTCAACTCCACCCGGCCGGACGCGGACGAGCTCCGCCGGCTCGTAGCCGGCTATCTGGAGCCGGTGCATCCGCGCGACCTGGCCCGGCTCGCTGCGCAAATCGCCGCGACCGAGGAATTCGTCGCGCATATCAACGCCAGCACGCTGCAGGTCGCTGCATTTTTGGAAAAGCACCCCGCCGTCAGCCAGGTCTGGTGGGCCTTGCAGCGCGCCACGCGGGCGAACTACCTCAAGGTGGCGCGTTCGCCGGAATCAGTCGGCAGCATGGTGTCATTCACCCTGCGCACTCCGTTTGCCAAATTCTACGACCGCGTGCGCCTGCCCAAGGGCCCGAGCTTTGGCATGCGCACGACGCTGCTCTCGCCGTTCATCTATCTCGCCCACTACGACCTCATCAACTCGGAGGCCGGCCTCACCGAGCTCGCCGCCCACGGACTCGACCCCGGCCTGCTCCGCCTGTCCGTCGGCACCGAGCCGGTGGAGGACATCATTGACAGCCTAATGGAAGCACTTGCGTAACCACCTCGCCACCCCGGCGGTTTGTAACGTAATACGTTACAAATCACTCCGACTTGTCTTGTGGTGGAAGCGCCAGCCGAGAAAGACCGCGGCAAACGCTAGGCCCGCGGCCAGCCCGGTTCACACGCCCACCGGACCAAGCGGCGTGTGAAACGCCAGCCAGTAGCCCAGCGGCAGCGAAATGACCCAGTAAGCGACAAAGGTGATCGCCGTCGGCACCTTCACGTCGCCCAGCCCGCGCAGCGCCCCGGCGCTGATGACCTGCCCGCCGTCAAAAAGTTGGAAGAGCGCGGCCACAACCAGCAGTTGTGTCGCAAGCGCGGCCACGCCCACGGCCGGGGTGAAGCCCGCCGTGATGACCCGCCCCGCCAGTGCGAACACCAGGGCAAAGACCACCATGCAGATGAGCCCGGTCGCGAGCGCCCCAAAGCCGATGGGGCGCAGCGCCTCGCGCCGGCCGGCACCCAGTGCCTTGCTGATCCGCAGGCTCACGGCCAGCGACAGTCCGAGGGGAACCATGAAGGCGAGTGATTCGCACCCGAGGGCGATCTGGTGCGCCGCCAGCGGCAGCGTGCCCAGCCAGCCCATCATCAGCGCTGAGGCCGCAAACGCCCCCGCCTCGAACAGCAGCATGCCGCCCGCCGGCACGCCGAGCCGCAGCAGGACGGAAAAGCGCGCCCGACCACCCAGCCCAGCAAGGGTGACACGGCCCGCCGCGCCCGCATTTTCGCTTCGCCTCGTGCGCGGAAACTGCTGCGCTTCTGGCATGTCTCCGCACTCGATCGCTTTCATCGGCACCGGTGTCATGGGCCGCAGTATGGCCGGCCACCTGCTCAAGGCCGGCCACACCCTGCACGTCTACAACCGCACCAAGGCCCGGGCGCAGGCGCTGCTCGACGCCGGCGCGCACTGGCACGACACCGCCGGCGCGGCCGCGGCGGCTGCGGATTTTGTCATCACCATCGTGGGCTTCCCCGCCGACGTGGAGGAGACCTACTTCGGCGCCGGCGGCGTGCTGGCCCGGGCCAAGCGCGGCGCCGTGCTGATTGACATGACCACCTCCAGCCCGCTGCTTGCGCAGAAGATCGCCGCGGCGGCCACCGTGAAGGGCCTCGCCGCGCTGGATGCGCCGGTCTCGGGCGGCGACATCGGGGCGCGGGAGGCGCGGCTGGTCATCATGGCCGGGGGCGACGCCGCGGCCTTCGCGCGCGCAAAGCCGCTGTTCGAGGTCCTGGGCAAGAACATCGCGCTGCTCGGCGGGCCCGGGGCGGGCCAGCACTGCAAGATGGCCAACCAGATTTCCATCGCCTCCATCATGATGTCGTGGTGCGAGGCGCTGACCTATGCGAAAAAAGCCGGGCTCGACCCGGCGCGGGTCATCGAGAGCATCGGCGGCGGCGCGGCCGCGAGCTGGTCGCTGAGCAACCTCGCGCCCCGCGCCCTGAAGGGCGACTACGCCCCGGGCTTTTATGTGAAGCATTTCCTGAAGGACATGCGCATCGCCCTCGAATCGGCCGAGGCGATGCAGGTGGACCTGCCCGGCCTGGTGCAGGCGAAGAAACTCTACGACGAGGTGGCGCGCCGCGGCTGGGAGGACTGCGGCACGCAGGTGCTGTTCAAGCTGTATCAGGCGCAGAGTTGACCAGCCCCGCCAGCGCGGCACCAATTTCCCGCCCCATGTCCCTGCCCACGCAATTTACGGGCGTCACGGCCCACACCAAGGCCAACGTCTATTTCGACGGCCGCGTCGTCAGCCACACCCTGCTGCTGTCCGGTGGTGCGAAGAAAACCCTCGGGCTGATTTATCCCGGCTCCTATCACATCGGCACCGGCGTGCCCGAGCGGATGGAAATCGTGGCCGGCGCCTGCCGGGTCACGCTCGACGGGCAGACCGTGGCGAGGGACTACCCTGCCGGCAGTTCCTTCGATGTGCCGGGCCAAAGCGGGTTCACCATCGAGGTGCCAACGGGCCTCTGCGAATACATCTGCTCGTTTCTTTAGCCGCTGAAACAGGGCTGGCGGGCGGGCGGAGGGCTGCTATGTTCGCCCCTGTGCGATTATTGAACACCACCCTCTCGCCGGCGTCACACCCCGGGGAATCTATCTGCCACCTGTCCAGCTCCGCCGGCGCGGGTCTGGCCGGGCGGAGTCCTAATCTCATTTGGGAAAACCTGCAGCAAGCTGCAGGAAATATTAATGCATTCAAGACGGCCACCCTGCTCGCGGTGATTGCGCTCAATGGGACGCTATTCGCCACGGACAAACTGCCGGACGGACTTTACGCCGAGTTCACCACGCCGCGCGGCGTGTTCGTCACCGAATTGTTCTACCAAAAGACGCCGCTGACCGTCGCCAGCTTCGTCGGTCTCGCCGAGGGCACCCTCGCCCCGCGCAACGGCCAGCCCTTCTATACCGGCCTGACCTGGTATCGCGTCGTCCCGGGCTTCGTCATCCAGAGCGGCAACCCCGGCCTGAAGGACACGGGCGACGACATCATTCCGCACAAATTCAACGACGAACTTGTCCGCGGCCTGCACCACCGCGACCCCGGAATCCTCTCGATGGCCAACGCCGGCCCCGACACCAACGGCTGCGAGTTCTTCGTCACGCTCGGTGACTGCACGCGCCTCAACTACCTCCACGCCGTCTTCGGCCGCACGGTGCAGGGGCTCGAGGTGCTGCCGCTCATCCAGCCGGATGACGCCTTTACCATAAAGATCCTCCGCGTCGGTGACAAAGCGCGGGCCTTTAAGGCCGATCCGGGCTCCTTTGCCGCCCTCGCCACCAAGGTTGCACCCTACGCCGGCCCGGCCACGCCCGGCCCCGAGGCGTTTTTTGACGACCCGGCCGGACTCATCCCGGTCGAGCCACCGCGGGCGAAAAATTTCAACTTCAAACTCGCCAACTTCGCGCGCACCACCGGCGTGCGCGTCATCGGGCGACTGTTCGCCCAGTCGCCCACGGAGGCCGAGGACGCCGTGCCCGGCGCCTACATGCACACGCTCACCCAAAAACTAGGCGTGGACAAGCACGGTGCCCTCGCCGTCTATTTCGCCGACGAGAAGGACTGGCGTATGTGGCTGAGCGACGAGGCCGCCGATATCTTCCTCGGTCATCACGCGAATCCCGCTGACCTGGCTCCGGACGGCCCTCTGCACAAACTGAAGACCTCCTTCATCGAGACCGCGATGACCGAGGGTGATGCCGCCTATGCCCGCCAACAAAAGGCCGCCCCGCCCGACAAGCAACCTCCGCCCGCCCAACAACTCAAACTCCAGGCCGACGCCCTCCTCGACCGCCTCATCCTTCAACTCGAACCCAAATAAAATCCCGCGCCCTGCTCACCGCCCTGCTCCCTGCCCCCGCCGACCTTGCCAAATATTCTGTCGACGCCATGCTCGATCTCTGATTTTCCGCTTCGAGCCCAAATCGTGAACCTCCGCCTCATCATCCTGTTCACCTCTGCATGTTCCCTGACCTGCGCGGTTCAGGCCGCTGACGTGCGCGAACTCGTCGCCACCAAGGTGACCGCCGAATATCCCTCGCTGGAGTTGATCTACCAGGACCTCCACGCCCACCCCGAGCTATCACTCATGGAGGAGAAGACCTGCGCCAAAGTCGCCGCCGAGTTGCGCGTGGCTGGTTATGAGGTGACGGACAAGTTTGGCGGCTACGGGGTCGTAGCGGTGTTGAAAAACGGGCCGGGCCCGACCCTGCTGGTCCGCGCCGACTATGATGCGCTCCCCCTTCAGGAGGAAACCGGCCTGCCCTACGCCAGCAAGGTGCGCGTCACCAACCTCGTTGGTCAGGAAGTGCCGGTCATGCATGCCTGCGGTCACGACATCCATGTGGCCTGCCTCATCGGCGCCGCGCGCACGCTCGTGGCCTTGAAGGATCACTGGGCCGGCACGCTGGTCCTCATCGGCCAGCCGGCGGAGGAACGCGGGCTAGGCGCGCGGGCCATGCTCACGGCCGGTCTCTACCGCCAGTTTCCCCGGCCGGATTACGCCCTGGCGCTCCACACCAGCGCCACGCTGCCCACCGGCACCGTCGGCACCGTCGAGGGCTACGCGATGGCCAACGTCGACTCCATGGACATCACCGTCCGCGGCCGCGGTGGCCACGGCGCCTACCCGCACACCACGATCGATCCCGTGGTGCTGGCCGCCCGCATCGTCCTGGCCCTGCAGACCATTGTCAGCCGCGAGACCCGCCCGCTTGACCCCGCCGTGGTCACCGTCGGTTCCATCCACGGCGGCACCAAGCACAATATCATCCCCAACGAGGTGAAGCTGCAGCTCACTCTACGCTCCTACACCGACAGCGTGCGCGCCCATACAATCGAGGCGGTCCGCCGCATCTGCCGCGGCGAGGCCATCGCCGCCGGTCTGCCCGACGAGCTGATGCCGGTGATTGCCATCGAGGAGAACGAGTTTACTCCCGCCACCTATAACACCCCGGCGTTCACCCGGCGCCTGCACGGTGTCTTCACCCAGTGGTTTGGCCCGGAGCACGCGCTGACCATTGATCCGGAGATGGGCGGCGAGGATTTCAGCCGGTTTGGCCGCACCGTGGAAAAAATCCCGCTCTGCCTCTTCCGCCTCGGCACGGTTGCGCCCGAAAAAGTTGCGGAGAGCCAGCGCACGGGCGCGCCGTTGCCCTCGTTGCACTCCAGTCGCTACGCCCCCGTGCCCGAGCCGACGATCAAGACCGGCATCACGGCCCTGACCGCCGCCGTGCTCGACCTGCTGGCGAAAAAATAATCCGCCAGCCCCCATGCGCAAATACGGCATCGTTTTTCTTCTCGGCCTGTTCCTCGCGTTCATCGCGTGGCAGGCTCGCACCGGCATCTTCCGTTCCGCCAAACAGGGCGAGCCGGCTAACAAATACATGCGCCAGATGATGGAGAACCCGCAGTGGAGCGAGGCCGACGCAGCAATCTTGCGGGAAAAATACGGCACGGCGCACACCACCTCCTCCGGCCTGCGCTACCTCATGCGCCAACCCGGTGCGGGCAACCCGGCGTCGCTTGGCAACGAAATCATCGTGCATTATGAAGGCTATATGCTGGACGGCACGAAGTTCGACAGCTCGCGCGATCGCGGCACGCCCTATGTCTTCCGTGTCGGCACCGGCGCTGTAATCAAGGGCTGGGACGAGGCCTTCGCCGCCATGAAGAAGGGCGAGAAGCGCACACTGCTCATCCCGTGGTGGCTGGGCTACGGCCCACAGGGCAAGGGCCCGATCCCGCCGGAGGCCACGCTGGTCTTTGAAGTCGAGCTGCTGGACATCCGGTAGGGCGTTTCGAGCGTGAGCGACAGTCCGGCCTCCTCCGGATGAGCGGTGGTTCCTCGGGAACGACGCGCCTTATCCTACAACCCCAGCAGGCTGCTGTTGCGCTTGAGCCACCGCTCGGACTCGCGCCACCACGGGCAGATCTGTTCGACGCGAACCCAGAAACGATCCGAGTGGTTCATCTCCTGCAAGTGCATGAGCTCGTGGTAGAGAATGTAGTCGCGCACCGGGTCGGGCGTTTGCACGAGCCGCCAGTTCAGCGAAATCGTGCCGCCGGCAGAGCACGAGCCCCAGCGCGAACGCTGGTTGCGCACCATGACCCGTTTCACCTCCGCACCGGTTTCGGCAGCCAGCTCCCAGGCGCGGGCGGGCAGTTCGATTCTCGCCCGGCGGGCAAATTGCCCTTCCAGCGTGGCCCGCAAATCCCCCGCGAAGCCGGCGACGCGAAAAACATCGGCCGCCAGGCAAACCGCTGGTTTGCCCGGTAATCCGGCGGAGCGCGGAGTTCCCGGGACAAACACCGGGCCGGCAGCAGTCGGCAACGGTGCAGTCGCAACGCGGATCTCTGTCAGCACTCCGCGCCAGAGCACCTGGGTGCCGATGGTCCAGACCTCCGCCCCGCGAGGCCGGCGCGCTTGCCGGGCCCGGGCCCGTTCGAGCCAGGCGCGGTGCTGGGCTACAAAAGCCCGGGCTTCGGGCTCCGTGCCGCGCAGCGGGATTGTCGCCACCGCCACGCCGTCCTTGCGCAGGGTCAGCCGGTAATGCCGGGCGCGATGACTGCGGACAAACATCAGTTCAGGTTTCGCCGTGATTCTGGTCTCAAAAAGCTCTGGGTTGGTGCCGTGCACAGCAGCTCTTGGCTATGCGGGCCCGCCCCCATACGCCAGCCGGCAATGTTCCAAATTCACCCACCCAGGGATCTTGCCCGCCAGCCCGCTGGTTTCCGGGAAACAAGATGCCCTATCTCGCCGGCCCAATGGATATTGACTCCGCCCGACGGGGGTGGCCGGTTTGCCGCCTGATCCAGGCTGCCGGGCCGTGCTATTTCGTGCCGGCGATCGAAAAATTGTTGTATGACTGGACCCGCCCAACGTGTTTCACCTGTAAGCTTGCACGACTCGCTATTACTTATGCATTCCCGCGCATAAATGTCCCTTGGTTTGTTCACTTTCTATTCTAAAAGACGCCGGTCACAGGCATTTACCCTAGTGGAGATCATGGTGGTGGTCGTGATCATCGGATTGCTCGCGGCCGCGGCCCTGCCCACCTACCGCCGTATCACCATGCGGTCGAAGGGCACCACGGTTGTGAACGACCTGCGCACCTTCTCCACGGCCTTCATCACTTACAATCTGCAGAACGGCCGCTGGCCCGCCGACGGCGATCCGCAGGTGGTCCCGTCCGAGGTCGCCAGCCAGCTGCCCACCAATTTCATCCGGCGGACCCCTATCGGCGGCTATTACAAATGGAACTTCAGCGTGCCCGCCGACGGCATCACCGCTAAGGCCGCCATCATCATCCAGGCCGCCTCGGGCAACCCGATCATCGACGATCTCGAGCAGATCGAGATGATCGACCAGCTGATCGATGATGGCAACACCAGCACGGGCAACCTGCAACTGGGCTCCACCAATTCGGTGGTCTACATTATCGAAAGATGAGCCTGACCTACCGCGTAACCCTGGTCCAGCTCACGGCTGACGCCTCCGCCCTCGCCCCGTCCGGCGACAAGGTGGAGCTCGGCAATATATCCGCCGAGGAAATAATCCGTCTCGCGGACCACCTCCTGAGGGTCAATTTCTCGGCCAATCCCAAGGCCGAACCGGGCATCCTGGTGCATCGCGAGGGTAAGGGCTGGCGGATTGCCATGCACCAAGGCCGGCTGCGCATGCACAAGAGCATGTCGCTCTTCGACGATTACTGGACCGTCGACGGCGCGGCGGGTCTGGCGGGGCTGCCCCCGCTCCACGGCAGGGGCGGCGCGAGCTCCAGCCCGGCGTCGCGAGCCCCGTTCGTGACCCGGCGTTTTCAAACTCTGCGGGCGGTGGCGGAGGCCGCCGGCCTGTTTATCGTCGCGCCTGTGCTCGTGGCCGTCGGCCTGCGGTTCGGCCTGCCGCAAAGAAGACTGAGCGATCTGCCGCCTGAGGTTACCATTGTGAGCTCGACGGCCGAACGTACCGAGGTGTTTGCCTCGATCGCCGGCAGCTATTCCACCGGCAAGACCCCAGGTAACCAGCTCGTGGTCATCTCCCCCAACGGGCAGGTGTCGCTCGGGGCCATCGGCAAGGACGGCATGCCCACGCCGCCGCGCATCCGGGAACAGGCCCGTGCCGGCCGCAACGGCAACATCGCCTGCCTCATCACCTCTTTCGGCATCATTGCCAACACGGCCCCGCCTGAAACCGTGAACGTGGGCCGGTTCCAGTATCGGCGCGCGACGCTGGCCGTGCAGTGATCGCGGCCCCGGCGGCCCGCCTTACACCAGCACCACCTGCCAGCCCAACGGCTGGTCTTTTTGTACCGTCAGCCAGGCGAAGCTGGCCCGCAACCCGCGCTTGGGCCCGGTGATGCAGCCGGGGTTGAGCCAGCGCACCCCATCTTTGTCGGTCTCGTCGCGTGGCGCATGCGTGTGCCCGTGCAGCACGACGGCGACTCCGGCCGGAGCCCGTCGCGGCGGAATGTGCGTGAGGAAAAATTGCCACCCCTCGCGCTCGAGCTGCAGCTCCCGCGGCCAGAAACTGTGCCACTCGTTGTTGCCAAGCACGACGTGGAGCGGCCGGCCCAGGTTTTCGAATTCCACCAGCGTGACCGGGTCACACACATCACCGAGGTGCCAGATCTCGTCGGCGGCCTGCAACCGCTCGGGCAATTTCGGCGGAACCCGGTCGTGGGTGTCGGCGATGACCGCGATGCGCATCACTTGGCCGTGGCCGCGCCCGCCAGCGATACATGGGGCTCTTCATGGAGTTCCGCCTCGCGCCGGCCGGACAGCAACTGCACCCACACCCGGGCGCAGGCCAGCACGACCAGCACGACGAACACCAGAAATACGCCCGTGACGGCGGCGTTGACATGCGCATTGAAGATCTGGCGGCTTAGTGTCATCACCTCGGCCGGCGCGGCGGCCGGCAGCTTTTGTGCGAAGCTCGCGGCTTGGGCAAGAAAACCCAGCAGCGGGTTCGCACTGAAGATGAGCATGAGCCCCGCGGTCAGCGTCACGACCAGCAGCCACGCCAGCGGCAGCAGTGTGACCCACACGTAGCGCGCCCGGCCCATCTTCAGCAACACGGTGGTGCCCAGCGCGAGCGCGATGACCGCGAGCAGCTGGTTGGCCACGCCGAAGATCGGCCAGAGCGAACGAATGCCGCCGAGCGGGTCGATCACCCCTTGGTAGAGAAACCAGCCCCACCCTCCGACGAAGAGCAGCGTGGCGGCGAAATTGCCCGACGACGATTGCGTATTGCCCAACGGCTTCCACAGATAGCTGAGCAGATCCTGCATCAGGAAGCGCCCCACCCGGGTGCCAGCGTCGATCGCCGTGAGAATGAATAGCGCCTCGAACATGATGGCGAAGTGATACCAGAGCGCCGTGGCCGTGCGCCCGCCGAACACCCCGGCGAACATTTGCGCCATGCCGAGTGCGAACGTCGGTGCGCCACCCGTGCGGCCGATCATCGTCTTCTCGCCCACGCTTGCGGCTAGGTTGGCCATCTGCGCCTCGGTCACCGGGAACCCGAGCGCGGTGACATTCGCCGTGACCGCGGCGGAGGTGCCCGTGAGGTTGACCGCAAAATATTCGCCGGGCTGCATCGAGCACGCAGCGATGAGCGCCATGATGCCGACGCACATCTCCGTGATCATCGCGCCGTAGCCGACCACGCGGATGTGGCTCTCGCGCATCAGGAGCTTCGGCGTGGTGCCCGACGCGATGAGCGCATGGAAACCAGAGATGGCGGCGCACGCGATGGTGATGAAGCAGAACGGGAACACCGGCCCGGGTAGGATCGGGCCGTTTCCGTGGATGAACTGGGTCAGCGCGGGCATCTTCAGCACCGGCGCGAGCCAGATGATGGCCAGCCCGAGCAGCGCGACCGTGCCGATCTTCATGAAAGTGCTCAGGTAGTCGCGCGGCGCGAGTAGCAGCCACACCGGCAGCACGGCCGCGACCACGCCGTAGCCCATGAGCCACCACGCCAGCGCGGGCCGCGAGAGCGTCAACCACGACTCGAGCGCCGTGCCCGGCAGAAATTTTCCGCCCCAGACCGCCGCCAGCAGCGCGACGCCCCCGAACGCGCTAATCCAGCCCAGTCGCGTCGAGCTGTGCCCATTGTTGCGCATCATCAGACCCATGACAACCGCGATGGGCACGGTGGCTGCGATAGTGAACAAACCCCACGGGCTCTCGGCGAGTGCGTTGACCACCACGAGCGCGAGCACCGCCAGCAGGATGGTCATGATGGCGATGATGCTCACCATGGCGATGAGGCCGGCAAACGGGCCGACCTCGTCGCGCACCATCCGGCCGAGTGACTTCCCGCGCCGGCGCACGGAGCAGAACATGATGACGCTGTCGTGCACGGCCCCGCCGAGGGTCGCGCCGACCAAAATCCAGATCATGCCCGGCAGGAAACCAAATTGCGCCGCCAGCACCGGCCCGACCAGCGGGCCCGGCCCGGCGATGGCCGCAAAGTGGTGGCCGAAGACGACCCATTTGTTCGTCCGGACAAAATCCTTGCCGTCCTCATGCACCGTCGCCGGCGTTGCGCGGAGTTCGTCGAGCGTGAGCACCTTCGCCATGAGCCAGGCCGAATGGAACCGATAGGCCACGGCGAAGACACAAACCGCCGCGACCACCATCCAGAGCGCGTTGACCGGCTCGCCCCGCGACCACGCCAGCGCGCCGAATGCGGCGATCCCAAGCACAACAACCGAAGTCCAAATGCCGGCACGGAGCCAAAACGGGAATTTCATGGGGGTAACTCATTCCTTGCCTAACGCTGGCCATCGTCCGCTCCAAGCGCGAAATCATTTTCGTTAAACCACCTTCAACCCGCGGAATTTTGACCACTACACCCCGCGTCGCCCGGTCTTGCGGGGCCGACCCGGGAATTTCACCACCAACTCGTTCGGATGCTCCCGGTGCCACTCGTGTGTCGTCCGCGGCCTGCAGGTGCCGCGTCTCCGGCGCGCGTCCCGGGTTGCCCACTGTGCCGCCGCCTGCTCCGCAAATTGCCGCGCGTCCGCGGCAGTCGGCAGCCGATCGCCGCCGCCCTGCGGGAACTGTAGGCCGGAAACCTCCGGCGGCTCGGGCGGTCAGGCTGGGCCGGGCGCGCAAGGCATGCGCAGCACCGGCCAAGCGATGCGAGGCGGCGGCCAGGACCCGCTACCCTCGGAGCATGACATCCGTTCAACCCTTGCCCCCGCTGGGGCAATCTGCCGGGAATGAGTCGCTCAACCGCCCGATCATGAGTTTCCCTCCCTCATCCCAACAAATCGCCGTCCTCGGTGGTGGCATCACCGGACTGACCGCGGCGTGGCATTTGCAACACGCCGGGTTTGTCCCCGTGGTGTTTGAAATATCGGCCCGGATCGGCGGAGCGATCGGTGCCTTACGGCGCGACGGCTGGCTGCACGAGCTCGGACC
This sequence comes from Lacunisphaera sp., assembly GCA_009695095.1. Taxonomy (GTDB): domain Bacteria; phylum Verrucomicrobiota; class Verrucomicrobiia; order Opitutales; family Opitutaceae; genus Lacunisphaera. The sequence continues at coordinate 55,430 of SIBQ01000008.1, forward strand.
CAATTCTCTGCTCGAAGGCTCCCCGGAAGTCACGGCCCTTATTGACGAAATCGGCCTGGGTCCGCGCCGGCTTTACGCCGCGCCGGCGGCGAAGCGGCGCTACATCGTGCGCGCCGGCCGGCCCGTGGAGATGCCCACGTCACCTTTCGCGTTCATCACCACGCCACTGTTCTCGTGGCGGACGAAACTGGGTCTGCTCGGTGAACCGTGGCGGCCGCGCGGCGTGGCGGACCGGGATGAAAGCGTGGCGGACTTCGTGTTGCGCCGGCTCGGCCGCGAGTTTCTCGACTATGCCATCAACCCGTTTGTTGGCGGCGTCTATGCCGGCGACCCCACTTTGCTGTCGGTGCGGCACGCGTTTCCGAAATTGCACGCCCTGGAGCAGGAGCATGGTTCGCTCATCCGGGGGGCGATCAAACGGCGCAACACGAGCGGCGGACCGGCGGGCCGGATGTTTTCCTTTCCCGAGGGACTGGGTGAACTGCCCGCCGCACTGGCCCAGGCCCTCGGTCCGGCCCTGCGCCTGCGCCACGCCGTGCGGCAAGTGCGGCGCACCTCCGCAGGCTGGGCGGTCGAGTTCGAAACCGGCACCGGGCACACGGTTGAATCCTTTACCGCCGTCGTCTGCGCGCTGCCGGCCGATGCACTGGCGGCACTGGCGTTCGCAAACGTGCCGGGGGCGGAGGGACTCCGGTCGCTGAGCAAGATCAAACACCCGCCGGTCTGCTCGGTTTTCACAGGCTACCGGCGCGCGGATGTGCGCCACCCGCTCGACGGCTTCGGCATGCTGGTCCCGCAGATCGAGGAACGCCCGCTGCTCGGCACGCTGTTCTCCAGCACGCTGTTTCCGGAGCGGGCGCCGGCCGGCTGCGTCGGGCTCACTTCCTTCGTTGGCGGCATGCGCCAGCCGGAACTGGCCCGGCTCGACGACGAGCATCTGCTGCGTCTGGTGCACACGGAGCTGGGCCGGCTGCTGGGTGTACACGGGGAACCGGTTTTCACGCACGTGCAGCGCTGGCCGCGGGCCATCCCCCAATACACCCTCGGCTACCATCGTTTCAAGGATGCGATGGCCGCGGTGGAGGCCTCCGCTCCGGGGTTGTTCTTCGGCGGCAACTGCCGCGACGGCATCTCCCTGGCGAATTGCATTGCGGCCGGCGGCCGGCTCGCCGCCGAGGCCGGCGCCCAAGTGCGCGGCACGGCGCGCTAAATGGTGCGCGAGTGTTGCTGCGCGACGCTGGTGCCCGTGTGCGGTGATCCCCCGAAAACTAGGCCACTTGTCATGTTAGTCTGCGGCCCTTAAAAGGGACCCAGACTATGAAAGGCAAAAGACACACGACAGAACAGAAGATCCGCATTTTGCGGGAAGCCGATGGCGGCAAGAGCATCGTGGAAGTGAGCCAGGAGCATAATATATCCGAGGTTACCTTCCACCGTTGGAAGCGGCAGTTCGGACAACTCGACGTGAACGAGGCCAAGCGGATGAAGGAATTGGAGCGGGAGAACGCGGAGCTGAAGAAGATGCTGTTGACCTGACCCCGAATTTTTGAGCCGCCTTCGGTGTTAGTCTGGGCCAACAAAGAGGACCCAGACCATGAAAGGTAAAAAGCACACGACCGAGGATAAGGTCCGCATTTTGCGGGCCGCCGATGGTGGCAAGAGCATCGTGGAGATTTGCAAAGAGAAGAACATCTCGGAGCAGACTTTCCACCGTTGGAAGCGAGTTCCTCACGAAGTCGGCGCTGATGGTTGCTGAGAAGGTTGGGAAGTGATGGGTGGCGTGCCTTCTGCGCTATAGAAAGTCGGGCGCGTCCTGACCCCACCCACCTCCATCCACCCAACATGTCAAAACTGGGGTCGGGGTGGCGTATATATGGCCTTGAACGGCCAGCGGAGTGATTGGCGTCGGGCGTGAGAGCTGGCCAGCCGCCCCACTGGATAGCAGCCACATTTGGGCTAGCTGGGGCGGGAGTGCATCAAAGGTCCGGCGTTTCCGCTCGCGGCCTTGGACATCGGTGGACATTGGTGGGCTGTGCGCAAAACTGTGAGCAAAATACCTCAAACTTTCGCGGTAGCCAAAAAGGAAACCCGCATCTCATTCGAGTTGCGGGCTTTTCTAAGTTGGCGTCCCCACGGGGATTCGAACCCCGGTTCTCACCGTGAAAGGGTGGTGTCCTGACCGGGCTAGACGATGGGGACCCAGCGCGGAGTCGGGCAAGCTACGGCCTGAGTCCGACCGCGCAAGGATTTTCTCGGCCACCCAATCAGCTGAAAGAGACCGGGCTTCCTTGCTTTCAGAGACTTGCCTTCCCCGCTGCCTCGACTTGAGAGTATTGCATAAATTATTTGGCGTCGGCCAGGAATGCTCGCACGGTGAATCCTCTCCGCCCCATGGCAAATAATGCGCAGCTTCTGCCAAGAAACACCAAGGCTTCGCTATTGAATTGAATCCTGCCGCCGGTAGCGTAAATTTCTTTCAGTTCCCACGCATGCATGACCACCCCTACGCCTTCCTCGCCCTGTTCCTGGGAGTGGCGATCGCGTTTCCGCTGATCATGCTCGGGGTGGCGTGGCTCTGGGTGAAAATCTTCCAGCCGGCCAAGCCGGGGGCGCGGAAAAACGCCACCTATGAGTGCGGGCTGGCCTCCACCGGCGACCCGTGGATCCAGTTCAAAGCCCACTACTATCTCTATGCGATCCTGTTCCTGATCTTCGATGTCGAGGTGCTGTTCCTGCTGCCCTTTGCCGTCGCCTTCACCAGTTTGTCCGCCGGCGCGCTGTTTGCCATGCTGGTCTTCATCCTCCTGCTCGCCGAGGGCCTCGTCTGGTCCTGGCACCGCGGCTACCTTGAATGGAAATGAGCGATCCCGCCGTCACGCCCGCTCCCTTCCCCGCCGCCGGCAACATTACGGATGCCGAGCGGGAGGAGCTCCGCCGGCATGGCATTTTGCTGACGAGCCTGGAGGAGCTCTACAACTGGGGCCGCAGTAATTCCATCTGGCCGCTCCAGTTCGGCCTCGCCTGCTGCGCCATCGAGATGATCGCTGCCGCCACGGCCCGCTTCGACATCGCGCGCTTTGGCGCCGAGATTTTCCGCCCATCACCCCGCCAGGCCGACCTCATGATCGTCTCCGGCACGGTCACCAAGAAGATGGCCCCGCAGGTCGTCCGCCTCTGGAACCAGATGCCCGAGCCGAAATACTGCATCGCCATGGGCGCCTGTGCGATTTCTGGCGGCCCCTTCAAGCAGGGCTACAACGTCCTCAAGGGCATTGATCGTTTCATCCCCGTCGACATCTACATCCCCGGCTGCCCGCCGCGCCCCGAGGCTCTGCTCCACGGCCTGATCCAGCTTCAGGCGCAGATCAAGGGTGAGAAACTCACCGGGCCCGATGCCGCGCGTCACACCCGCCCGGAGGAGCCGAGTGAATTTCCCGTGCCCGAATACGGCGCGCACGACCTCGAGCCGCCGCACAACCCTGATGTCTGGTCGCCACCCGCTGCTCTGGACAAGCCGTAGCCAGCATCCTCCCCTTCACTTCACTTTCACTCACTCCACCCCCACTCTTTTGGAAACTGCCGAACAGATCCGCGACCGTCTTGTCACCCGTTTCCCCGCGGCGCAGATCGTGCTCGTGCCGAATCCGGGCCCGGCCGCCGAGCACTCGCTGCTCCTCGACGCCACCCACGCCCCCGATATCGCCCGCTTCCTGCGCGACGATCCCGTTCTCCGCCTGGATTATTGCTCGAATGTCACCGGCGTGGACTGGCCGGACAAGGATATCACCGGCATCACGAAGACCAGCGTGCCCGATCCCGCCGGCGGCCCACCGAAGATCGTCGAGCAAAAGACCGTGCGCCGGCAGCCGGGCTGCCTCGAGGCCGTCTATCACCTTTACTCGATGGCGTTGAAACACGGACCGGTCATCCTCCGGCTCTGCACGGCCAACCGCATCGACGCGGTCACCTTGCCCTCGCTCACCCCGGTCTGGCGTGCGTGCGATTTCCAGGAACGCGAGATTTTCGATCTTTACGGGATTGTTTTCGAACACCATCCCGACCTGCGCCGCCTGCTCATGTGGGACGAGTTTAAGGATCACCCGATGCGCAAGGACTACGTCGAACCCGACGATTATGAGTGGGAGCCCACCGCGCACGGCGCGGTACTCGAGCGCGCCAAGGCCCATCTGACGCCCGCCACCACTGCGATCAAGGAAGGCCCCAAGCCATGAGCACCTCTCAGGTTTCAGGTTTCAATACTCAGGTTTCAGCCCCGGGGCCGTTCGGCGGCCCGGCCGGTCCCACTGTCCGAGCGGTCCACGATCAGTTCCACGGCGATCTGCTCGAAGTCTCGATGGGGCCGCAGCACCCGTCGACCCACGGAGTGTTCCGCATGGTGGTGACGCTCGACGGCGAACAGATTGTCAAACTCAAGCCCGTTTTCGGCTACCTGCACCGCAACCACGAGAAGATCGCCGAGAACACGAGTTACCTCGGGTCGATGCCCTACACCGACCGGCTCGACTACCTCTGCTCGATGTCCACCAACTGGGCCTACGCGCTGGCGGTGGAAAAGCTCGACGGCCAGCCCGTCCCCGACCGCGCCCAGTATTTGCGTATCATCATGGCCGAGCTGACGCGCCTGCTGAACCACTCCTGCCTGGTCGGCTTCCTCTTCAACGACCTTGGTACCTCGTTCACCCCGCTGCTCTATGCCTTCCGCGAGCGCGAAAAAATCCTCGATCTCTTCGAGTCACTCAGCGGCTCGCGCATGATGTGCAACTACCAGCGCTTCGGCGGCTGCCGGGTCGATCCCTCCCCCGAGTGGCTCGAAGCCGCCCGCCGGCTCGCCGAAAACTACCCCCGTTTCCTCGACGAGTATGAGGCGATGCTCACGGGCAACGAGATCATGCTCGCCCGCACCCAGGGGATCGGCCGGCTCAACTCCACGCACGCCATCAACGCCGGCCTCACCGGCCCCGTGCTCCGCGCCAGCGGCGTCGATTACGACGTCCGCAAGATCGACGGCTACGGCGTCTACCCGCGCTTCGATTTCCGCGTGCCGCTCGGCGCGCACGGCGACACCTACGACCGCTACATGATGCGCATTTTGGAAATGCGCGAGTCGGTGAAAATTCTTTCGCAGGCTTTCCGCGATCTCCCCGCCGGCCCCATCATGGACCCGAAGGCGAAGCTCCGCGGCTTCCGCCCCAAGGCCGGCGAGGCCTACGGTCGCATCGAGAGCCCGAAAGGCGAACTCGGCTTTTATCTCATCAGCGACGGCAGTCCCAATCCCTACCGCTACCGGGTCCGCCCGCCCTCTCTCATCAATCTCACCCTGCTCGAGGAGATGTGTCTCGGCCACACCGTGGCCGACGCCGTCGTCATCCTCGGCAGCATCGACATCGTCCTCGGCGAAGTGGACCGCTAACCCCATGCTCGGCTCCGGCATCATCAAAGGTCTCGCTGTCACCGCGAAAAATTTCGTGGGGAGCTACTACGACCCCGCGCGGATGACCACGGTCGAGTATCCCGAGCAGCCGACCGTCCTGCCGGAAAACTACCGCAATTTCCCCTTCCTCGTCAGTGAAAACGCCACCGACCCGATGGGCACGCTGCGTTGCGTCGCCTGCCAGATCTGCGAGAAGGAGTGCCCGCCGCAGTGCATCATCATCGAGAAGAGCAAGGACAAGAAGCCCGACGCGAACGGCAAGATGCAGCTCTACCCGGCGGTCTTCGGCATCGACACCTCCGTTTGCATGAGCTGCCAGATCTGCGTCGAGGTCTGCCCGTTTGACGCGATCAAGATGGACAAGGTCTTTGAGATCGCCGCGACCGACCGCTTCCTCGACCTCTACCTCAACCGCGAGCAGCTCGCCAAGCCCAACACCTACTACCACCAGATCCACCCGGAGGAAGCCGCCGAGGTCGACGGCCGGCTCACCGCCGACCGCAAGGCCGCGGAGGAAAAGGCAAAAGCCACAGCAGCCGCCAAGGCCGCCGCTCCCGTTGCTGCTCCAAAACCCGCGGACAGCGCCGTTGCGCCAAAGCCCGCTTCGCCTGCGGTGAAACCGCAGGACGAACCTCGCCGTCTTGTCTCGCCGAAGCCCGGCGAAGGCGGAAGCCCATTGGGCGAAGGCGGGCCCGCCAAATCAAGTTAATGAGCCCTGCTTCCGATTCCTACCTCGAGCGCGCGCCCTTGGAACTGCGCGACTGGCTGGTGCAATTCCTCCCGGAGCCGCTGCAATGGCTGGCGCATCACCTCATCACGGTCGTCGCGGTCCTCGCGGTCTTCGGCACGTTCTTCGCCTTCACGACCATCGCCGAGCGGAAACTGCTCGCCCGCCTGCAAAACCGCCTCGGGCCCAACCGTTCCGGCCTGCCTTGGATCAAGGGGCTCAAGCTCTGGGGCCTCACCCAGCCCTTCGCCGACGCCGTCAAGACGCTCACCAAGGAGGACATCGTCCCGGCCACGGCCGACAAATGGCTGCATTTCCTCGCCCCGGTCATCGTGGTCGCATTCTCGCTGATGACCTTCGCCGTGCTGCCCTTCGGCCGGAACATGATCCCGGTCGAGCTCAATGCGGCACTGCTCTACTTCTTCGCCGCCGGCGCCGCCACCGAGCTCGCCATCTTCATGGCCGGTTGGTCGAGCCGGAACAAATACTCGCTGCTCGCCGCCATGCGCGCCCTGGCCCAGCTCATCAGCTACGAGCTGCCCCTGATTCTCTCCGTCGTGCCGATTGTCCTCGTCGCGGGCACGCTCTCCACCAAGGCCATCGTGCTGACGCAAGGTTACTGGACCTCTGGCTTTCTGCCGCACTGGTTCGTGTTCACCCCCTGGGGCCTGGCGGGCTTCCTTATTTTTATCGTCGCCGCGCTGGCCGAGTCCAACCGCTCGCCGTTCGACCTGCCCGAGGCCGAGAGCGAACTCATTGCCGGCCATCTCACCGAATACTCCGGCTTCAAATACGCGCTCTTCTTCATGGCCGAGTATTTCGGGCTTACGGCCCTCAGCGCTCTCGGGGTCACGCTTTTCCTCGGCGGCTGGCAGGCGCCGTGTGTTTTCCTCGAGTTCATCCCGTCCTACCTGTGGTTCATGCTGAAGCTGATCGGCATGATTGTCTTCTTCATCTGGGTTCGCGGCACGCTGCTGCGTCTCCGCATCGACCAGCTCACCCGGCTGGCTTGGAAATTCCTCGTGCCCCTCGCGCTGCTCAATGTCGGCAATGCCGCGTTCTGGGTGCTGTCCGCCCACTGGGCCGGTCCGCTCCAGCTCGTCCGCTGGGCCGTTTCCTTCGCGGTGATCGTGATTCCCTTCGTCATCATGGGCCGTTCCCTCACCGCCGGCTTCGCGCCGCGCACCTACCGTTACGCATCATGACGACCGCCCTCATTCTCATCGCCATCCTGCTGCTGGGCTCTGCTGCCGCGGCCATGCTGCGGCGCAACCTGATCCACAGCGCGCTGCTGCTCATCGCCAGCTGGGCCGGCGTGGCGGCGTTCTACCTGTGGGCCGGGGCGGAGTTCGTGGCCTTTGCCCAGGTGCTCATCTACGTCGGCGCCATTTCGATGGTCGTGCTATTCGCCGTGCTGCTCACCCGGCAGAACCCGGTCGCGGAACTGCCCGCCGAGCCGGCCTCGCGGATGCGGGCGTTAACCGGCATCACGGTGGCGGTTTGCACGGCTGCGATCCTTTCCGCCGCCATCCTCTCGTCGAAATTCACCCCGGCGGCGGACACCGCACCCCAAACGAGCGTCAAGCAGATCGGCCTGGAACTCATGCACCGGCACGGCACTGCGCTGCTTATCGTGGGTGTGATTCTCACCGTGGCCCTGCTCGGCGCCACTATTCTCGCCGCCACGGACGCAAAGGAAAAACCGGAGGACCGGCCATGACCCCGCTGCACCTCTGCCTCCTGATTTCCACCGGGCTGTTCTGCATCGGCCTCGCCGGCGCCCTCGCGCGCAGCAACACCATCCTCGTGCTGCTGGGCATCGAGCTCATGCTCAACGCGGCCAACCTGAATTTCATCGCCTTCTGGCGCTTTGGCCCGCCGTCCCCGCCCGCCAACGGGATGATCTTCGTCCTGTTCTCCATCGCCGTGGCTGCCGCCGAGGCCGCCGTCGGCCTCGCCCTGATCATCGCGGTCTACCGCCATCAGAACAACATCCGGCTGCAGGATGCCACCCGCTTGAAAGGCTGAGCCATGACGCTACCCGTCCAATACCTCTGGCTCATCCCCGCTCTGCCGCTGCTGGCTGCGGGCATCGGTGCGCTGACGCCGCGGAACGGACGCAACCTGGCAGCCGGCAGCGCCATTCTTGCGATGGCGGTCGCGTTCGTGCTGTCGTGTTTCGCCCTCAATGGCGCGCTGCAGGCCCCGGCCACGCACGCGGTCTACAACTTCGCGTGGTTCGACCTCGGTCACGACGCCCTGCGGCTCGGCCTCCTCCTCGATCCGCTCACCGCGTTCATGTGCGTGATGGTCACCTTCGTCGGCCTGCTGATCTTCATCTTCAGCCTCGATTACATGAAGGAAGATCCGAATTACTCCCGTTTCTTCTGCTTCATGAGTCTCTTTGCCGCCGCCATGCTTGGGCTCCTCGTCGCCAACAGCCTCCTGCTGCTCTTCATCTGCTGGGAACTCGTCGGTCTGGCCTCGTATCTGCTCATCGGTTTCTGGTTCCACAAGCCGTCCGCCGCGGCAGCCGCTAAAAAGGCCTTCATCACCACGCGCATCGGCGACCTCGGCCTGCTGCTCGGGATGTTGTGGCTGTATGATTCCAGCGGCTCGCTTCTGTTCTACGACGGCGGGCATGGCGTCTTGGAAGCGGCGAACCTCGCCTCGCTCACCGGCCAGACCCTCTCCTGCGGCCTCGCAGTCTCGACCGCCATCGGGCTGCTCATCTTCTGCGGCGCAGCTGGCAAATCCGGCCAGTTCCCGCTCCACGTCTGGCTGCCGGACGCGATGGAAGGCCCGACACCGGTCAGCGCACTCATCCACGCCGCCACGATGGTGGCCGCCGGGGTGTTTCTCGTCGCGCGCGCTTATCCGCTGATGTCGGCCGATACACTCATCGCCACGGCGCCCGTCCATGCGCTGACGGTGGTGGCGTTCATCGGTGCGCTCACCGCACTGTTGGGCGCGCTCATCGCCTGCGGACAGACCGACATCAAGCGCGTCCTCGCTTTCTCCACGGTCTCCCAGCTCGGCTACATGATGCTCGCCCTCGGCGTCGGCTCCTGGACCGCCGCGATCTTCCACCTGCTGACGCACGCCTTCTTCAAGGCGCTGCTCTTCCTCGGCGCCGGCTCGGTTATTCACGCCGCACATCACGAGCAGGACATCCGCTCGCTCGGCGGCCTCCGCCCGAGGATGAAGATCACCTTCGCCACCTTCGCCATCGGCATGATGGCACTCTCCGGCGTGCCGTTCCTCTTCTCCGGTTTCTGGAGCAAGGAGGCCATCCTGCACGCCGCCCACGAGTGGAACGTCTCACCCCTGCCGCTTTACGCCGGGCTCACCGCGGTGGTGCTGACCGCGTTCTACATGACCCGCCTCGTGGCTGAGACGTTTTTCGGCCAGGCCCGGTCGCCTGCGGCCGAGCACGCGCACGAGAACCACGCCGTCATGACCGGGCCGCTCGTCCTGCTGGCCGTGGGCGCCGTGCTGCTTGGTTTCCTCGGCACCCCGGCGTGCCCGTGGCTGCAGGCCCGCCTCAGCGGCACCGAATTGCACAGCAGCATGAGCCAGCTCTTTGCCAGCGGCGGTCTGCTGCTCCTTTCCATCGGGCTCGTCGGCGCCGGTCTCGTCACCGGCTGGTGGCTCTACGGCCGCAAGCTCCGGCAGACCGCGGAACATCGCGACCCGCTCGCCGTCGCCTCGCCCGCCGTCATGGCCGCGCTCGCCAGCCGCCTCGGCTTTGATGAACTCTACGCCGCCACCGTCGGCCGGCTGAACAGCCTCACCGCCGCGCTGGCGAACGGTCTCGACCGCTGGGTGATCGGCGGACTCGTCAATTTCCTTGGGCAGTTCGGCGTCTTTTCCGGCACCTTGAGCCGCGAGACGGCCGAGAGCACGCTGAACCATGGCTTCGACCAGGTGAGTGCCAGCATTCGCGGCTCCGGCCAGCGATACTCGCGGGCGCAAACCGGCGAAGCGCACGGTTACCTGCGGGTCATTGCCATGGCGTTCATCGTGCTGGTCCTCCTGCTGGTGCTGGGAGGTTCGCGATGAACTCGTTCCCGCTCCTTACTCTTATCATTTTTATTCCCTGGCTGGGCGCGCTGCTGCTGGCGCAGATGTCGCGCGCACATCCGAAGATCATCCGCGGGCTCGCCCTGCTCTTCAGTCTTTCCACCCTCGCGCTCGGCCTCGTGGCCTGGGCAAATTTCACTCCCGCCGCCGCCGGTTACCAATTCGTCGAGCAACACCGCTGGATCAGCTTTCTGAACGTCTCGTATCATTTTGGACTTGACGGCATGAGCCTGCTGCTGGTGCTGCTGACCGGGCTGGTCGCCCCGGCCGCCCTGCTCGCGTCGTGGAAGATCGAGCGCGACACGCGGCTCTTCAGCCTGCTGTTGCTCTTCTTGCAAGGCAGTGCGCTCGGAGTCTTCCTCGCGCTGGATTTCTTTCCTTGGTTTATTTTCTGGGAACTGAGCCTCGTGCCGGCATTTTTCCTCATCAAGCTCTGGGGCGGACCCGGTGCCTCGCGCGCGGCCTATCAGTTCGTCATCTATACCATCGGGGGCAGCGTGTTCATGCTGCTGGCCTTCGCTGCGATTTTTGCCGCGGTCGGCACTTTCGACTTTGTCGAGCTGGCGGTGCTGGCGCAAAATGGCGGACTCGCCACCAAGATGAGCGGCCCGGCGTTGACGGCGATCTTCCTGGGCGTGCTGCTCGGCCTCGCGGTCAAGGTTCCGCTCTTCCCCTTCCACACCTGGCTGCCCTCGGCGTATGCCGAGGCCCCGACCGGCGCCTCGATGTTCCTCACCGGCATCATGTCTAAAATGGGCGTCTACGGTTTCTTCCGCATTCTCTGGCCGCTCTTCCCCGCGCAACTGCACGCGGCGGCGCCCGTGCTGATTGGCCTCGCGCTCGGTGGCGTGGTGCTCGGTGCTTTTGCCGCGATGGCCCAGACTGACCTCAAGCGGATGGTCGCCTACTCCTCCATCAACCACGTGAGCTACTGCCTGCTCGCGCTCTTCGCCGTCAGCTCTTGTGGGAGCGAGCCTGCCCGCGACTCCGTTGTTCCCGCCCTGAGCGGCGCGTTGCTGCAGATGTTCAACCACGGCCTCTCCGCTTCCGCCCTGTTCTTTGGCATTGGCGTATTGGAAGTGCGCTCTGGGGGCAAACGCGGGCTCAATGACTTTGGCGGGGTGCGCACGGCGGCACCCGTCTTTGCCGGATTGTGCGGCCTCGCGATGTTCTCCTCACTCGGCCTGCCCGGGCTCAACGGCTTCGTTGGCGAGTTTCTCGTCTTCCGCGGCGTGTTCGGCCTCGCTCCGTGGGCGGCTGCCATCGGTTGCCTCGGCCTGTTTGCCACCGCCTGGTTCCTGCTGACCTTCTGGCAGCGCGTCTTCCACGGCCCGGTGGGCCCCGGCGTCGCCGGCTTCAAGGATCTCAGCGGCCTCGAAATCGCGACGCTCGCCCCGGGCATCGCACTGATGTTCGTCCTCGGCGTCTGGCCGCAGCTGCTGGTCGGCCTCTTTAATCCGCTGGTCACCGCATGGTCCGGCCACCTGCCATGAAAACGGACCAAACCGATTGGCCACAAAAAGGCGCGAAAGACGCGACCCAAATGCTGTCATTGCGAGGAGCGGAGCGACGAAGCAATCCATCTGACTTCGGGCTGGATCGCCACGCCCGGCTGCTCCGGGCTCTCAATGCGCCTATAGGCACCCGGAATACCTTCGCGGGCGAGGTCGCCCGCGCTCCAAGGAGCTGCATCCTGGAGCCACGGCGACCCCGCCGTGGAGCCTTGCCCTTCCTTCCGTCATGAACCTGCTGCCCTACACGATCTACTTTTCGTTCGCCGGCGCGGTGTTGTCGCTGGTGGCCGGCATGCGTTCGGCGGCGACCGCCCGGGCGGTCGCCCTGCTGACGACGGTAGCTTGCTGGGGCCTCACCTTGTATGCCGCCTGCGGCTTCACCCCGTCGAGCGAGATGCTGACCTTGGTGGATGTCCTGTGGATTCCCCAGCTGGGCATTCGCTATCATCTCGCCGCCGACGGCATCAGCCTGACGCTGGTGGTGCTGACCGGGCTGGCGGCGACCGCCGGCGTACTCTTCTCCTGGAACATCGAGGAGCGCACGGGGGAGTTCTTCGCGTTCTATCTCGCGCTGATCGGCAGCGTGTATGGCGTGTTCCTCAGCGCGGACGCGTTCCTGTTCTTCACCTTCTACGAAATCGCCATCGTCCCGAAATATTTCCTCATCGCGAACTGGGGTTCGACCAGCCGCGAGTATGGCGCGATGAAGCTCGCCCTCTATTCGTTCGCCGGCAGCGCGCTGGTGCTGGCAGGCCTGCTCTGGATCTACGCCTCGGGCCCGGCCGAGGGCTTTGGCCTGGGCCAGCTGGCCCAGGCGGCCGTCACCATGGGTCATCGCGAGCAGCTGGCCATCTTCGCGCTCATCTTCACCGGCTTCGCCGTGCTGGCCGGTATGTTCCCCTTTCACACCTGGGCGCCGACCGGCCACGTGGCGGCGCCAACCGGCGCCTCGATGCTGCTGGCGGGCGTCGTGATGAAGCTCGGTGCTTACGGCTGTCTGCGCGTGGCGATGCCGCTGATCCCCGCCGGTCTGGACTTCTGGCAGCCGGTGATCGCGTGGCTCGCCGTGGCCGGCATCATCTACGCGGGACTCGTCGCCCTGGTGCAGGATAACTTCAAGTTCGTGATCGGCTACTCGAGCGTCAGCCACATGGGCTTCGTGCTGCTCGGCCTAGCCGCGGCCAACCCGCTAGCGGTGGCCGGCGCGGTGCTGCAGATGTTTTCCCATGGCGTCATCGCCGGGCTGCTCTTCGCCGTCGTCGGCCGGATGGTCTATGAGCGCACCCACACCCGCCAGCTCGAGGTGCTGAGGAAAATGCCGCTGCACCGGCTCATGCCGTTCACCGCGGTGGTGTTTGTCCTCGCCGGTTTGGCCTCGATGGGTATGCCGGGCTTCAGCGGCTTTCCGGCGGAACTCACCATCCTCATCGGCACGTGGCAAGTCTCGAAGGTCTGGGCGCTGGCCGCGGCCGTCGGCGTGCTGATCGCCGCCGCGTTCACCCTGCGGGTCATACAAGTTTCCTTCTTCGGCCAGGCAAACAGCGCTGCACTCCCCTCAACCCCGGATCATCCCCTGGCGCCGGTCACATGGCCGGAACGCACCGGGGCGATCTTGCTGCTCGCCGCCACACTGCTCATAGGCCTGAAGCCCGACCTGCTGCACAACTGGATTGGCCCGAGCCTGCAATCGCCGCTGATGCAGGCCATCTGGTCGGGAGGTGCGCCATGAGTTACAGCTACTCCCTCCTCGCCCGGGCCTTGCTGCCCGAGATGATGCTGGTCGCCGGGGCCCTGCTGGCGCTCACCTACGATTTGATCCTCGGACGCCGGCATACGCTGGGCGAACGTCGGTCGGCCGCCCTCTGGATCGGAGCCACCGCCTTGGTCGCCGCGCTCTATGACTCGGTGTCCATCGGCGTGCTGGGCCCGGTTTACGGCCACACGCTCCGGCTCGACCAGCTGGCCCTGGCCACGCGCGTCGGCGTGCTCGGGCTGGCCCTGCTCACCCTGGGGGTGGCCGCCGGGGTGAAGGCCACACGCCATCCGGCCGAATACGTGGCGATCATTCTGTTCGCGACCACCGGGTTCACCCTGATGGCCGCCGCGCAACACCTGCTGGTGGCGTTTGTCGCACTCGAGCTGGCCAGCCTCTCGCTCTACGTGCTGGCGGGATTCGACAAGGACCGCCGTGAATCCGCCGAGGCGGCGCTGAAATATTTCCTGTTTGGCGGCATGGCGACGGCGTTCCTGCTGTTCGGCTTCAGCCTGATCTACGGCGCCACGGGCGAACTGGATCTCACCCGCATCGCCCTCGTGCTGGGGCACAACAAAATGACGCTGCTGCTGGCGCTGGCGCTCGTGATGGTTCTGGTGGCCTTCGGCTTCAAAGCGGCCGCCGCGCCGTTCCACCTGTGGGCGCCCGACGCCTACGAGGGCGCCCCCACCCCCTCGGCCGCGCTCATCGCGTCGGCCTCGAAGCTCGCAGGTTTCACCCTGTTCCTGCGCCTGCTCTGGCCGGGACTCGGCGCGCTGGCCGGCGATATCTCCACCGCCGGCAACACCGGCGGCTGGCTGACGCTTGTCGCGCTGCTCGCGGGCGCGTCGCTGCTGCTCGGCAATCTCGCGGCCCTTGCCCAGTCGAATATCCGGCGGCTGCTCGCCTACTCCGCCATCGCACATACCGGGGCCATGCTGCTCGGCGTGATCGCGGCGCAAATCGCCGGGGCCGGCCCGCTGTTCTATTACGTGGCCACCTACGGCGTCGCCACGGCAGGCGCGTTTGGCGTCATCGCCGTGCTGGAGACCAATGGCGGCGGCCAGAAGATCACCGACCTCGCCGGTTTGAGCCGGCGGTCGCCGCTGCTGGCGGGCTGCCTGGCGGTGTTCATTCTTTCGCTCGCGGGCATTCCGCCGCTCGCGGGCTTCTTCGGCAAGTTCGCCGTTTTCGCGGCGGCGCTCAAGGTCGGCGGCGTGGCCGGCCCGGCCGGCTGGCTGACGATGCTCGCCATCGCACTCAGCGCGGTCGCCCTTTACTATTACTTGGTCGTGCTGAAGCAGGCGCTGGTCGCCGCCCCGGCGCCGGCCAATTCCGGCCGGATCCGCGTGCCCGCCGCTGCCGCTTTTACCTTGGTGGTCGCCGCCGCGCTCATCGTGGTGCTCGGCCTTTTTCCGTCGCTGTTGCTCAATTTTTTTGAGCTCAGGCCGGTCTGATGGGTTGCCGGTCAAGAAAAGATGATTGGGCCGATAAGATAACCAGCTCCCGCCCGGAGGCCTCCGCGTGCCCGCCTTGCTCGGGTAACATCATGCCCACCGAAGCCGCTGGTTTCGTCCAAACCTTATCCGCTTTGGGTTCGCTGCCGCTTTCCCGTTCGATCAGCCAGGTGCGATCCAGGCTGAGCCGCGCGGACTTCCCTGTGCGCCGCGTTCAATCCCAACCCCAATCAAGAGGGGTTGCGTGAATTCAAACTCGCTTTCGACGGCCAGCGGGAGGCTTTCCTCACGAACGTGCGGGAGAAAGCCCCGCAGATGATGCGGGCGGCCTAATGTCGGCCGCGCGCGGGCGGGTCCGCGGCACAGATCAAATCCGCCAGCTCTGGAGGATGTGCTGGTAGTTGGCGCGCACGGCGGCGAGCAGCGGCGGCTGGGTCGCCATGTCGATGGCCTTGTGCCGCGGGTTGGTCTTGCCCTTGGCGGGACACACCTGCACGCACAGCGAACAGCCGGTGCAATCTTCGGGCGCGACCTGGATCGTGTAGCGCTGGCCGGGGATTCCCGTCGAGCGGAACGGGACCGACAGGAATTTTTCCGGGGCGCCGGCGAGCTGCGCGGGGTCGTAGAACTTGGCGCGGATGGCGGCGTGCGGGCAGACCAGCGCGCACTTGTTGCACTGGATGCAGATGGCCGGATCCCACACGGGAATCTCCAGCGCGATGTTGCGCTTCTCAAAGCGGGCCGTGCCCGTCGGCCAGCAGCCGTCGAGCGGCATGGCGCTGACCGGCATCAGGTCGCCCTGGTCGGCCAGGAGGCGGGCGGTGACCTTCTGGACAAACTCGGGGGCGTGCGGGAACGACGGCGGGATCGAGGCGACCGCCTCCGCCGCAGCCTCGGCGGGAATCGCCACCTCGTGCAGGCCGGCGAGCGCGGTGTCCACCGCGGCGAAATTCATCTTCACGATCTGCTCGCCCTTCCGGCCGTAGGTCTTGGTGATGGCCTTCTTGATCTGCGCGATGGCCTCGTCCTTGGGGAGCACGCCGGAGAGCGCGAAAAAGCAGGTCTGCAGCACGGTGTTGGTCCGGCGGCCCATGCCGCTAGCCTGCGCCACCGCGGTGGCGTTGATCACGTGGAGCCGGAGCTTCTTGGCGATGAGCGTCTGCTGCCATTTGAGCGGGAGCTGGCGTCAGGTGTCCTCCGGACCGTGGGGCGAGTTGAGTAGCACCGTGGCGCCGGGCGCGGCATAGCCGAGCACGTCGGCCCGGCCGATGAAACTGAACTGGCTGCACGCCACGAAATCCGCCCGCCGTATCAGGTAGGGCGCCCGGACCGGCCGCGGGCCGAAGCGCAAGTGCGAGATCGTCATCGAGCCCGACTTCTTCGAATCATAGACAAAGTAGCCCTGCGCGAAGTTGGCGGTCTGCTCGCCGATGATCTTGATCGAGTTCTTGTTCGCGCCGACGGTGCCGTCCGCCCCGAGGCCGACGAAAACGCAGCGCCGCACATCCGCGGCCTCGAGGTCGAAGTCGCTGCCCCAGATCAGCGAGGCGCCGGTGACGTCGTCGAGGATGCCGACGGTGAAATGATTCCGCGGCTCCCAGCCGCCGAGGTGGTCGAAGACGGCGCGCGCCATGCCGGGGTTAAATTCCTTCGAGCCGAGTCCGTAGCGGCCGCCGATGACGCGTGGCGAGCCGGCGAGGGGGGAGCGCCCCTCCGCCAAGGCACCGATCACGTTGAGATACATCGGTTCACCGAGTGAACCCGGCTCTTTGGTGCGGTCCAGCACGGCGATGGCCTTCACGGTGGAAGGGAGCACCGCAAGGAACGACATGAAATGAAACGGCAGGAAGAGCCGCACGACGACGACCTTCTCGCCCCGCGCGACCAGCCAGTTGACGGTCTCGATGACCGTCTCGATGTCACTGCCCATGGCCACCACCACCCGCTCCGCCTCGGGGTGCCCATGGTAATCAAACAAATGGTAGCTCCGGCCGGTGACGGCGGCAAACCGGTCCATCACCTCCTGCACCACGCCGGGCAGGCCGGAGTAGATGCGGTTGACGGCCTCGCGACCCTGGAAATACACGTCGGGGTTCTGGGCCGTGCCGCGCACAGTCGGCCGGTCGGGCGTCATGGCGCGCGCGCGGAATGAGGCGATATCCCGCTCGTCAGGCACGTCGCGGATTTCCTCATCCGCCAGCAGCGCGAGCTTGGACACCTCGTGGGAGGTGCGGAACCCGTCAAAGAAATGGATGAATGGCACGCGCGCCCGGTAGCTGGCCGCGTGGGCGATGAGGGCCAGATCGTGGGCCTCCTGGCCGGAGTTGCTGCAGAGCAGGGCGCAACCGGTGGCTCGGCAGGCCATGACATCCTGGTGGTCGCCGAAAATCGAAAGTCCCTAGGCCGCCAGCGCCCGGGCGCTCACATGGATGGTCAGCGGCAGCAGTTCGCCCGCGATCTTGTAGAGGCTGGGAATCATCAGCAGGAGGCCCTGCGACGCGGTGAAGGTCGTCGTCAACGCCCCACCCAGCAGCCCGCCGTGCACGGCGCCCGCCACGCCACCCTCGGATTGCATCTCCACGATGCGGGGCACCTCGCCCCAGAGATTCGGCCGGTCGGCGGCCGCCTATTCGTCGCACACCTCGGCCATGGTCGAGGAGGGCGTGATCGGATAGATCATGATCAGCTCATTGAGTCGGTAGGCAACGGAAGCAACCGCCTCATTGGCATCGCAGGTGGTGTAGGCGGGTTTGGGGGACTGGCTGGACATGGCCTAATGTGGGTGGCGGAGCCCGATTTTCGGGCTTCAATCATGGTGCCACCAAGAGAGTTTCCTTACTCCGCATATCTTGCGAATCTACGTGTGCCGGTTGACGGCCACGCCCCCGGCCATCCCAGACTTGCCTACCCCGTGTTTTCTGTGCCTGTGTTGTGCAGAACCACATGCACTACGCCGAAATCGCCACTTTGCCGGGCGACCGGCCCGGACAAACACCGGGCTGGCAGCTCTGCCGCCGCGGAGGCCGCAGGCCAGACCCCGTGCGCCCAGCAGGGCGCGACAGAGAGCCGGTAACGGTGCAGTTTATCGCTTTTAGCCCATGAATTTTTCTGAAATTTCCCCTTCCCTCCCGATAACCGCCGTCACCCGCATCGACGAACTACCCTTCCCGCGAATGGCTTCCGGCAAAGTGCGGGAAATTTTCGACCTGGGCGACGCGCTGCTGCTGGTAGCCAGCGACCGGCTGTCGGCGTTCGACGTGATTTTGCCTGACGGCATTCCCGGCAAGGGCATTGTGCTGACCCAGATGAGCAACTGGTGGTTCGCCCAGACCCAGCATCTCATTCAAAATCATTTGCTACCCGACCAGCCCGGCGAATTCGCGCGCCGGGGAATCACCAGCCGCGATCTGCAGCTGCGCAGCATGATCGTGCGCAAGCTTCAGCCCCTCACCATCGAGTGCGTGGCGCGCGGTTACCTCATCGGCAGCGGCTGGAGTTCCTACCAGAAGACCGGCGAAGTTTGTGGAATAAAACTACCCGCCGGCTTGCGGCAGGCCGACCGCCTCGCCGCGCCCATATTCACCCCCACGACTAAGGCGCCCAAAGGCCAGCACGACGAACCGATCAATGATGCGCAGGGCGCCGCCGCCCTCGGCCCGAAGCTCTACGCCCAGGTGAAGGCGATGAGCCTTACGCTCTACCAGTTCGGTCATGACCGCGCGGAGCAGGCCGGCATGATCCTGGCCGACACCAAGTTCGAGTTCGGCACCGACGCGGCGGACAAACTCTACCTCATCGACGAGGTCCTCACGCCCGACTCCTCGCGCTACTGGCCGGCGGACCGCTACGCGCCCAACCAGTCGCCCCCGAGCTACGACAAGCAGTTCGTGCGCGATCACCTGCTCGCGCTCAAGTGGGACCAGAAACTGCCCGCCCCGCGCCTACCGGCCGACGTCATCACCCGCACGCAGGAAAAATACCTGACGGCGTTGCGTAACCTGCTGGGGTAAGATTGCTTCACCAGAGGACGCGGAGCCCAGACACGAGGCATGAATTGAATCTCTCTGTTTCCTCTACTATCTCCTGTAAAAATAAATTTCCTCGCTGCTTCGTGTGAAAGCTCTCTCCGTTGTCCTTTTGTTTAGCGCGGCGCTCGTCGCGCCGGCGCCCGCCCGCGTCGGCGAACCGCTGGCCAAAATCAAGGCACATTTCGGCAAGTCGCCCGACCCACAGTCGCCCAAGAACATGGCGGTTTGGTTTATCGAGTCGATCAACGGAGCGCTGGTTTACACCGTCACGCTTAACGCCAAGGGTGTCTCGATCGCCGAGGGCATCAAGCTGCTCAAGCGCGCCGTGCTCACTACCGAAATCGCGCAGGACTTTATTCGTGACCAGATGGTCCTGCTCAAGGATTCCAAGACCGCGCGGGTGGTGCCACCGGACGAGAAATACGAATTTGCGAAGCAGTCATTCGTTTGCGCCGAGAATGAATTCGTTATGCTGGACGAGCCGAACCGCCTGCTGATCATCTGGTCGCGCGCGCACTCCCTCGATCATGGCGGTCACCCGGGAAATGATGCTGCAGATGGGCGGCTAGAGCCGGTTCGCCTTGAGCTCGCGCAGCGGGTAGTGCGTGCCGCGCCAGGTGATGCCGCCCGTCCAAAGCGTGACCACCATCGAGCGCAGCAGAATGTAACTGAAGACCGCCATGCCGAACGGCAGAAACAGCCCGTGCCAGCGCCGCCCGCCGGTGAAGTGCGTCTGGTCCCACCCGAGCCAGAGGATGATGGCCACACTGCCGGCATTGCACCACCAGGCCGGGCCGCTCGTCACGAGCAGCGCGGCCAGCGGCCAGAGAGAAAGCCCCGCCTGGGCCGCCACGCCGAGGGGCGGCACCCACAGCCGGTAGTCCGCGCCCGCGAACGCGTTCTTGGTCAGGCCGCGGATGAGTTCCCCCACGGTGGCATACCATGCGACCGAGATCGCCCCGGCGCCGAGCACCATCTCGCTCCACCCGCCGGCCTTCATCAACTTGCCGAGCTTAATGTCGTCGTCCGGGCGCAGGCGCAGGGGCACATGTCCGTCCAGCTTGCGGTAGGTCGTCGCGCGCACGAGGTTGAATGCGCCCACCCCGCCGTGCGCCGCGGTGCGCGGGTCGGGAATCCGCCACGGCCGGATGCCCAGGGTGAAGATAAAACTGAAGCCATTGACACAGATGCCGAGCAGGTGGCCGTGCTCGTTCAGCTGCGGCACCGCGGCCAGGTGGTCTAGGTTCTGGGCCCGGGCGTAGGCAATGGCGCGGCGGAGGGTTTCCGGCTGGAAGTGAATATCGGCGTCGGTGAACAGAATCCATTCGCCGCTGGCCTGCTGCGCCCCGTGGTACAGGGCGTGGTTTTTGCCGATCCAGCCCGACGGCAGTTCGCGGATATGGTCCACCCGCAGCCGCGGATCGGCGGCGGCGAGTTTATCCAGCACCGCACCGGTGTCGTCCTCGGAACGGTCGTTGGCGGCGATCAGTTCAAGATCGGGATAGTCGAGCGCCAGCATCGTGGGCACGGAGGTGACGAGAGTCCGGCCTTCGTTGCGCGCGGCGAAGATGACCGATGCGCGCGGCCAGACCGGGGGCGCGGGCGCCGTGAGCGTCGCGAGCCGTTTCAGCCGGCGGTTGCCTCGCATGATTTCCCAAGCAATGCCGAGCCAGAGAAGGAGAGTGAGGCCGGCAAATGCCAGCCGTGCGGTCATGAGTGGAGCGCGTTGACCTCAAGACGCTTGATTCAAAGCGCGGTGGGGTCAACGCGCTCCACCCATTACATCCACGGGAGCATTTGTAGGGTCGGGCACTTGCCGTGGGGCCGGAGGACGGGCCAGGCGGGGTCGGCCGACAAGCGGCAGCCCTACCGTGGTCACATCGGCGGATTTGTGCCGCCGAAGCAGAAGCGCTCGATCTTGACGCGGCGGGCGCGCTCCGCGTTGGCCTCGAGGATATGCAGCCGGTATTCGCCGACGGTCAGATGATCGTCGCGCTTGGGAACGCGGCCGAAAAGCCGCAGGACCCACATGGCCACGGTTTCGCGCGGCTGCCATTCGACCGGCCAGCCGGTCTCGGCCTGCAGCTCGCGCATGGTGAACGCGCCGCTGACGGTGATGGAGTTCCCGGAGCGCTTGAAAACCGGCCCGTGCTCAATGTCCAGCTCGTCGCGAATGTCGCCGACAATCTCCTCGAGCACGTCCTCAAAAGTGACGAGGCCGGCGAGGGCCTTCCGGTCGTCGAGCACGACGGCGAGGTGGCTGCGCGAATTACGGAAGCGCTCGATCATCGTATGCAGCGGCGTGGCAAGCTCAAACTCGACGACCTCGCGGACGAGCGGCTCAAACGGGGTGTCGGAACCGAGCGCCTGCATCTGCCAGAGCCACTCGCGCACGAGGAGGAGGCCCTCGACCTTGTCGAGCGAGCCCGAACAGACGGGAAAGCGGCTGTGGCCGCTGGTCTGGGCGGTGCGGAGGTTTTCGGCCAGCGGCTTGTCCAGCCAGAGCGCCACCACCTGGTCGCGCGAACGCATGATCTGCTGGGCGGTCGTCTCCCGGGCGCGCAGCGACTGGACCATGAGCTTGTTGATCAGGGCGTCGCCCGGGTGGGCATGCCGCGCGTGGCTGAAGACGTATTCGAGTTCCTCGGAGCTGAATCCGTGCCCGCTCTCGCCGGTCGCCCCCAGGCCGGACCAGCGGATGATGCAGTTGGCGGTATTGTTGAGCACCCAGATAAAGGGATAGAAAACATAGTGGAACACCATCAGCGGGGCGGACACCCAGAGCGTGACGGGCCGCGCATGCTGAATCGCCAGCATCTTAGGGACCTGCTCGCCAAACACGATGTGGAGAAACGTGATCAACACAAAGGCCACCGCGAACGAGATCGAGTGCACCACGGTCGGATCGATAATGTCCCAATGGGCGAGCAGCGGGCCGAGGCGCCGGGCGACGAACGGTTCGCCGACCCAGCCGAGCCCGAGGCTCGCCAGAGTGATGCCAAGCTGTGCCGCCGACAGCGCCGCATCGAGGTGACTGAGGGCCTTGATGGCAAATTTCACCCGCCAGCCGCCCTTTTTCGCCAGCGGCCGGAGCTGGCTGGCCCGCACCTTCACCAGTGCGAACTCGGCGGCCACGAAAAAGCCGTTGGCGAGCACCAGCCCGACAATGATAAGGGCCTCAAGGGTGATGCCGAAAAAATCACTCATGGAGGGCGCAAATTAAGGCCCCCCGTCCGGCGGGCAAATCATTTGCCCCGCCGGCGGGTTAAACCCGCCCGGACAAGGCAGTTAAAAGACAATCCGGGCGCTAAACCCGAGTTACGATTCGACAAACCGGCGCCCCGGCCGATAGCCTGCGCGCGAGATTATGGCGAGTTCCTCCGACCCCAAGCTGGCCAACCGCATTTTACGTGGACTCGTCATCGGCATCATTCTGGGTGTCGCCACCCTCCTCCTCGGGCCGCATGTGCCGCTCCCAGATTTCTTCCAAGGCTGGCTGTCCCACGCCGGCATTAAGTCCTCCGCCACCCTGCTCGAGACCATGCGCGGGGTCTCCGCAGTGTTGTTGGATCCATTCGGACGCGTGTTCCTCCGCCTGCTGTTCTTTGTCGTGATGCCGCTGGTGTTCGCCTCGCTGGCCACCGGCGTCGTCCAACTCGGCCGGCCCGGCAGGCTCGGCCCGCTCGCCGGCCGCACCTTCTTCTTTTTCTTCCTCAACATGGCCATCGGCGTCGCCCTCGGCCTCGTGATGATGAACACGCTCGAGCCGGGCGCCTACATCGACACCGAAACGAAAAACCGGCTCATGACGGAATACGGCGGGGTGGCGCAAAATCACGTGGCGGCCGGACAGAGCCAGACCGGGCTCTCCCTCGCCGTCATCGTCGAGATGTTCATGCCGGCCAACCTGCTCGGGGCCGTCGTCGGCCAGAGCACGGCCCGCATCGGCGACGTGCTGCCGCTCATCCTTTTTGCCATCCTCGTCGGCCTCGTCGGGACCACCCTCGCCGAGGAAAAACGCCGGAGTCTCCAGGGCACGCTCGAATTGGTTACCGAATTGATGACCGGCATCGTGCACCTCGCGCTGCGTCTGGCGCCCTACGCCGTGCCGTGCCTCATCTACAGCGTCATCGTCAAGTCGGGCCTCGACATCATCGTGGCGCTCGGCGTGTTCGTGCTCGGCTGCGCCGGGGTCATGGCGCTGCATCTCTTCGGCACGATGTCCCTTTGGCTCAAGTTGTGGACCCATTGGAGACCGCGCGCCTATTTCTCGGCCATCAAAGATGTGTTGATCACCGCTTTCTCCACCAGCTCGAGTAACGCCACGCTGCCGGCCGCCCTGGAAAACGCGAACGAGCAGCTTCATCTTTCGCCCAGCACCTCCGGCTTTGTGCTGCCGCTGGGCACGACGATGAACATGAGCGGCACGGCGCTTTATGAGGGTTGCGTGGTGCTGTTTGTCGCGCAGGTCTTCGGCATCGACCTGTCGCTGGGCCAGCAAATCACCCTGTTGCTCCTTGCCGTGCTCAGTGCCGTGGCGGTGGCCGGCATTCCGGGTGGCTCGCTGCCGCTCATCGCCGGCCTGCTCATCACCTTCGGGGTGCCGGCCGAGGGCATCGGCATCATCCTCGGCACCGACCGCATCCTGGATATGTGCCGCACGGCGACCAACGTCGGCTGCGACATGACCACCGCGCTCGTCGTCGACGAGCTGACCAAAAAAGCCGAGGCCCGGACGGCGGGCGGTTAGCTTGCGGGGTTTTGTTGGCCTGCCATGCGCAGCCAAGTTCACCGTCAGGATGAAATGCTCTTCTTCGCCAAGGCTATGGCGGGCACGCTTCACCCGCGCTATGCTCAGTCGAAGCATGGTGGGCCTACTCGGATTGATTCGCTGCGCTCAGGGTTTCGCCCTCGACCTGCGGTCGATCCTTTTCCGTCCCGCAGTCGCGGGACTCCGTCGAACCCGCGGGTTCTCATCCATCCGGCCCCACCAGCTCTTCGAGTTGGTGGGCCTACTCGGATTCGAACCGAGAACCAAGGGATTATGAGTCCTTCTATTGACAATTCGCTTAACTTCGCAATGCTAGCGTAAGCATCACATTAATCGGTCATTTACGTGGGAGACCATCACCATGACAAAGAATACTAGCGAAGTTGAAAAGAGCGTTGAGAAAGAAATAAAGGGGACACTAAGGGGACACCAAGCCAACGTCACCTCTTTCCCTGGCGTCCCGGAAACAGAGCCCAAGGCTATCCGAGCCGCAAAATCCTCCGTTGACTACTGGAAAGATCGAGTGCGTCCGAGAACACTGAAAAATGGAGCGATCACGCCTGAGCTATACCTTAGGCTGAAAGAAGGTGGGCGGGATGCATGGTTCAGCCTTGCCACCGCTAACCGTGCCGACGCCGCAAGAAAGGCCCGCGACATATGGCAGTCCGTTCAGGTTAAAGGACTGGACGTTGTGCTTGCAGAGCTTCGCCCTACCACCCGTGCCGCCCGCGTCTGTTCCGTTGCTGAGTTTCTCCCCGCTGCAAAAGCCGTTGCCACCGCCCGCCCGAGATCTGTTGCCGAGTATGAGGCCAGTTTGCGCCGCGTGGTTGCCGGAGTCCGTGGCATCAAGGCTAAATCAGACAAGCATACAGACCGCGCCGACTGGCACGCGAAGATTGATGCCGTCCGTCTGGATCAAATAACCCCCGCCGATGTTCGCGCATGGATTAAGGGGGAACTCGCGCACGCCGCCAAGAAAGGCGAGGACAACAAAGAACGCCGCGAGCACACTTTAGCTTCGCATATTCGTGACGCCCGCGCCCTGTTCTCAGAGGAGATCGTTGCAGAGGTTAAGAAAAAACTCGTGCTACCCCCAGAGCTTCCCTTTGCCGGGATTCCGGCCGCTGCAACTACCCGCCGATTCAGAAGCAAGGTTGACCCTCGCAAACTCTATGCCGCCAGCGCAGCCCTCGACCTCGACACCCGCACGGCATTTGACCTCCTGCTATGCGGGGGACTTCGCCGAGGTGAAGCCGACTTGCTGCCTTGGGACCACGTTGACCTTGCTGCCGGGACCGTGCGCGTAGACGTGACCGAATTTTTCACCCCCAAAAGCAAAGAGTCTTACCGGACCGTGCCACTCCCTAGAGACGTGATAGCCAGGTTGAAGGCCCGCCGCCGGGCCGCACCCACCGATGTTTTTGTGCTGATCGGATCGAAGCCAAAGCCACCCGCAGAGCGGGGCTACGAATACC
Organism: Lacunisphaera sp.; assembly: GCA_009695095.1. Lineage (GTDB taxonomy): Bacteria > Verrucomicrobiota > Verrucomicrobiia > Opitutales > Opitutaceae > Lacunisphaera. Next base: position 80,690 of record SIBQ01000008.1, read on the forward strand.
GGGCGAACGCTTGGGACAAGCTCCCGGCATGGCTGCGCAGGCAAGGTCTAGTTGACCACACCCCCTTGCATGCACTCAGAAAGCTCTCTGGGAGTTTTATCTATGCGACGGCGGGGCTTGAGGCCGCCCGCCAACACCTCGGACACCGCGACATTACAACCACAGCTCGCAGTTACCTCCAATCCAACACCGCCACAGTAGATTTCCGCGCCCGCCGCAAGGGAGGCACGAAATGAAAGCGAGCAGGAAGCCGATATGTTTATCGCCGAAATGCTCAAAGCATTCTACGCTGGCCGCTATCCGAAAACAGGCAGGAGCACAGCCAGGCACAAGCCGCCAAGGTATCGTTCGCGAGTAAAGGAACCAGCCATGGCTAAGATCAAAAACCAGCAATGGGATCACAAGATTCCAATCGCCGATCGTGATGCCGTGTTTGCGCTAGCGGCGCACGGACCCCATGCAAATAGGGAAATGGGTTGGGTGAGGGCTGTCGCAACGGCTGCAAGTGTTGAAAAGCACAACGATAAATCCGGTGCTCGCAATTATCCTACAGATTTTAATGACCATATCGCTGAAGTGGTAAGGCAAATGGGTGAAGCTGCTATCACTGGGGATTGGGCAGCATTCAAACGAATGACGGCGGTCGTCAAATATCTGAAAGAAACGGGCGGATTAAGCGTAGGCGCCATCATCGATCGTGCATGGGTTGATCCACTCTTTGTGAAGATCATGAATTATCATGCAAAGCAGCAGCAACGCACAGGTGGAGCTACTGGAGAACAATTTAATATCGATAAATTCATTCGTGATACAGAATGTGATGCAGATCGAAAAACCATTACGTTCCGTGTCCGTGCTATGGGCTTAAGGGTAGCAACAGGCCGACCTCCTGTGAGCAACAAGAGGCCAACCAAATCCGTATGCCAACCGATTATTCCAGGATGGGTAAATTGGCTGTATACAAAAAAGAGAAAATAAGGTGGGAGATTAGAATTTTCCGACTCCCTACTTGATTGGGAGCGGTGGTGTAGGATTAGCACGTTTAAGGAAGCAATTCCGTTTCCTCAAGCATGCTAAATCATGAATAATGCAGATGAAAATGAACGCGGCCTCACTTTCCGTGAGGTCTATGAATTAGTCGGATTACGCTGCAAAACCTCCCATACAGCGCGAAATATGGCGAAGCGCGGGCAAATTAGGGCGATCCAGCTTAACGGGCGAGTTACTCGATACTCGCTGACGAGTGTCAGGCATCTTCTGGGGACAAAGGAGACTGTCACCCATGCATAACAACGAACACGCCCCCGTCGTCACATCTATTGAAATCGCCATCTCGGGTAGCCCACGGGCGGCTTGCTCGGCCAGATTCCATTGCGGAGTTTCTGGCGGATGCCGCGCTTGATGTTCTCCGACAGGTTATCGATGTAGTATTTGCTCTGTGAGAAAGCCACATTGAGCATGAACTTGCCGTGGGCGGTCGGCTCGAAGCGGAAGGTGGGGTGACCTGACCCCGAATATTTGAGCCGCCCGGAGGGTTAGCCTGGGCGCCTGTCCAACCAACGGGGTTCACTTCAGAATTGAATTGCACTTGACGTTTTGTTGCGCTGACTTGCGCCATTGTTACGAGGCAATAGCCGATTCTTCAAAGGTCCTTCATCCAATTCAGGTCCTGCTCTAGGCTGGGTCTGGACCCGTCTGGGGCGCGACTGCAGCGCCGTGATAGCGGTGGGTATGCTGGGTCCGCTGGCGGAGGCCGCCCCGGCTGAGGCAACCGCGGCGTCCCCGCTGTTGTTCGAACAGGTCATCCGTCCCTTGGCGCAGGAATATTGTCTCAAATGCCACTCGACGGAGAAGCAAAAGGGTGATCTCGACCTGGAACGTTTCACCTCGTTCGACGAGGCGAAACGGCATCCGGAAATCTGGCAGAGGGTCAAGGAGATGGTCGGGGACAACGAGATGCCGCCCGAGGACGCGCCCCGGAGGCCCAGCCCGGCGCAGCGGGCGCAATTGCTTGCCTGGTCCAATGCCATTCTGGATGCCATCGCGATGGAACACGCGGGGGATCCCGGGTGGGTCGTGCTGCGGCGCCTGACCAATGCGCAATACACCCACACGCTCCGCGATCTCACCGGGGTGGACTCGCTCGATCCGGTGCGGGAATTCCCTCTCGATGGCGCCGCGGGCGAAGGGTTCACGAACACGGGGCAGGCGCTGGTAATGTCGCCGACGCTCGTCACGAAGTATCTGGACGCGGCGAAGGGCATCGCCAGTCATGCGATGCTGATGCCGGATGGAATTCGCTTTTCACCGAAGGCGACCCGGCATGACTGGAGCAACGAAATTCAGGCGGAGATTCGCGGCTTCTACCGCAAGTTCGCCGACGTGCCCGCGGATAAAATCAATCTGGAAGGGTTCAAGAGCGAGCAAACTTTCATCGCCGGACCAAGCGAAAATGGGCGGCTGCCTTTGGGAAAATATCTCACAGCCACGATCGAGGAGCGCAAAAGCTTGCGCGCGGGAGCAAAGACGCCAGCGAGTGTGGCGCGGGAGCGCCAGCTCAGTCCCAAGTATCTCAGCACTCTGTGGAATCTTCTGACCAGCGACGAGCCGTCGCCCTTGCTGGACGGTATCCGGACCCGCTGGCGTGCCGCCCGTCCAGGTGACGTCGCCGTCCTAGTGGAGGAAATCGCCCAATGGCAAAACGTGATGTGGAAATTCGGCAGAGTGGGCTCGCTCGACAAAGACGGCAATCCCAAGCTCTGGATGGAGCCGGTAACACCGCTCACCGAGCAGCAGGAGTTGCGCCTCCCGCTCGCGGCCCCGGCGTCAGGCAACGAGATCGTGGTCTATCTGGCTGCGGGCGATGCGGGCGATTGCAAGGCGGGCAACTTTCTCGAGTGGCAACAGCCCCGGTTGATTCGTCCCGGACGGCCGACGATATTGCTGCGCGACGCGCAGGATTATGTCCGGCAATTGATGGCGAAACGGGAGCAGATTTTTGCCTCCACCACCCAGTATCTGGCCGCGGCCGCGGAAGTCAGCGAAGCCAAGGGCGACATCGATGTCACAGACCTGGCCATACGCCACCGGGTGGAGGCGGACGCCCTCAAAGTGTGGCTCGATTACCTCGGGGTCGATGCGAGTTCCAATCCCAAGCTCGATCTTTTTTCCGACCGGCTGACTCATATCACCGGCTGGGATTTCATCCAAGGCTGGGGCTCGGTAGATTCGCCGGGATTGGTCGCCAACTCGACTGACGATCAGCACGTATTGATACCCGGTGCAATTTCGCCGCGCGCCGTTTTGGTGCATCCGTCGGAAACGCAGTACGCTGCCGTGGGCTGGCGCAGTCCCCTCAAGGGCGTCCTTCGAATCGAAGCTATGGTGCACCCTGTGGCCGGCGGCCACGGAGTGAACTGGTCGCTGCAATTTCGCCGAGACCGCTTCCGGCAACGGCTGGCCACCGGCGTCGCTCGCCCGGCAAAAGAGCCTTGGGTAAATGATATCCCCGGCGTGGTTGTCGGTCCGGTGGGAAATGTTGCCGTGGAACCAGGCGACCTGATTTCGCTGCTCATCGGCGCGCTCGATGGCGATAGCTCCGGTGACCACACCATCCTCCAACTAAAACTTATCGCGTTGGGCGACAAACCGCAGGAATGGTCGTTGTCGCGCGATGTGTCTTCCAATGTGCTTGCCGGAAATCCTCATGCGGATGGGGCAGGTCGGGAGGGGGTCTGGAATTTTTATAGCGAGCCCGTGGCGGGAACCGAAGCGCTTGCCGCGATTCCAGCTGGCTCGCTGCTGGCCCGCTGGGTGGCGGCCGGATCGGCTGGGGAAAAACAGCATCTGGCCGGTGCCATACAGCGGTTGCTGACCTTCGCGCCGTCCCCTGCGACCGGCAGTGCGGATGCCGCGCTCCGCGGGTATCTCACGTCGCTGGGCGGGCCGTTTTTTGCGGGAATCCAGCCCCAGGCTAGGACGGCCGTGAAAAATCGATCTGCCGCGACCGGCATCGCGGCGATGTGGGGCCTGAATCCGACAAGGTTTGGCCGAAATCTCGGCGGCGCTGCAATCGACGCGGCGAATCTTTTCATGAAGGCGCCGTCGGTCATCGAGCTCCACCTGCCGGCCGACTTGTTCGCCGGCGGCGAGCTGGTGACAACGGCCCGGATCATGCACCCTGGCGCTTCCGCGGCAGGCACCGTGCAGGCAAACCTGCTGGTCTCAAAACCGAAGCTGCTCACCAGCCTGGAGGCCGGCCAGCCCATTCTGACGAACAAGGCCAGTCCGGCTTGGGACCGCCTGGCGCGCAGTTGTGACGAATTCAACCGGATCTTCCCCGCCGCCCTCTGTTATTCAAAACTCACGCCGACCGATGAAGCGATCACCTTGGAGATTTTTCATCGAGATGACCGCCCCTTCGTCGACCTCATGCTGAACGACGCGCAGAAGGCTCAGCTCGACCGGCTGTGGGACCAGCTGCACTACGTCAACCAAGATGTGCTGGCGCTCGTGGATGCCTGCGAGGTAGCGCAAAGACAGGATAACGACCTCAAAAAGGTCCAAATTCCCAGGTGGCCGCGGCGAGACTGGGCTGTGAAGACGGCGAAGGCCGACACTCATGTGGATTTCGAGAGGATAGTGCAGGCGGTCAATCATCGGGCGGCCGCATTCCGGCAGCGGCTGATCGACACACAACCGCAGCACCTCGAGGCGGTGCTGGAGTTTGCCGACCAAGCCTACCGGCGTCCGCTGTCCGAGCCGGAGAAAGCCGGCCTGCGAGAAACCTATTACAGGCTGCGCAAATTGGACCAGCCGCATGACGAAGCGATCCGCCTGACGCTGGCCCGTGTTCTGGTATCACCGGCGTTTCTTTATCGATCCGAAGAACCGGGCCCCGGCGGCGAGCCTCTGCCGGTCAGCGATGCGGAACTCGCCAGCCGGCTCAGCTATTTCCTGTGGTCGTCGGCCCCCGATGCCGAACTGCGCGCCGCGGCGGTGGGGGAAAAACTGCGCGATCCCGAGGTGTTGGTCGCTCAAACGCGCCGAATGCTGGGCGACCCGCGCGTGCGGCACCTGGCAACGGAATTTGGCTGTCAATGGCTGCGCATTCACGACTTCGACCAACTCAGCGACAAGAGCGCCCGGACCTTCCCCACCTTCGCTGAACTGCGT
>SIBQ01000009.1 GCA_009695095.1 Lacunisphaera sp.
CTACGCCGCCCAACTTACTGCTGTCCCGACTCCGGTCGGCCTCCGGCCTCCCTCCGTCGGGACAGCGCAAACCCAACCCACCACATCAACCCATAACAGGCGCCCAGACTAACCCTCCGGGTGGCTCGAAAAGTTGAGGCCGGTCAGGACCATGGGCGACGGCCGCCGGGTCATCGTGTTTACTTCGCCCGAGCCGGTGAACGGCACCACCCGTTTCACCCTTCGGCAAAAACCAAATGGACAGATTATGGATTCGGACGGGCGCGAAGCCTACCAGCGCTGGTTGGAGTACGAGCGCAAGCCGGACGGCGTGCAGGTGAAGAAACTGTGGAACGACCGCCGCTTCGAGATCACCTATCGCGGGGGAGAGCCCGACGGCCCCTTCCGAGCCTACTATGAAGGGGGCGAGCTGTGGGCCGAGGCCACCTACGTCAAAGGCCGTCCGGTTGGCCCGCACGTGGTCTACGCGCGGAACGGGAAGCGGATATTTGAGACGGTCTTTACTGCCCGCTGACCGCGGAGCGGGCGCGCCCACGGCAGGGTTATGACGCCGCGGGCGGATTATTTCGCTTTCGTGCCAGCATAATACATGCGTATTTCTATCGCGATGGCGGCAACCAACAAGGCGCTAGATCAGCTCAACAACCTGCGGGCGGAAGTCCGCAGCCTGGGCGCCACCTTGGGCCGCACCATCGCCGCGCTGGAGGGCGAGAAGACCCTCGAGACGGTCGAGGCCCTGCGCACCCTGGCCAAGAGCAGCCGCGCCGGTGACGCCGCGGCCGCGCGCAACCTGGCCCAGACCGTCAGCCGCCTGACGCCGGCCGAGGCGCTGAACCAGGCGATGGCCTTCACGCTCTATTTCGAGCTGGTCAACCTGGCGGAGGAAAATTTTCGCATCCAACTCCTGCGCTCGCGCAACCAAAAACACCACAGCGCCATCGCGGCGGGCGAGGCGAGCGAGCCGATGCGCGAATCCATCGAAGCGGCCGTGCGGGAATTGAAGGAAGCCGGTGTGACCAAGTCCCGGATGCAAAAGCTGGTCAGGCAGCTGGCCATCGAGCTGGTGTTCACGGCCCACCCGACGGAATCGAAACGCCGCACCATGCTGGAGAAGCTGGCCACCCTCGGCGGCATCCTGCGGGGGCACACGCTCGAGGAAATCCAGCACGCCCCGGAGGACATCAAGCGCGAGATTATCTCGCTCTGGCTGACCGATCGCAGCCGCACCGAGCGGCCGGAGGTCGCCGACGAGGCGCGCACCGGGCTGTGGTATTTTGACCGGACGCTCTTCGCGGTGCTGCCGCGCCTGCACGCCGACTTGCAGGAGGCCCTGACGCGTAATTTTCCCGGCGTGAAGGCGCCGCGGCGCTGGCTGTCGTTCGGGTCGTGGATCGGCGGGGATCGCGACGGCAACCCGGGTGTCACAGCGGAGGTCACGGCGCAGGTGCTGCGGATGCACCGGCGCATGGCCATCAAGAAACTGGCCGAGACCCTCTACAACCTGGCCGGCTCCATCACCATCTCGGACCGGCGGGTGAAGTTCGCCCCGGTCATCCGCCGGATGGCGGAGGAATGCCGCGCGTCGTCCGACTTGATGGCGCGGGTGGGGCAGCGTTATCCCCGCGAGCCCTATCGCATCATCCTGAGCAGCCTGCGCGAGCAGCTCATGGCCTCGGCCGACAACAGCCTGTCGGAGCCGGCCCCGGCCGGCGCCAGCCGCGTGACGGCCACGGAGGTGCGCGACATCCTGGGCACGATCGAGAAAGATTTGCTGCACAGTCGCGCCGCTCCGCTCGCCGGGGGTGAATTGGGCGAGGCGCTGACCGCGGTAGATGTTTTCGGTCTCCACATGGCCCGGCTGGATTTGCGGCAGCATTCGGGCTGGCACGCCAAGGCGGTGGCGGAGGTCCTGCAACAGTCCGATTACGAGCAGCTCGGCGAAGCGCAGAAACTATTCCTTTTGACCGCGGCCTTGCAGGAGGCCCGCGTCCTGGACGCCGGGCGCGTGGCGGGAATCTCCGAGGATGCGCGGGTGGTGCTTGCGCCGCTTCAACTGGCGGTCCGGGCGCAGGCCGAGTATGGCGCCGACTTCCTGGGGATTTATATCATCAGCATGACGAACGAGGTGTCGGATGTGCTGGAGGTGCAACTGCTCCAGGCCTGGGCGGGAGTCCGGCTGCCGATCGCACCGCTGTTCGAAACGCTCGACGATCTCCAGCGCGCGCCGGCGATCCTCGCTGCGCTTTACACGCATCCGGCCTATGCGCCGGAACTGGCACAACACGGGCGGCACCAGCATGTGATGCTCGGCTATTCGGACAGCAACAAGGACTGCGGCTACCTCACGGCCAACTGGGCGCTTTATCAGGCACAGGACGCCATCATGCGCGTCTGCCGGCAGCACCGGGTGCGGATCTCGCTCTTCCACGGTCGCGGCGGCAGCATCGCGCGCGGCGGCGGGCCGGCGGCCAAGGCCATCCTCGCCCAGCCGGTCGGATTGAAGAACGGCGGCATCCGCGTGACCGAGCAGGGCGAGGTGCTTTCGACACGCTACCATGATGTGGATCTCGCGCACCGCGTGCTGGAGCAGATGGCCTATGGCGTGCTGCTCGGTGCGAACGAGGCGCAGGGCGAAGCGCGCAAGCTGCCCCGGCACTGGGTGAAGGCGATGGAGGCGATGAGCGCGGCGGCGCTGGCGACCTACCAAGCCTGCGTGCACGACGACCCGGAGTTTCTGGATTTCTGGCGGCAGGCCACGCCGATTGACGAGATCGGCGAACTCAACTTCGGCTCGCGTCCGACCTACCGGCGCAAGGGCAGCGTGAGCGTCGCGGACCTCCGCGCCATTCCATGGGTTTTTTCCTGGATGCAGAGCCGGTTCAATCTTCCCGGCTGGTATGGGCTCGGGAGCGGACTCAACGCCATCCTGCAGCGCGGGCCGGAGGGCGAGAAGCTGTTGCGCGAGATGTATCAGAAGTGGCCGTTCTTCCAGACCACCATCGCCAACGCCCAGCTCACTATGTGCAAGGCCGACATGTCCATCGCCCGGCTCTATGCCTCGCTGGTCGGGGACGAGCGCATCCGGGAAAAAGTCCTGGCCCGCATTCTCGAGGAGTTCCGTCTCGCCGAGAAAGCCGTGCTAGTCGTGACGGGCCAGGGTGAACTGCTGGAAAACGAGCCGGTGCTGGCCCGTTCCATCAAGCTCCGGAATCCCTATGTGGACCCGCTCAACTACCTGCAGGTCGAGATGCTCCGGCGCCGCCGCGGCGGCCGGCTGAGCCCGGCTGACCGGGAGGGCACGCGCGCCGTGATGGAGTTGACCATCAACGGCATCGCAGGCGGACTCAAGAACACGGGTTGATTTCGGCTCGCCCGAAGTGGCGCGGGCAGAGCAACTTCCCGGGCGAAGACCTGTCCCACCAACCCTTCTTAATCCCGTTTGAAATGAAATCCACGCTTTCATTCTCTTCTTTTCGGTGCGGAGTCGTACTATTGCTCGCGACCACCCAACTGGCCGCGCCCGTCTGGGCCACCTGCGGAGGTGGCGGAGGTGGCGGGGGTGGCGGCAGCGGCGGCATGTCAGGCGGGGGCGGGATACCCAACGCCGCGCCGCAGGTCTACCAGGTGCCGTGGAAGGTCTACAAACCCGGCCCGGTCCAGGGACTGATCCTTTATTGGTTTCCCATTTCCACGAATGAAGTGGCCAATTCCAGCCTGCGCACCTCGCGCGACCTCGCGCTGTGGTCGGCCCAGGGCATCACCATGATGGCGGCCGATGTGGGCACGCCGATCGCCCAACAGTTGAACGCGACCGGCAAGATTCCACTGGCGGTGCTGACCGATCCGGCCGGCACGGTCCTAGGGCGGGCCGAAGGACAGAAGGGACTCCTCAAAGCACCGGCCGTTGAGAAAATCGTGCGCGACGAATTGAAGAAGCGCTATACGGCGATCAGCAAGAATCTCGCCGACGCCAAGGCGAAGGTGAAGGCCGGCGACAAGGCCGGCGCCATCGACCTCTATCAATCCGTCTGGTCCGAGCGCGTGCTCTTTCCGAAAAAGCCAAGGATGCGGCCAAGGAGCTCAAGAAACTCGGCGTGACCGTTGCCGCGGACGACACCATCAATGCCCTGCCCGAAATGGCACCCATCTTTGCCGGGCCTGTTGCAGCCGAGGTCGTGGCGACCATGGAGCGCGGCCTGCAGGCGGAACTCGCCGGCAACTACGAAGAGGCCGGCCGCCTCTACGCCCAAGCCCGGGCGCTCGATCCGGCCGATCCGGCGCCGGCCCGCTACCTGAGCGAGCTTTACCGCCACCACACCGGCGAGTGGGACAAGGCCCGCGCGGTCTTCGAGCAAATGCTCACGGAACGCATCGACCCGCTGTCCCGCGCCGTGGCACTGCACGGTTTGGGCAAGATGACGATTCACGAGGGAGCCTTCGTCAAGGGGCTCCGCCTGATGGAGAAATCCGTCCAGGAATTTCCGCTGGCGCTGGCCTACCGGAACATCGCCGTGTTCTGGAATTCCGAGTGCGACCCGGTGAAGACGGCGCAGTATGTCGAGCTGGCCCTGCAGCTTGACCCCAAGGATCCCTACAACCGGGTCTTTGCCGCGGTGTTTATGGCGGCCAGCGGCAGGAAGGACGGGGCGCTGCGCATCGCCCGGGAGAACGACTCACTCATGGCGGCATCTTACAATCTCGGGGCGATCTACGCGATGGCGGGCGATCGCGATAGGGCACTGGCCTACCTCAAGCGGCACTTCTACGAATACGAGCGTTTCCACGCCGTGCGCAGCAAGGAGATGATGGAAGCCCGCGTGGATGCGGTGTTCGACTCCCTCCGCAGCGATCGGGAATTCATGCAGCTGACCGCGCTGGCCGACGGTCTGCTGCCGATGCCGATGTCGCCGCGCCAGAAGACCATGTTTCCGCCGGGGTCGTAGGAGGTGGAGTGGTGACATGCCGCGCGCAAGGTCGCGCGGCGGCGATCAACGCCGCTTCTTTCCGTTCTTCAGCTCGATGTTGAGGTAGGTCTTGGCGAGCATCTGCGATTCGTAGAACTCAACGAGCCTCACGCCCTCGCGGGGTTTGATGAGGTCCTTCTTCGTGGCGTGGTCGATCTGTTGCTTGATGCGCCGGCAGAGCTCCTCCCACTGGTATTGCACGCCCTCGATGACGTCGGCGATGCGCGAACCGGCGAGCGCTTCCTCGATGTAGAAGCCGTTGGGCTCGTCGTCCTCGAGGAAGACGTGGACCTCGTTGACGCGGCCGAAGAGGTTGTGCAGGTCGCCCATGATGTCCTGGTAGGCGCCGGTGAGGTAGACGCCGAGGTAGTAGGGCTCGTTGTTCAGCGGGTGGAGCGTGATGTAGTCCTTCACGTCCTGCAGGTCGATGAAGCAGTCGACCTTGCCGTCGGAGTCACACGTGATGTCCACGAGCACGGCGTTGACCGTGGGCTTTTCCTTCAGCCGGTGCAGCGGGGTGATGGGAAAGAGCTGCTTGAGCGCCCAACTGTCGAGGAGCGACTGGAAGACCGAGAAATTGCAGACATATTGGTCGGCGAGAAGCTTCTTGAGGTCGTGCAGCTCCTCGGGCTGGTAGCCGGACTTGGTGCCCTCGTGGTCGATCTGCTCGCAGATCTGCCAGAAGATCTGCTCGGCGGCGGCGCGGTTCTCGAGGTCGAGGTAGCCGAGGTTGAAGAGGGAGAAGGCCTCCTCCTTTTTCTGGAGGGCGTCGTGGAAGCGCTCGAGGCGGCCGAGCTTGGCCTTGTTCTTCAACAAAATCTCCATGGCCGTGACGATCTTGTGCCGGGACTTCGGCTGGTGCTGCTGGCCGAGGGATTCGTGCTTGTTGATGCGCTCGAAGACCTCGACGACGAGCATGGAGTGGGGGGCGGCGACGGCGCGGCCGGACTCGGTCACGATGTCAGGCAGCCTGACGCCGGAGGCGGTGCAGATCTCGCGGATGTTGAACACCACGTCGCGGGCGTATTCGCCGAGCGTGTAGTTCATCGAGGACTCGAAGTTGGTGCGCGAGCCGTCATAGTCGATGCCAAGGCCACCGCCGACGTCAAGGTAGCCCATGGGGAAACCCATCTTGGCGAGCTGGCAGTAGAAGCGCGCGGCCTCCGTCACCGCGGCCTTGATTGTGATGATGTTGGGCACCTGCGAGCCAATGTGGAAGTGCACGAGCCGGAGGCTCTGCTGCATCTTGGCGGCGCGGAGCTTCTCGACGGCAAAGAGGATCTCGGCGGTGTTGAGGCCGAACTTGGCGTTGTCGCCGGTGGACAGCGCCCACTTGCCCTCGCCGCGGGTCTGGAGCTTCACGCGGAAGCCGATCAGGGGCTTCACGCCGGTCTCCTTCGAGATCTGGATGATGCTGTCGACCTCGGAGAGCTGCTCGATGACGACGATGATCTTCTTGCCCAGCTTGCGACCGAGCAGGGCCAGCCGCATGTAATCGAGGTCCTTGTAGCCGTTGCAGATGATGAGCCGCTGGCCGCCCTCGTGCATGGCCAGCGCGATCATCAGCTCGGGCTTGGAGCCGGCCTCGAGGCCGAAGTGGAAGTCCTTGCCGGCCGACACGATCTCGTCGACGACCTCGCGGAGCTGGTTGACCTTGATGGGGAAGACGCCGCGGTATTCGCCCTTGTAGCCCTCCTCCTTGATCGCCTTCTGGAAAACCTGGTTCAGCTGGGTGACGCGGTAGCGCAGCGTGTCCTGCAGGCGGATGACTAGCGGCGCCTTGAGGCCCATGCTGGTGGCCTCGTCAATGACGTCCATCAGCCGGATGGTGCGCCCGTCGGCGAGCGGCTGCACCTGCACGAATCCCTCGGAATCCACCGAGAAGTGGTTGGCCCCCCAGCGCTTAAAACCATAATGTTCCTCGGACTGCGCGACCGACCAGTTGGCTGCGGATTTGGTCTTCAATTTGACGGGGTAGGCGGGACGGGGGTTAGGCTTGCTTTTTGGAATGCGGCTGGGCTTATTCGCCCTTTTCAAATTTTTCAAAACATCCGCAGACGCAATGACTAAGTTACCTCTCCTTCTCGCTCAAGCCCAACCAGCCGCGCCTTCCGGCATCTCCACGCTCATGCAGCTGGCGCCGTTCGTGCTGATGTTTGCCGCCATGTACTTCCTGCTCATCGCCCCGCAACGCAAGAAGCAGAAGGAGCACGAGAAGATGCTGACCCAGCTCAAGGCCGGCGACGAGGTCGTGACCACCGGCGGCATCTACGGCACCATCACCATCGTGAAGGACGACCGTTTCGTCGTCCGCATCGGCGACAACAACGCCAAGGTCGAGGTCGGCAAGGGCTTCATCAGCACCGTCATCAAGAAAGCCGACGCCGCCTGAGCGTCGCCGCCCGCCCGCCCCCCGGTGGATCCCGCCGCGTCGGCCCCCTTTAACAACCAACACCCATGCTCAGTCGCAACCTCTGGAAAATAGTCCTGTCCGCTGCCCTTGTGCTGTGGGCGGTGTTCACCCTCATGCCGTTGAAGGACCAATTCTTCGGCGACTACGTCAAGCAGGCAGCCACCGCCAAGCCCGCCGAATTCACCAAGCTCATGACCTCGGTGGGCGACCGGATCAAATCCGGCCAGGCCCCCACGGTCTACGTCGCCCTCAAACAGATCGGCCTCGAGCAGAAGCTCGACCTCTCGCAGTTCTTCCCCGATATCCGCTTGGAGGTCTCGCTCAAGAACATCGAGAAGCGCAACAACATCCTCCTCGACGAGCTGCTCCGCCGTTCCAAGGGCAAATTGCAACTCGGCCTCGACCTGAAGGGCGGCGTCGCCTTCACCCTCGAGGTGGACCCCAGCGTCGCCAACGCGGACAACCAGCAGGTTCGCAAGGAGAAGCTCACCAAGGCCGTTGAGATCATCGGCAACCGCATCAACGGCCTCGGCGTCACCGAGCCCATCATCCGCCCGGTCGGCGAGAACCGCATCGAGGTCCAGCTGCCCGGCGTTTCCACCAAGGACAACCCTGAGATCGTCAACAGCCTCAAGAAGCCCGCCCGGCTCGACTTCAAGATGGTGCACCCCACCATCACGCCACCGGCGGAGACACCCGCGGGCTACGAGCCCAAGTCGCTCGAGGTCGAGAACAACAAGGGCCACAGCTACACCGAGGAGCTCTATATCAAGCGCATCCCCGAGATGACCGGTGAAGGCGTGGCCGATTCCTACCCGGTCATGGACGATTACGGCCGCTTCAAGATCATCCTCAAGTTCACCGCTGCCGGCAGCAAGCAGTTCGCCGATGTCACCAAGGCCATTGCTGACGAGGGCGACCGCGCCGGCCGCACCGGCCGACTGGCCATCGTGCTTGACGGCAAGCTCTACTCGGCGCCGACCGTGAAGCAGCAGATCAGCGGCGGCAGTGCCGAGATCTCCGGCTCCTTCACCCAGCGCGAGGCCATCGACCTCGCCAATGTGCTCAACAACCCGCTCGACCTGCCGCTCCAGATCAAGGAGCAGTATGAAGTCGGCCCCTCGCTCGCGGAGGACGCCATCGCCAGTGGCGTGAAGGCCTCCATCATCGGCACCACTGCGGTCTGCGCGTTCATGATCACCTTCTACGCGACCGGCGGCATCGTGGCCGTGCTCACGCTCGCGGTGAACATTGTCATCATCCTCGGGGTCATGGCCAGCCTCGGCGCAACGATGACGCTGCCTGGCCTCGCCGGCATCGTGCTCACCATCGGCATGGCGGTGGACGCGAACATCCTCATCTTCGAGCGCATGCGCGAGGAACTGGCCCTCGGCAAGTCCCTCTCCAGCGCCAACCAGGGCGGATTCATCAAGGCACTCTGGACCATCCTCGACGCCCACGCCGTGCAGCTCATCATCTGCGGCATCATGATCTGGCTGGGGACTGGCCCGATCAAGGGCTTCGGCGTCACCCTGCTCATTGGTGTGCTCTCCACGCTGTTTTCCGTGCTCATCACCGCCCACATGATCATGGAGCTGCTCATTGACTCGAACTTCCTCAAGAAAATCACGATGCGGCGGATGCTGAGGGACCTCAAGGTGGACTTCGTGAAATACGGCAAACCGGCCGCCATCGGCTCAGTCGCTCTCGTGGTGGTCAGCATCGCCTACGTCATCTACCAGGGCGACCGCATCTACGGCATCGACTTCGCGGGTGGCGACCAGATCACCGCCAAGTTTGCTCAAAAGATCGACGGCGCGAAAATCCGCGCCGTGGCCAAGGCCAACGGCATGGGCGAAATCAGCCCCACCTACGTTAGCGACCTGGGCAGCGGCAAGGAACAGCTCAAGCTCGAGACTGCCTACGGCAAGTCCGACGCCCTTTTCGACGCCCTGCAAAAGGCCTATCCGGATGCCGGCCTCGACAAGGTCGGCACCAGCCAGATCGGCGCTACCATCGGCAAGGAGATCCGGTGGAACGCCGTCCTCGCGATCGGTGTCTCGATGCTCGTCATTCTGGTCTACATTGCCTTTCGCTTCGAGTTCGGTTATGGCATCGGCGCGATGGCCTCCACGCTGCACGACATCCTGATGAACATTGGCATCTTCGTGCTCTTCGGTCACCAGTTCTCCGCCCCGATGGTCGCCGCCATCCTCTGCGTCGCCGGCTACTCCATCAACGAGACCGTCGTGGTCTTCGACCGGATCAGGGAGGAACTGAAACTTGACCCGCAGGGCAAGCTGCGTGACGTCATCAACAACGCCATCCGGAAGGTTTTTGCCCGCACCATGATGACCGCGACCACCACCTTCCTCGCGGCCCTGGCGCTCTTCCTCTTCGGCGGCGGCCAGCTGCACGATATCGCGTTCACCTTCCTCGTCGGCATCGTCACCTCGACCTTTTCCGCCATTTTCATCGCCGCCCAGGTCTTCTACTGGTGGCACAAGGGCGACCGGAAGCACGTCGAGGCCCACTCCGACATCGCGCCCAAATACGAATGGGCCGGTTCCTCCCGCGCATCGGAATAACCCGGCGGAGTTCGCCCCCGATGCGCTGGAATTACACACCGGTCCGCGCGGAAAGCGTGGCGACCCTCGCGTCCAGCCTGAGCACGACGCCCGTCGTCGCCGAGCTGCTCCTGCGCGCCGGACTGGCCGAGCCAGCCGCCGCCACGCGCTTTTTGCAGCCGGCGCTTGCCACCTTGGGCGATCCTTTCCTGGTCCTGAACCTGGAAGCCGCGGTCGACCGGCTGCTCCGCGCCCTGCGGGCGAAGGAGCGCGTCGTCGTGCTCGGCGACTACGACGTGGACGGGGTAGGCAGCACGGCCATTCTGGTGAGCCTTCTGCGCCGGCTCGGGCTCAGCCCCCGCTATGTCGTACCGCGCCGGCTGGAGGAGGGCTACGGCCTCTCCCGCACCTCCATCGACCGCGCGCTGGAAGAGGGCAATCCGGATCTTTTTATCGCGCTCGATTGCGGCACTAATTCCAATGACGAGGTCGCTTATCTCCGCTCGCTTGGCGTCGACGTCATCATCGTCGACCACCACCGCTCCACGGAGCCGCCGGCCACCGGGGCATTGCTGATCAACCCGCACGTCCACCCCCTGCCGGGCGACGAGGCCTGGCGCTACCTCTGCACCGTCGGCCTCGTGTTCAAGCTCGCGCACGGCCTGCTCAAAAAACTGCGCGCGGAGAATAATCCCGTGGCGCTGGCCATCGTGCTCAAGGATTACCTCGACCTCGTGGCCATGGGCACGATCGCCGACCTCGTGCCGTTGACCGGCGAGAACCGCGTCTTCGCCCGCCACGGTTTGCGCGTGCTGGCCGAGACACGACGCCCGGGCCTGCAGGCCCTCATGGGCGTATCGGGCCTGAAGCGTGAGCAGGGCATTGCGCCGACCGACATTTCCTTCCGGCTCGGGCCGCGCATCAATGCCAGCGGCCGGCTCGCCGACGCGGCGCTGTCCGTCGACCTGCTGCTCAGCGAGGATCCGATTTTCTGCGACAGCACCGCCCGCCGCCTCGACGACCTCAACCGCGAGCGGCAGGACATAGAACGGGTGATCACCCAGCGCGCGGAGCGCTACGTGGAGGAGCATTTCAGCGCCGCCAGCGGGCTCGTGCTTTTCGACGAGGCCTGGCATCCCGGCGTGGTCGGCATCGTGGCGGGCCGCATTTCCCGCAAATACAACCGGCCGACGATCGTGCTCGGCAACGAGGGCGAACTCGCCAAGGGCTCCGGGCGCGGGCTGGCCGGCTTCAACCTGGTCGAGATCCTCGTCGTGTGCTCCGCCTGCCTTGAGAGCTGGGGCGGCCATCCGATGGCGGTGGGCGTCTCACTGAAAAAAGCGCGGCTGGAGGAATTTCGCGCGCAGTTTGACGAGTTAATCCGGCGGGGCCGGGACGGAGGCACCGCCGAGCCGGGGTTGGAATTGTCCGGCTGGCTGGACGCGACGCAGCTGACCGAGCAGTTAATGGAGCAGATGGAGCAACTGCAGCCCTTCGGCATGGGGCATCCCGAGCCGGTGTTCGGCGTGCGCGGCATCCGGCTGCGCAACCGGCCCGACGTTTTCAAGGAGCAGCATTACCGCTTCGCCGGCGAGGACAGCGCCGGGCGCCGACTCAGCGGCGTGGCGTGGAGGCAGGCGGAGCGCCTGCCGCCGGTCAGCGTGCCGCTCGAGCTGGCCATCCAACTCAACTGGAACTACTACAACGGCAGCCGGATGCTGCAGATGGAGCTGCTCGACTGGCGGGCAGTCTGAAAGGTGCGCGGCGCTTGGCGCAGTAAAGACGTGTCATCGCGAGGTGCGCGACCTGCCGTCCGTAGGCTTGGCGGAGGATGGAGCGCGCCGTGGCGATTCAGCTAGATGGATTGCTTCGTCGTCCCCAGCGGGACTCCTCGCAATGACAAAATAGGCCGCTGCCGGTTGGAATAGGAGACAAAATTCTGCTTGAAGTAACCCGGGGAACTTCGCTTATTCGCCGTTCCTTTCTGCGCCCGTAGCTCAACTGGATAGAGTATTCGGCTACGAACCGAAAGGTTGCAGGTTCGACCCCTGCCGGGCGCACCATACTTCGCTGTGACGGCCTTCAATGGCCGGCGCTGCTACGAATGGCAGGCCAATTGCCACTGCCGACTCCCCTGAGAGAGGCGGTTTTTGTTTTAACCGGCCGGCAAATAGCCTTGAGTGCAGTCATGTCCGCCCCGGCCTTCCCGCTCACTGCTTTGCTTTTCACACCGGGCTCGCGGCTGGAGCGGCTGCCCAAGGCCGTGGCCAGCGGCGCCGATGGGCTCATCGTGGATCTCGAGGACTCGATTGCCGTGGCACACAAGGACCGGGTGCGAGCGGAGGTGGTCGCGTATTTCAAGCAGCATGGTGGTGTGCCGGCCGACCGGCTGTTCGTCAGCGCCATCCGGATAAACAATCTGCGCGGTCCCGCCGGCCGCGGCGACCTCGATGCGCTCAACGCCTGTGTCGCCCGGCCGGACATCGTCATGCTGTCCAAGGTCGAGTCCGCCGCCGAGGTGCAACTGGCGGCCCGCAAACTGCCGTAGAGCGTGCATTTCATCTGTCTCATCGAGACCGTCCTAGGGGTGCGCTTCGTCAACGAAATCGCCGCCGCCTCGCCGCGTCTGGCCGCGCTGGCGTTCGGCGGGCTGGACCTGTCCGCCGAGACCGGGGGCGAGCCTACTTGGGACGCGCTGCTCTCACCGCGCACCGCCGTGGTCCACGCTTGCAGTGCGGCGGGCCTGCTGGCCATTGATCAGCCCTGCATTGATTTTGCGAATACTGCCGGCCTCGAGCAGGAGTGTGTCCAGACCCGCCCGCTCGGTTTCGCCGGCAAGCTCGCCATCCATCCGAGCTAGGTCGCCA
This sequence comes from Lacunisphaera sp., assembly GCA_009695095.1. Taxonomy (GTDB): domain Bacteria; phylum Verrucomicrobiota; class Verrucomicrobiia; order Opitutales; family Opitutaceae; genus Lacunisphaera. The sequence goes on from SIBQ01000009.1 coordinate 12,812, forward strand.
TCATCCAGCGCGTCTACCAGCCCACCGCCGCGCAGGTGGCGCGCGCCCGCAAGATCGTCGCGGCCTACGATGCCGCGGGCGGCAACGTGGCCAATGTCGACGGCCAGATGATCGACGTGCCGATCCACCGCTCCGCCCAGCGCGTGCTTCAGCGCGCGCGGCAATAAACCCATGTCTGAATTTCTTGCCTACGTTTCAACCGGGGACAAGCGCTACCGCGAGTGCTTCGGGCTGGATTTCGAGCAGTTCGCCGCCGGCCAGAAATTCCAGCACCGGCCGGGCCTGACCGTCTCGCAGCAGGACAGCCGCGACGAGTGCCTCGACACGCTCAACCAGCAGATGCTGCACTTCGACGAGGCCTTTGCCGCGCACACCGAGTGGAAGCAATGCCTGGTGGATTCCACCCTTACCACCAAGGTCGTCATGGGCCTGACGTGGGAAACCTTCGCCAAGCGCACGCGGCTGCTCGGCTTCGAAGAAATCACGCTGACCAAGCCGGTTTTCGGCGATGACACGCTCTATGCCGAATCGGAGATTCTGGACAGAGCCGACTGGCCGGACGACGCGCGCGTGGGGCGGCTCAAGGTCGTGACGCAGGGTCTCAACCAGCGCGGCGAGCCGATCGCCCGGCTGGTGCACGACCTGCTCATCGCCCGTGCCGGCCAGGATAACTTCACCCGGGTCAACTACTGAGCCGCCATGAACCGCCACGCCTCACACGTTGAAGTTTCGCCGGGAGTCTATCGCGAACGGATGGGCCTGTTTTATGAGGACATCGTGATGGGGGAAACCTACGAGCACCGGCCGGGCAAGACCTTCACGATCGAGGAAAGCATGCGGCACTCGCTGCGCGCCCTGGAACGGACCCCGGAGCTCACCGACCAGAACTTCCACGAACACGTGGATGACGGTGCCTAGACGATCAATCCTATGCATGTGCTAGCGGTGCTCACCGCCATGATGACCAAAACCTTCTCCAAGGTGGTGGCCAACCTGGCCTGGAAGAACGTGAAGTTTTTCGAGCCGGTGCGCGATGGCGACACCGTTTACGCTGAGTCCACCGTGCTGGAGATGCGCGAATCGAAATCCCGCCCAGGGCAGGGCATCATCGGGGTCCGCACCATGGCGCGCACCCACCATGGCCGGCTCGTCTGCACCTTCGAGCGGAGCATTCTCATCTACCGCCGCGGCCATGGGCCCTACGAGGCGGCGGGTTACTGATTCACGCGCTGGCCGGCGCAGATGACAGTGGCGACCGGATTGCCGCCAAGCTCGTAGGCGAGCTGGCGCTCGTCCTTGTGGTGCAGGAGCAGCAGATCGGCGCGCTGGCCGGTCTCGATCGTGCCGCGGTCGGGCAAATTTAGCACGGCAGCCCCGTTGACCGTGGCGGCGGCGATGGCCTCGGCAGGCGACAGGCCGCAAAAACGCACGGCGAGCGCGATGGCGAGGGGCATCGAGTGGGTGGGGGATGTGCCGGGATTACAGTTCGTCGCCAGCGCCACGGCGCCGTCCTGGTGCACCAGGCTGCCCGCGCGGGCGTAGCACCCGTCCACGTGGAAGCCGGTGCAGGGGAGGATGACGCCCATCGTCCGTGATTTCGCGAGCATGGTCAGGTCGGCCTTGGTGGTGGCCTCAAGGTGGTCGACACTGCGCGCGCCGAGCCGGATGGCCTCGGGGATCATGCCCAGCGAGTTGAACTGGTCGGCGTGGACGCGATGCGGATGATGCTTGGCGGCCTTTTCGAAAAACCGAACGCAGGCCTCGAGCGACCAAGCACCCTCCTCGCAGTAGGCATCCACGGTGATGTTGGGGAACTCCTTGGAAACGGCCGGCAGCATTTCTTTCACGACCATCCGGGTGTATTCGTTGTGATCGCCCTCGAAGGCGTGGCCGAGCAGCGCGGTGGGGACGATCGTACCCGGCCATTCGTGGCCAGCGCGGACGATGGCGCGCAGCATTTTCAGCTCCGCCTCCGTTTCGAGTCCGTAGCCGCTCTTGATCTCCACCGTGGTGGTGCCCTCGCGGAGCATCGCCTCCAGCCTCGTCTTCAAGTGGGCGGCCAGTTGCTTCTTCGTCGCCTCGCGCACGGCCTGCACCGTGGCGTGGATGCCGCCGCCGGCTTTGAGAATCTCCAGGTAGGGGACGCCGCGCAGCCTCTGTTCCCATTCGTTGAGCCGGTCGCCCGCCCAGCAGGCGTGAGTGTGGCAGTCCACGAAGCCCGGCATGAGCACGCGGCCCTGCGCCTCGATGATCTCGGCGTCGGCGGGCGCCTCCACCTTGGGGCCGACGGCGGCGATCTTGCCGTCAGCAACCATGACTTCGCCCTGCGGGATGAGGCCGAGTTCGCCCAGTTCCTTGCCGCGTCGCGGCCGGTTGGGCCCGGCGAGGGTGAGAAGGCGGGCGTTGCGAATAAGAAGAGACATCAGAATAGGCAGGGTTGGCCACGAAAAGTCACAAAGGGGCTGATCCGTTTCGGGTATATGGTGCGCGCACCTATAGGCGCCTCATAGTGGCAACGATTAAACATCGATTTATTGTGCCTTATTGTGGCCATAAATTCAGAGGCATTGGTCTTTAGGGCTTTCGCCGGGCCAAGCTGGTCAGAAAGCTGAGAAAGAGATGCGCGGCGATGCGTGAGGCGCGGCGCTGCCGCGGGCGGCCTCCAGCGTCATGGCGCCGGCGATGTCGGCGGTCTTCGCCAGGTTGTCGATGCGTAGCAAGCAGTGCACGGCGTAAGCCGACATGAACTGCGTGCCGTTGATCAGACCGAGGCCCTCCTTGGATTGCAGCGTGAGCGGCTTCAAGCCGAGTTTCTTTAGCACGGTGGTGGCGCGGATCCGCTTGCCCCGATAATCCATGTCGCCGAGCCCGAGCAGCGGCAGGACCATGTGCGCCAGCGGGGCGAGGTCGCTCGAGGCGCCGAGCGAGCCCTTGGTGTAGACGACGGGCAGGGCATCCTCGTTGTAGAAGCGAATGAGGTAGTCGACGACCCGCGGAGTGACGCCGGACAGCCCGACGGCCAGGTCGTTGACCTTGAGCAATAGCATCAGGCGGACGATCTCGGCCGGGACCTCGTCGCCCACGCCGACGGCGTGGCTGAGGATCAGGTTTTTCTGCAGTTGCTCGATGTCCGCCGCCGGCACGCGCTGGTGGGCGAGGATGCCGAAGCCGGTGTTGATGCCGTAATGCGGGGCCGGATCGTGGCGCAGGCGGTCGACGATCCGGCGCGAGGCCCGGAGGCGGGCGCGGGCGCCGGCGGTAAGGGCCAGACGCTCGTCGCCGGCGAGGGCGGTGCGAAGGCGCGCTAGGGTGAGACTGCGGCCAGAGAGGGCGAGGATACCGGGCATGGGGATCCACCCATGAAAACCGCCGGCGCGGAATTGAAAACTGAATTCCAGCCGGTTACTCCGGACGGCGCAGGGGCAACCCCGTTGCCCGCTGCTGCGGGCCCGGGGTTTGTCCTGAGTTCTCACGCGTTACCACGTCACGAAACTCAGGAAAAAAAGCCCGCCGGTGGGCGGGCTGAAATCAGGCGCGGCCGGCGCTCAGATCGCTTTCGGCAGGGCCACGTCGTCAAATTCGACGGCATGCGGGTGGTTGCGCTTGTCCTTGAGCAAACCGTGCCGCTTGCGCAAACCCTGGTCGAGTTTGTCGATCAGCAGGTCGATGGCCTTGTAGCATTCGTCGGCGTCGACCGTAGCGTTGATGTCGGGGCCGTGGATGACGATGTGCCCCTTGACGATGAATTTGTGTTCGCGGTCGTGCTTGCGGTCACATTCCAGCTCAACCTTGATCCGCACGATGCGCTCCTGGTGTCGGAACAGTCGGTCCATCTTCTCCCGCACATGGGCTTTCAGGCCCGCGGTGAGTTCGAGGTGGATGCCGGACACAATGATTTCGCGCGGATGGTTGTTATTGTTCATGGATTTCCTTATGGGTTAACGACGCAAAAATGAGCCGCGAATGACTGTTGCCTCTGCTTTCTCCCCTGCCGCTATTGCCGTCCCGCGGACCGGCCTGACATTTGCTGGGCAAAACCGCTTCATTCGACAGCTGCAATATCTAGCCGGGTTGCCCCCGGATGCAAATCTTCTCGGCCTACAAACAGGAAATAATATTTGAACGAAACAGCATGACTCATGCCGCCGACGAACTTCCCCCTGCTGCGCCGCCCCTGGTGGACCCGGCCGAGCTGCGGCAGTGGGTGATGCTGGAGGAAGAGCAGCTGCTGGTACTGGACAAGCCCGGCTGGCTAGTCTGCCACCCGTCGAAGAACGGCCCGTGGTCGAGCCTGGCCGGTGCGGTGCGGGAGGTGTTCAAGCCCGACGTCATTCGATTTGTCTACCGGCTCGACCGCGAGACCAGTGGGGTGATGGTGCTGGCCAAGACCGAGGCGATGGGCCGCCGGTTGGGGAAAGCCATTTTGCAGGGCAAGATCGGCAAGGTCTACGTCGCCCTCCTCGAGGGCGAGTTGCCTGGGCCGGTCACGGTCAACCAGCCGCTCGGACCCGATCCGACAGCCAACGTCACGGTGAAGTCGCGGGTCGGCGCGGGCGCGGGCGTGCAGGAGGCCGTGACAATTTTCCATCCGCTGCTGGCGCGGGGCGGCTTCACGCTGGCGGGAGTGGAGTTGCTCACGGGCCGCAAGCACCAGATCCGTGCCCACGCCGAGTGGCTGCAGCACCGGGTGGTGGGGGACAAGCTCTATGGGCCCGACCCGGGCCTGTATCTGGAGTTCGCGATCAAGGGCTGGACCGAGCAGCACTCGGCGCTGCTGCCGCTGACGCGCCAGGCGCTGCACTGCGCCGCCATCGACTTGCGTCCGACCGGGCTGGAATACCTGCTGCGGGCGCCCTGGCCTAAGGACCTCGCGCGGTTTGCGGAAAAACGAATGGCACTGCCGCCGGCCGAAGCGCAGCGGTTGATCGACGATTTTGTGGTCGCTAAACTCCCGGGCCACGATTCTTAAGGGAGACGTCCCGTTTCATGTCCCAGGTTCGCGTCCGCTTCGCCCCCAGCCCCACCGGGTTCTTCCATATCGGCAGCGCCCGCACGGCGCTGTTTAACTGGCTTTACGCCCGCCACACCGGCGGCACGTTCATCCTGCGGATCGAGGACACGGACAAGGATCGCAATCGCGAGGAATACCTCCGGCTCATCTACAACAGCCTGACGTGGCTCGGCATGGATTGGGACGAGGGCCCGAACCCGGACGGCAACGGTGAGTGCGGTAGCTTTGGCCCCTACCGGCAGAGTCAGCGCGCGGACATCTATCAGGCTTATCTGCAAAAACTCCGCGAGGCCGGGCGCGCCTACGAGAAGGACGGCGCCATCTGGTTCAAGCTCCTCGGCGAGCGCTTCAAGGTCTTTGATGACCACCGCAAAAAGGAAGTCGAGAAGGTCAGGTCGGCGCCGGTCATCATTGACGACAAGATCCGCGGGAAGGTGGAGCGGATGGAGGACGAGGACTTCGTCATCTTCCGCTCGGACGGCAACCCGGGGTTCCATTTCGTGAACGTAGTGGACGACATCACTATGCAGGTGTCGCACATCATCCGCGGCGAGGACCACCTGTCCAACACCAGCAAGCATGTGCGGCTCTACGAGGGCTTCGGGGTCACGCCGCCGGTGTTCGCCCACCTCCCCCTCATCCTGAAATCGCCGGAGATGGGGCAGGGGAAGATGAGCAAGCGCGACAAGGGTGCGCTCATTGAGGAATATCAACAGCGTTACTTCCTGCCCGAGGCGCTCATCACCTACCTCGCGTTCCTCGGCTGGAATCCCGGCGACGACCGCGAAAAAATGCCCCTGGCCGAGATCGTGAAGCTTTTCGATCTGCCTGGCGTCAACCAGTCCAACGCCAAATTCGACGGCAAGAAACTAGCCCACATGAACATGACCTACCTGTTGGCGCAGCCGGCCGACCGGTTCCTGACCCTCGCTCGAGATTATTTTAGGAGGCAGCCAGGTGGGACGGCCGCGCTCGCCAACGAGGCTTACTTCCGCGAGATCATGCGTCTGGCCCAGCCCAAGATCAAAGGCATCGAGGAGTTAGGCACGTATACCGCTTATTTCTGGGATGAAAATTTCCCGATCGACGCCATGGTGAAGGAGAAGGTGATGGCCAAGGGTGATCCCCAAGCCCGGCTCAACGAGTTGCTTGCCGCCCTGCCTACGATGGATTTCTCCAATGACGCAAACATGGAGGCCGGCATCAAGTTGCTCGCAGAGAAGCATAGTCTCGGCTTCGGCGACTACCAGGCTGTCGCCCGGCTCGCGGTGTCCGGCACCAACGCGGGACCGAGCATCACCAGCATCTTCCGGGTGCTCGGGAAGGAGCGGGTGACAGCACGCATCAAGCGTTTCTTGGCTGCAGGATAGGAGCAATGGTAGTTGGTTGCTGCCGGCGCCTCTTGCAGTTCACGCACGCTCGGCGCGGGCTTTTTACAGGATCCGTCTATCCCTGCGTGGTCGGGAAATAGCGGGACAGGTCAATGGTTTTGTGCTTCAGGATGGACTCCAGCAGCTCGCGGCTGGGCAGGACGGTGAGGGAAGTGCCGAGATGGGCGAGCAGCGGTGACTGGGGGTCGAGCATCTCCACAAAAATCCGCGCGGTGGGGTTCACTTTCTGGATGCGGGAGACCACATGGAGCGTCTTAAGGTCGGGATCCTGAAAGCGGGCATTGGCGAAGACGAAAATGTAGGCCGCCGCGGCCAGGTTGGCCTGTTGCAAGGCGACCGGACTGAGCGGCACGCCGCGGACAAAGTGGTGTTGCGGATAGGGCTGCAATCGCACGAGGTCCGTCAGAATGACAATTTCGCGCCGGCTGAGCTCCGGATAACGGTTGAGGCCCTGGATCAACTCGTCGGCAAAGGCGGTATATTCTCAAATGACCACGTGGTCCGTGGCCTTGACGGTCGCCGTGCCGAGGCGCTTTTGATTGGTCATGCCGTGGAGCGAGTCGGCGGTGATGGCGATGAAATTGGTGTAGCCGTAGATGCCGATGATGATGGTCACGACGCCGACGAGCCGGCCCATGCCGGTCATCGGGGCGACATCGCCGTAGCCGACGGTGGAGGAGCTGACAAACCACCACCAGAGGGCATCGCCGTAGGTCTGAACGCGCGGGTTGAGGCCGTGCTCATAGGCCCAGAAAATCCAGGTGGTGCTGGTCATGCTCAGTAGCAGCAGAACTCCGATAAACCGCAATTGTCGCGCCATGAGGCAACGTTCCTACCCGGGCCGGAGACTACCGGCAAGCCGAGTTATTTGGCCCAGGTGTCCTTGAGCGAGATGGTGCGGTTGAAGATGAGGCGCGGCCCGCCGGCAAGCGGCGGCCCTACTGGTGAGTCCTTGTCCAAGGCGAAGTAGCCGAGGCGCTCGAACTGGAAGCGGTCCTCGGGTTTGGCGGCTGCGAGCGAGGCCTCGAGTTTGGCAGTGACAATCTCGAGTGACCTCGGGTTCACCACCTTGAGAAAATCATCCTCGGCGGCGGGCTCGGCGACGTTGAAAAGCCGGTCGTAAAGGCGAACCTCGGCGTCGACACACTTGCTCGCGCTGACCCAGTGGATGGTGCCCTTGACCTTCTTGTCCACGTTGGGACCACCGGCACGGGTCGTGAGGTCGGCGGTGCCGCGAAGCTCGGTGATGGCACCGGCGGCGTTCTTCACGACCTCGTCGCACTTGATGATGCAGGCGTATTTGAGCCGCACCTCGCCGCCGGGTTTAAGGCGGAAGTATTTTGGCGGCGGGACCTCGGCAAAGTCATCGGCCTCGATGAAGACCTCGCGGGTGAGGGCGATCTTGCGGGTCGTGGGGTTCGCGTCCTGCGGATTATTGGTGGCGGCGCACTCGAGGATCTCGCCGGCGGGAATATTGGTGAGCACGAGCTTCACGGGCTTGAGCACGGCCAGCCGGCGCTGGGCGGCGGCATTGAGCTCGTGGCGGACGGCGTTTTCAAAAACTGAGACTTCGGTGAGGGAGTCGAACTTGGTGACGCCCACGCCGGTGACAAAGGCGCGGATGGCACTGGCCGGGATGCCGCGGCGGCGCAGGCCGGAGAGGGTGGGCATCCGCGGGTCGTCCCAGCCGCTGACATACTTCTCGCTGACCAGTTGGAGGAGTTTGCGTTTGGAGACGATGGTGTAACCGAGATTGAGCTTCGCGAATTCGTACTGGTGCGGCAGCGGGCGCGGCAGGCCGAGCTTTTCGAGGATCCAGTTGTAGAACGGACGATGATCGACGAACTCGAGTGTGCAGATGCTGTGGGTAACGCCCTCGAGGTAATCGCTGAGGCAATGCGCGTAGTCATAGAGCGGGTAGATGCACCACTTATCGCCGGTGTGGTGGTGCGCGGTGTGGCGAATGCGATAGAGCAGGGGGTCGCGCAGCCACATGTTGGGTGAGGCCATGTCGATCTTGCTGCGGAGCGAGCGGGCGCCGTCGGGAAAATCGCCGGTTTTCATCCGGGTATAAAGGTCGAGGTTCTCGGCGACAGTGCGGGTGCGAAACGGGCTGTCCTTGCCCGGCCGGCCGGGGGCGCCGCGGTAGCTGTCGGTGTCTTCCGGGCTCAGGTCGCAGACGTAGGCTTTGCCGCGCTTGATCAGCTCGACGGCATAGTCGTAGAGCTGGTCAAAATAACTGGAAGCGGAAAAGGGCTCGCTGTTCGCACCAGGTGCAACCGGGCCGAGGTAATTGTCCGATTGTCCGTTGACCGTGGTCCGGGCTGGGCTGGCGCCGTTGGGCTTGAAGCCGAGGCAGTGGTCGGCCCAGCCGGCGATAAGCCACCGCACGTCGGCGGTGATGGAGTCGACATACTCGGTCTCCTCCTTGGCCGGGTTGGTGTCGTCGAAGCGGAGGTTGCACCGGCCGTGATTTTCCCGGGCGATCCCAAAGTTGAGGCAGATAGACTTGGCATGGCCGAGGTGCAGGTAACCGTTGGGCTCGGGCGGAAAGCGCGTGACGATCTGTGCGTAGCGCTTCTGGGTGACATCCGCCGCGACGATGTCGCGGATGAAGTCGCTGGGGGCGGGCGCGGGCGGGTTGGGCTCAACGGGCATCCCGCCACAAAAGGGGAATCAGCCCCCGCAAGGCAATGATGCAGTTGACCGGAGACATCCGGCCTCCGCTACTTGGTGGCCGCCGTCGGCTAGGTGGTGAGCAGCCCCTCGAAGCAGGTCTTGGTGGGTTCGCCGGCCAGCCCATGCCGCGAGCATGCCCAAATTGTTTTTGCATTGCGGGAATCTTTCTGCGGCACTCAGGGCGATGGCTTCCCCGATTCTGAAGTGATGAGCACCCATCGCATTACCGCCCCGCCGGGCGAGCGCCTGAAGGCTTGGGTGCCCTTCGGCTTGGGGCAGACCAAGCCCAAGCATTTCCGCGACATGGCCGGGATCGCCTGGGACAACCGCGACAACCTGCGCTACGCGTGGAAGATCATCACTCGTGGCGTGTGTGACGGCTGCGCGCTCGGCGTGGCCGGGCTGCACGACTGGACCATCGAGGGCGTGCACCTGTGCATGACGCGGCTGAATCTGCTCCGGCTCAACACCATGCCCGCGATGGACACTGCGCTGCTGGCCGACGTGGCCCCGCTGGCCGCTCTCGACAACCGCAAGCTGCGTGAGCTCGGCCGGCTCAGCTACCCGATGCTCCGCCGGAAGGGCGAGCCGGGCTTCCAGCGCATCAGGTGGGACGAGGCACTGAAGCTGGCCGGAGCGCGGCTGCGCTCGACGGATCCGCGCCGCGTGGCGTTCTTTCTCACCGCCCGGGGCATCACCAACGAGGTTTATTACGCCGGCCAGAAGGCGGCGCGCTTTCTCGGGACCAGCCACATCGACAACGCCGCGCGCATCTGCCACTCGCCCTCGACTGTCGCCATGAAACAGACGCTCGGCGTCAGCGCCTCCACGTGCAGTTACATTGATTGGATGGGCACGGACCTCGTGGTTTTCTTTGGCTCCAATCCCGCCAACGACCAGCCCGTCAGCACCAAATACCTGCACCTCGCCAAGCAGCGCGGCACCCGCATCATTTTTGTGAATCCCTACTTCGAACCCGGCATGAAGCGTTACTGGGTGCCTTCCGAGGTGGGCAGTGCCTTGTTCGGCACCGACCTCGTTGACTACTGGTTCCCTGTCGCGCAGGGCGGCGACATCGCGCTGCTTTACGGCGTGCTGAAGCACCTGGTGGCCACCGGCGGCGTGAACCGCGCTTTTGTTGACGCACACACCACCGGATTTGAAGCGGTGGCATCCCGCGCCAGTGAACTGCCGTGGGAGGTGATCGAGGCTGGCAGCGGACTGTCGCGGGCCAGCATCGCGGAACTGGCCGGCTTGCTCGCCGCGGCCAAATCGGCGGTGTTGGTGTGGAGCATGGGCATCACCCAGCACATGTTTGGCGGCGACACCGTGCAGATGATCCTAAACGTCGCCTTGGCGCGCGGTTTTCTTGGCCGGAATTTTTGCGGGGTCATGCCCATTCGCGGTCATTCATCCGTGCAGGGTGGCGCCGAAATGGGCGCCTACGCCACCGCCTTTCCGGGCGGACTGCCGGTCACGCCGGCTAATGCCGCGGCGCTCGGCGCGCAGTACGGCTTTCCGGTGCCCGACAAGCCCGGCCTCACGACCACCGAGATGGTGGAGGCGGCGGCGCGCGGCGAACTCGACGTGCTTTACATGCTGGGGGGGAACTTCCTGCGGACGCTGCCCGAGCCGGAGTATGTGCGCGCGGCGCTGGCGCGAGTGCCGCTGCGCATCCACCAGGACATAATCGTGACGGACCAGATGTTCATCGAGCCGGGCGAGGCGGTGCTGCTGCTGCCGGCGAAGACCCGCTACGAGCAGGACGATGGCGGCACGGAGACCAGCACAGAGCGGCGCGTGATGTTCACGCCGGAGATACCGCGGCAGCTGGGCGAGGCCCGTGCGGAGTGGAAAATTCTTTTTGATATTGCAGCGGCGGCTTATCCGGAGAGGGCCGCCCCGCTGCAGGGCGTCACCGGTCAGACGCTGCGCGAGGAAATCGCCCGCGTCGTGCCGTTCTACGACGGCGTGCAGCATCTGAAAAAAACGGGTGACGCCTTCCAATATGGCGGCCGGCATCTTTGCCTCGACGGCAAGTGCGCGACACCAGATGGCCGGGCCCGCCTCCGGGCGGTCGATCTGCCGGCGCCGCCGCCGGCAGACGGCACGTTTCATGTGAGCACGCGCCGCGGCAAGCAGTTCAACACCCTGATTTATGCGGACATCGACCCGATCAACGGCGCGCCGCGCGGGGCGGTCCTCATGAGCCCCGATGACGCCGCACGTCTGCACCTCAAACAGGGTGATCGTATCGCGCTCACCAATGAGTTGGGACGTTACGATGGCACTGTGTTCCTCGCGCCACTCGCGCCCGGCAATCTGCAAATCCACTGGCCCGAGGGCAACGTGATCGTCCAGCGCGGACGCGTGGATGCGCTCAGTGGCGCGCCCGACTACAACGCCCGGGTGCGCGTCGAACTCATGGCGGTGTCATGAAAGCCGCGGCCCTCACCCGCAGCTGGTCCGTGCGACGGGTGCGGGCGCGCACCGCCGCCAAAGTGGTCGCCGATACCCTCGCGGTGGAGGAGCCTTTGGAGTTGCGCGTGCGTGGACGTTCGGTGGCAGTGGTGATGCGCACGCCGGGGCACGATGCCGATCTGGCCGCCGGCTTCCTGCTGACCGAGGGCATCGTGCACTCGGCGGACGAGATCTACGACATCATGCAATGCCCCACCACCGATGTGCGCGCCAACGAGGGCAATGTGGTGGAAGTGGTGTTGCCGAAGAGCGTGCGGGTCGATTTTGACCGGCTCACGCGCCACGTCTTCAGCGGTTCGAGTTGCGGACTGTGCGGCAAGACCACCATCGCGGCCGTGCAGCAGCATTTTCCCAAGGTGAAGCGCCCGCTGCGCGTGCCCGCGGAGTTGCTGCATCAATTGCCGGCGCTGCTGGCCGCCGCCCAGCCGGCCTTCCAGACCACGGGCGGATTGCACGCGACCGCGCTTTTTGACCTGACAGGAAAGTTGCTGGTGGCCCGCGAGGACGTGGGCCGGCACAATGCCATGGACAAGGTGCTCGGACATGCCTTGCGCGCGGGCTGGCTGCCGCTGGAGCGCCACATTCTGCTGGTGAGCGGACGCCTGTCCTTTGAGATCATGCAAAAGGCACTGGCGGCGCGCGTCTCCGTCGTGGCCGGGATTTCCGCCCCCACGAGCCTTGCGGCCGAGTTTGCGCGCGCCAGCGGACAGACCTTGGTCGGTTTCCTGCGCGCTGGCCGGCTCAATGTCTATGCCGGGCGGCTGGCATCTGCAAAATGAACATTGCCGCCCTCTACATTTCGCCCGGTCACAACTATCTGGGCCATTACGGGCTTCCACCTGGCAAGTATCCTGTGGAGTCCGTGCAAACGGTCGAGTGTCTGGCTGGGCGCGGGCTGGTGGCCGACCGGTTTTTTGACCACAAGCCCGACTTTGCCGGGCAGGTGACTTTTTTCGCCATGGAAGTTTATGAGGAAATTCGTCGCGCCCTGAATTGCATGGACCAGCCACCCTCAGTTTTCCGGCGCAATGTGCTGAGCCGGGGGCTCGACCTTAACGTCCTCATTGGCGCCGAATTTGAAGTGCAGGGCGTGCGTTTTGCCGGGATGCGCGAATGCACGCCGTGTTATTGGATGGATCAGGCCTTCGCGCCTGGCGCCGAAGCCTGGTTGAAGGGCCGGGGTGGATTGCGGGCGCGCATCCTTACGTCGGGCTGGCTGAAAGTGGACGCTCCACTGCCATGCTGAGCGGACTTGTGCTGGCAGGCGGAGAGTCCACGCGGATGGGCCGCGCCAAAGCCGCTCTGACGCTGGCGGACGGTCGCACGCTGCTGCAGCGGCAGGTAGGGGTGTTGCGGGCAGCCGGTGCGACCACGGTGCAAGTTTCCATCGGTTCAGGGAGCGGGTTCATGGTGGAGGGAGCTACTCCGGTCGCGGACCACGTGGCGCATGCCGGACCATTGGCGGGTATCGCCGCCGGATTGCGGGCCGCGCCGGCGGGCTTGGTGCTGGTGCTGGCGGTGGACATGCCGGCGATCACAGAGGTGCATCTGCGCCAATTGCTGGAGAGGACAAGGTCAGCGCGAGGCGTGGTCCCGATGCTGGCTGGGCAGTGCGAGCCCTTGGCCGCAATTTATCCGTCAGCGCTCGCTGCCTCGGCTGAAGCGTGGCTGGCGTGCGGCCGGCGCGCGGTTCACACTTGGGCGGAAGACGAGGCGGGGAAGGGAAACCTGCTGCTTTGGGACACGCCGCCGGACTGGTCGGATGCGTTTCGCAACTGGAACGCGCCCGACGATCTACCGGCGAGGTGAGACGGGTCTTTGCCCGTACAATGCAGCCGACGGGGATCCAAACTATCCGGTCATAGGCGGATAAGCTCGGAATCGTCCGGGCCACGCAGCAGCGAGTTTTGCGTGTTGATGCCGGTCACGAGCAGGCCGGAGAAGGTGTGTTTCTCGTCGGTGCGGAGCTGGGAGGACGACTGGGCCCGAGTTGAAAATAATCCTGCCCAACGCCCGGTCTTGATGTCGGCGTGCGACTCGAGGCAGGCGAGCACCTCGCGTCGGGCTTGAGGTGCTGGCGGCGGCCATGGGCGGAGCGCGCGAGCATGAGGTAACAGGCAGCGTCAAGGTGATGAAATAAGAGGGCCCGGCGAGGATAGTATCCTGATTTGAAATGTTGGGCGGCCGCCTGCCGGCAGGCCGTGCCTGAAACGCCACCAGCCACCGGTCCGGCGACTGGCGCCGGCCCTACAGTCGGGAAGCTACGCCAAGCTCAAGGGGCCTTTTCGGCCGGGGTGCCCGGCGAGACTGCCGATACCGGCGGGCGGTGTGGCGTAAACGCGGGGATTGGCGGCGGGGTTGGCGTTGAAGGGCAGGGCCTGGAGGAGGGAGCTGCCCTTGCGGCCGTTGTTGAGCGTCAGCTGGGTCGCGGCCTCGGTGAGATTGGGGTAGAACTGGATATTGCCGCCGAGAAAGGCGATATGGCCGCCGGTGTCCTTGTAAGTGCCGTTGTCCGCGCTCCAGAGGCCGGTGTCGAGCAGGCCGCGAGTGAAGGCGACGGGCGTGGTGGGCGGGTTGCTCATGCGCAAGCCGCCGACGAATTCGAAGCTGAGTACGCGGTTGATGACAAAGCTGGGGTCGAGCACACTGCGGTTGGCGGGGCTGACGATGGCGACGGGGTAGTCGCCGTTGAAGGCCGGGTCTTTTTTCGCGATATAGAACGCCGGGTCGGTAAGAATGCCGCGCTGGGCGAGAACGCCGGCCCAGAGGAACGGGCCCGGGCCGCCGGTTACGGGCGGGGGAACCTGCGCGAGGATAGCAGCGGGATCGGGAAGGCGGTCGTTGTTGTCGGCGGCGTAGATGGTCGCGGCTTTGACGATCTCGCGAAGGTTGCTGGCGTCGACGGCGCGCTGCGCGGTCTCGCGAACCTTGCCGACGGTGGGGAAAATTAGCGCCGCAAGGATGCCGATGATGGCAATGACCGTGAGCAGCTCGATGAGCGTGAAGCCGGGAGAAACGGGACGTGTTTTCATAAGCATGCAAAACTACGGCCCGCTGCCCAAAACAGTTTGGGTCAAGAACGACAAATACAAGCGGATTCTCGCATTACCGGACTGGACAATGTCGGGGGCTTTGCTGCTATAAACAGCCTCATGATCGTATATCTAGACGGGAGGTATGTTGATTCCACCGAGGCCAAAGTCTCGGTCTTCGATCACGGTCTGCTTTACGGCGATGGTGTGTTCGAGGGCATCCGCATTTACAATGGCAACGTCTACCGGCTCGATGACCACCTGGAACGGCTGGAGCAATCGTGCAAGGCCATCATGCTGGACGTCCCGCTCTCCCGCGCCGCGATGGCGCAGGCGGTGTGCGAGACCTGCCGGCAGAACAAACTCACTTCCGGCTACATCCGCCTCGTCATCACGCGCGGCGTAGGTGACCTCGGGCTAGCCCCGTGGTTGTGCGAGAAGCCGACCCTTTTCATCATCGCCAGCAAGGTGTCGCTCTACCCGCAGGAACACTACGACAACGGCCTCAGCATCGTCACGGTGCCGACCCGCCGCATCGCGCCCGACGCACTGCCCCCGACCATCAAGTCGCTCAATTACCTCAACAATATCCTCGCCAAGATCGAGGCCCGGCAGGCGGGTGCGCTGGAGGCCATCATGCTCAACGCCCAGGGCTACGTGGCGGAGTGCACGGCGGACAACGTCTTTATCATCCAGAAGGGAGAGATCCTGACGCCAGCCGCCTCCGCGGGCGCGCTCAAGGGCATCACCCGCGCCACCATCTTCGACATCGCCCGGGAACTCGGCCTGCAGATCCGCGAGGCCGACCTCACCCGCCACGACATCTGGTGCGCGGACGAATGCTTCCTCACCGGCACGGGCGCCGAGGTCATCCCCGTGGTGAAGCTCGACAGCCGCGTCATCGGCAATGGCAAGCCCGGCCCGATTACCGCCCGCGTGCTGGCCAGTTTCCGCCAGCGGGTGCTCACCGAGGGCACGCGGATCTGAGGATCGCAGCTCTGCTCTGATTGGTGGAACCCGGCCTCCGGGCTGGGTCGTTTGCGAACAGGCTGAAAACGCGTCCCGAGGCAGTGTTCCACCTCACCAGCCGTGTGGGGCGAGTTTGCTCACCCGCCCCGCCTCCGCGCTTGCGTAAACAGCCGGGGTGGGCATACCATCAGTCGGGAAGAAGGGCCTTGCCCGGAGCTATTTGCGTTTCCGGCGCGGGGTGCTATCCTCCCGGCTTAGAACCAATCCATGGCCAACTCCCTCAAGTGCGACCTCTGCTCCAAGCCCGCGACCGTTCATCTCACTCAGATCGTCAATAGCAAGATACACAAAGTCGATCTGTGCGAGGCCTGTGCGCAGGCCAAGGGCGTGACCGACCCCAGCGGCTTCTCGCTGGCCGACCTGCTGCTCAAGGCCTCGCTCAACCCCGAGCCCGCGGGCGACGCCCGCTGCGAGACGTGCGGCTTCACTTCGCAGGATTTCAAGAAGACCGGCCGCTTCGGCTGCCCCTCCTGCTACGGGTATTTCGGCGCCCTCCTCGAACCGATGCTCGAGACCATGCACAAGGGCGGCACCCACACCGGCAAGATTCCCCAGCGCGCCATGGCCCGCAAATCCCTTTACGAGCGCCTCACCCGGCTCGAGACCGACCTCGACCAGGCCATCAAGGCCGAGCGTTACGAGGATGCGGCGCGCTACCGCGATGAAATCACCCAGGTCCGAACGACGACCAGCCGCAAGCCGGACGCCTGACATGAAGATCAACGAGCTAATCGAATCGCACTCCGAGCTGACGGACACCGCCGCCAGCAAGTGCGCCGTCGTGCTCATGACGCGCATCCGCCTCGCCCGCAACCTGGCGGCGCAGCCCTTCCCCGGCTGGGCCAAGGAGGTGCAGAAGCGCGAGACCCGCGACCAGTGCATGCAGGCCGTCGCCTCACTTCCGCAGATGAAGCGCGGCCTCGCCCTCCCGGTTGAGAGCCTCGACGAGCTGCAGAAGCAAATCCTCGTCGAACGCCACCTCATCAGCCGCGAGCTGTGCCACGCCAAGGCCGGTGCTGGCATCGTCATCAGCAAGGACCAATCCTGCGTGGTGATGGTGAACGAGGAGGACCACCTGCGCATCCAGGTGCTGCGCGCCGGGTTCCAGTTCAAGAAGGTCTGGAGCACCATCAACGCGCTCGACACCGAACTCGAGGAGCACATCGACTACGCCTTCTCACCCAAGTTCGGCTATCTCTCCGCCTGCCCGACCAACATTGGCACCGGCATCCGCGCCTCGGCCATGATGCATCTCCCCGCACTCGTCATCTCCAGCCAGATGGAAAAGGTCGTCCGCGCCGTCAATCAGCTCGGCATGGCGGTGCGCGGGCTGTTCGGCGAGGGCTCCGACGCCAGCGGCAGCATCTTTCAGATTTCTAACCAGACTACGCTGGGCGAGAGCGAGGAGGGCATCATCAAGCACCTGCACAGCGTACTGACCACCATTGTCGAGCAGGAGCTGAACGCCCGCGAGAAACTGCTCGAGAGCGACCCGAACAAGCTATTCGACAAGATTGGGCGGGCCTTCGGCATCTTGCAGAGCGGCCACTTGCTGAACTCCGGCGAGGCCATGAATCTGCTCTCGCTCATCCGCCTCGGCATCGACCTCGGCATCTTCGCCGACGGACAGCGCGCCGTCATCGACCGCCTCTTCATCGAGTGCCAGCCGGGCCACGTGCAGCACGCAGCCAAGGGGGCCTTTGACCCCGGCCAGCGCGATGTCCTCCGCGCCGGGCGGCTGCGCTCCGAGTTTGCCAAAGTGGCCGCCCCTGACTTCAATAACGCCGCCCGCTAAGACTTTGCCAAACACCACATGGAGCCAATGAACAACTTCACGCCGCGCGCCCAGCAGGTGCTGGCGCTGGCC
Organism: Lacunisphaera sp.; assembly: GCA_009695095.1. Lineage (GTDB taxonomy): Bacteria > Verrucomicrobiota > Verrucomicrobiia > Opitutales > Opitutaceae > Lacunisphaera. The sequence goes on from SIBQ01000009.1 coordinate 30,302, forward strand.
CGCAAGGAAGCCGACCGCTTCCACCACAACTACGTCGGCACCGAGCACCTCTTGCTCGGGCTGATCAAGCTGGGGCAGGGCGTGGCCGTGAGTGTGCTCCAGAAGATGGGGCTCGACCTCGAGACCGTGCGCGGCGAGGTGGAGAAGCAGGTCGGCATCGGGCAGGAGTCCAAGACGCCCGTCGGCAGCATTCCCTACACGCCCCGCGTCAAAAAAGTCCTGGCGCTGGCCGGCAAGGAGGCGAAGGCGCTCAATCATAGCTACGTCGGCACCGAGCACATCCTGCTCGGTCTGCTCCGCGAGGGCGAGGGCGTGGCCGGCCGCGTGCTCAAGACGCTCGAGGTGGACATCGAACGGGCCCGGAACGAGATTTTACGCGAGCTCGATCCCCAGTTTTCTTCCGGCCAAGGCGATGGCCCGGCCGGCAGCGCCAGCGGCGCGGGCGGTGGCGAGGAAGTCGCCCCGCGCGGCAGCAATCCCGAGGACAAGAAAGAGGTAAAGACGCCGGCACTTAAGGCGTTCGGCCGAGACCTCACTGAACTGGCCCGCAAGGGCGAGATGGACCCGGTCATCGGCCGGAAGAACGAGATCAGGCGCGTCATTCAGATTCTCTGCCGCCGCACCAAGAACAACCCCGTGCTGGTCGGCGAGGCCGGCGTGGGCAAGACCGCCATCGTCGAGGGACTCGCGCAAGAGATCGCCAAGGGCAACGTGCCGGAGATCCTCGCGGACAAGAAGGTCATCACCCTTGACCTTGCGCTGATGGTCGCCGGCACCAAATACCGCGGCCAGTTCGAGGAGCGCATCAAGGCCGTGATGGACGAGATCAAACGCGCGAAGAACGTCATGATCTTCATCGACGAACTGCACACCATCGTCGGCGCGGGCGCCGCCGAGGGCGCGATGGACGCGTCTAACATCTTCAAGCCCGCACTGTCCCGCGGCGAGCTGCAGTGCATTGGCGCGACAACGCTCAACGAATACCGCAAATACATCGAGAAGGACAGCGCGCTCGACCGCCGTTTCCAGAACGTGAAAGTCGAGGCCCCGTCCGTGGACGACACCATCCTCATCCTCAAAGGCATCCGTGGCAAATACGAGGAGCACCACAAGGCCACCTTTACCGACAAGGCGCTCGAGACCGCCGCCAAGCTCTCCGACCGCTATATCACCGGCCGCTTTCTGCCCGACAAGGCCATCGACGTGATGGACGAGGCCGGCTCGCGCGCCCGCATCACCACCCTCAACCGCCCGCCCGACATCGAGGCGCTCGGCAAGGAGGTCGAGGGCGTCTGCACCCTCAAGGAGCAGGCCATCGCCTCGCAACATTTCGAGGAGGCCGCCAAATACCGCGACCAGGAAAAGCAGCTCCGCACCAAGCAGGACGACTTGGTGGAGAATTGGAAAAAGACCCGCGACGAGCACCGCATCATCGTGGACGAGGAGCAGATGGTCCGCGTCGTCGCCGAGTGGACCGGCATCCCGCTGAGCCGCCTCGAGAAGAAGGAGAGCGAGAAGCTGCTTGCGCTGGAAAGCGAGCTGCAGAAAACCATCATCGGCCAGGATCCGGCCACCGTCGCCGTGTCCCGCGCCCTGCGCCGCTCGCGCGCCGACCTCAAGGATCCGCGCCGCCCCATCGGCTCGTTCATGTTCATGGGCCCGACCGGCGTCGGCAAGACCGAGCTGGCCAAACAGCTCGCCGCGCAGATGTTCGGCTCGCAGGACGCGATCGTGCAGATTGACATGTCCGAATACATGGAGAAGTTCTCCGTCTCGCGCCTCATCGGCTCGCCCCCGGGCTACGTGGGCTACGAGGAGGGTGGACAGCTGACCGAGAACGTCCGCCGCCGGCCGTATTCAGTCATCCTCTTCGACGAGATCGAGAAGGCGCACCCCGACGTCGTGCAGCTGCTGCTGCAGATCCTCGAGGACGGCCGCCTGACCGACTCGCTCGCCCGCACGGTGGATTTCCGCAACACCATCATCATCATGACGACCAACGTCGGCGCGCAGCTCATCCAGCGTCAGACGACGATGGGCTTCGCCGCCGCCGGTGGCTCGGACTTCCACGACTTGGACAAGCTGAAGGAAAAGGTGCTCGAGGAGGCCAAGCGCATCTTCAAGCCCGAGTTCCTCAACCGCATCAACGACCTCGTGGTCTTCCGCCCGCTCAACAAGGAGGACCTGCTCAAGATCGTCGACATCGAGGCCGGCAAGGTCGTCAAGCGGCTCGCTTCGCGTAACATCCACCTGGAGTTCTCGCCCGAGTCGAAGACCCTGCTCATCGAGAAGGGTTATGACGAGAAGTATGGCGCGCGCCCGTTGCGCCGCGCGGTTGAGCACTACCTCGAGGATCCGCTCGCCGAGGCCCTGCTGCGCGGCGAAGTCAAGGAAGGCGAGCCCATCCTGGTCGTGCGCAACGGGGGAAAACTCGAGTTCAAGAGCAAGTCTCCGGCGGCCGAGAGCGGCGTCTCGCCGTAAGCCGCCTTTTCCAAAGGTGAGTGGCGGGAAATACACAGCCCGACCAAATCGACCCGATCCATGAACCCCAAAACCCCAAGGCCAGACACTGTCAGGCTCATCCGTTGTCCCGGCAATATTATTCTGCAACCTTGAGTATCATGAAGAGCATACCCTTGGTAATGACAGTTTCAGTCATGCTGCTTTCCTTGAAAGCGCAGGCCCAGATGAAGGATGTAGAAGGGAATACTTATCAAACGGTCAGGATCGGCCAACAGGTATGGATGGCGGAGAATCTGCATGTGAGTCGATTCAGGAACGGCGATATCATCTCGGAGGGGAAATCCGATGATGAATGGAGGGAGGCAATATCAAAAAACAAGGCGGCCTGATGTTATTATTCCAACGACCCGGCCAATTGCGCATAATATGGCAAATTATACAATTGGTTTTCGGTCAACGATCCTCGCGGTCTGGCACCGAAAGGCTGGCATGTGGCTAGTGGTGAAGAATGGCTCGGCTTGATGGAAAATTTTGGAGGGGAAAAACGGCCGGGACCAAAATTAAATATACCAGCGGGTGGGAGGACGACAAGGGCAAGGATGACAATGGTTCCAACAGCAGCGGCTTTGCCGGCCTACCGGGCGGTGAGCGCAGTTCTGAGTTCTATGGCCTTAAGAATAACGGGATGTGGTGGAGTTCAACGGAGAATCCATCGATTTATGCATGGTCAGCCTCAGTATATTATCACAGCGACGAATTGAGCATATATTATCACAACACGGGGAATGGGAAGTCCGTCCGCTGCATCAAGGATTAAGGCAGCCGGAGACGTTCAGAGTCTCGTCGAAGCCCCGCTTGCCGGAATGAAGGCGGATTGATTTGCTGCCGGGGTGATCCAACGTGTTCTCCTCCTGGCCCTGTTGCTGCCATTGCCCGGTGTCGGGCAGGAGCCGGGCGGCATCCTACCGGAGGAATACTCCCGGGCGCTGTTGCCGGCGCGGATCGCCGCTTTGGTGGACCAGGCGGCGACGCAGGGCTGGGTCGGGGCGGTGCCGGGCTTGCGCGCTGCGGCGCTGGCGTCCTACGAGACGAGCACCGGCTATGCGCCGGCCTGGTATTACCTCTACCGCTGGGCCGATCTGCTCGCGACGCCCTACAACAAGGCCATCGAGCACTGGGTGCAGGCGGTGGGAAAAGCCGGGAGCGCCCATCCGAATATGGCGAGGATGTATGAGGCGCGCCCGGGTTCGCTCTCCGCCCAGCTGTCACGCGAGCTGCAACTGGCGCTGCTGGGCAACGCGACGTTCTCCTCGGAATTCTTTACACTGCAGTCGCCGGTGGACAGCCCGCCACAGGTGCTGGCCATCCTGCAGAAAATCTTCCAGGTGGAGCCGGCGCTATTCGCCGACTACCAGAGCCTCGCGCTGGCCATCGCCGTGGTCTACGACGTGCCGCCGACCCCGAACTGGCCGCACGGCCAGGTGAACCCCACCGTGTTGCCGCGCAAGCTGCCGCCGCCCGAGCAGGTTTTCGCCTACTTTGCCAAGCTCGACCGGACCAACGGAGCGATGCAGCACCTGCGCCGGCTGCCGGCCAGCGAGTTGAAATTTTTGGTCGATATCGCCGTGCCGTTCAGCGAACTCGACTGGGCGCGCAAGAACGTGCCGCCGGGCCTGGCCGACCTCGCCAAGGCCTACGACATGATCAAATACAGGAAGGACCGGCTGGAGCAGAACAAACACCTCTGGCCCAAACCCGACTACCGGCTCGCGACCATCCTCACGGAGGGCGGCATCTGCGTGGACCAGGCGTATTTCGCCAGCACCGCGGGCAAGGCCAAGGGCATCCCGACGATGATGTTCCGTAGCGCCGGGCTCGACGGATGGCACGCATGGTTCGGCTATCTCGACGCGAACCAGCGGTGGCAGCTCGATTGCGGGCGCTACGCCGAGCAGAAATTCATCTCCGGCCTGGCCTATGACCCTCAGACCTGGGGCGACATCAACGACCACGAGCTGCTCTTCATCACCGAGCGCTTCCGCGCGCTGCCGACCTACCAGCTCTCGGTCATACACACCGCCTTCGCCACGGAATACCTGCACACCGGCCAGCCCAAGCTCGCGCTCAAGGCCGTGCGCGAGGCGGTCAACCGCGACCGCCGTAACCTCGACGCCTGGAACACGCTCCTGAAGGCGCAGGCGGCCGTGGACGACGATCCGCGGGCCAGGGAGGGCGTGTTGCGCGAGGCGGTGCTGGCGTTCCAGAAATATCCCGACCTGGAGATCAACTTCTCCCGCCAGCTGGCGGAGGTGCTGCGGTTGCGCGGCGAGACCAGCCTCGCCGGCTTCGAGGAGAAGCGGCTGGGGAAAAAATACCAGGCCGACCGCGAGGATCTCAGCATCCAACAGGCCGCCGAGATGCTGGAGCGGAGCATGAAGGCGGACGATGTGGCGACGCAGATCCGCAATTACAACAAGGTGCTCGATGGCCCCGGGCGAGGCGCGAGCATTGATTTCTACGACAAGGTCGTGATGCCCTTCATCCGGCATCTGGCGGGGCAGGGGCAGGTGCCCGCCGCGTTGGCCTTCTCTTCCTCGGCAGCTTGGCTCTGATCTTATTGGCCAAGATGCGGGCAGGCGTTACGGTTTGCCCGCCTTTGCGGCCTATCTGCGCCATGTAGAGGGAGACTTCTTTAGGTATCATGGCAGCAGATTAGCTAGGCGGGTCGGCAAATCAAGGGGAAATAGTTTTACCCATATTTAGCAAAGTTAGAGCTTGCGCTGACCTGCCTCGACCGGGCGCGGCGCACGCTGCGCGTCGAGCCGGGCAAGCAGCTTGATCAGGAGATGGCCGGCCTGGCCGCGCGGCTCAAGACAGGGAAATTTTAACAAAATCACCCTGTGATGAACCTTTTCCGGCTTGTGGACGTCTAAGCGGCCACTTCACTCACACCCTTCCCCTATGCTCGATATCTTCAAAGGCGCCGGCGTCCTCATCTACCCTCTCGCTCTCTGCTCCCTCATCGCCGTCTACATTGTCTGCGAGCGCCTCTACTCTTTGCGCAGGGATGCCATCCTGCCCGACGACCTCGTGGATGCCATCGTGGAGGGGAAGCCCGCCCAGGCCGGCCGCCATTCCGTGTTGGCGCGGATCGTCGAGTTTGCCGAGCGGCACAAGAACGACCCCGAGGCGGTCAAGGCCTTCGCCCGGCTCGAGCTCAACCGCATGGAGCGAGGCATTCCATACCTGGATGTCATCTACGCCGCCGCCCCGCTCATCGGCCTGACCGGCACGGTGACCGGCCTGCTGCAGGTTTTTTCGCAGATCTCACCCGAGACGGGCCTACCCGACCCCGCGGCCTTCACCAAGGGCGTGGCGCTGGCGCTCTCCGCCACGGTAATCGGCCTGTCCATCGCCATCCCGTCTCTCGTCGGCTCGGGCTTTCTGCAGCGCAAGATCGAGAACTACGCCGCGAAGATTGACTTGCTGCTGGAGCGCGTGCTGTCGCGCAACGCCAAGGAATGAGCGGCCTCTACCAGAAGAAGCGCAAGCGGCCCGAGCTGAACCTCGTGCCGCTGATCGACGTGCTCGTGATGCTCATCTTCTTTGCCTTCGTCACGATGCAGTTCCGCTCCATCACCACGATGAACCTGACGCTGCCCAAGGTCGAGACCGCGGGCAAAAGCGAACTGAAGGACTCGCTCACCATCAGCATCACCAAGGAGGGCGAGTTCACCCTCCAGAACGGCAATCGGAGCGTCCCGGTCAAGATGGATGAGATCGAGCACCTGCTGACCCAGGTCGGCAATATCAGCAAGGACATCACCGTGCTCATCCGCTCGGACGAGAACACGCCGCTGCGCTTCATCACCGCGGCGATGGACGCCTGCCGGAAGAACGGCCTGAGCAAAATCCGGCTGCAGTCGCGGTAAAATATTCCTCACCCGGGCAGCCAATACATTGACCACGGATAACACTGATTATCACGGATTGCCCATGTCTGCATCCGTGTCTATCTGTGTAATCCGTGGTCAATTCGGTTTCTAAGAAAATCCTCATCACCGGTGTCACCCGCGGGCTGGGCCGTGCGTTGGCAGAGTGGTATATCGCGAACGGGCATACCGTCATCGGCTGCGGCCGAAGCGCGGAGATCCTCAACCTGCGTTTCATCCACCCCGCACCGCATGATTTCACCGCCCTTGACGTGGCCGAGGAGAACAAGGTGGCCCTGTGGGCGGAGAAGGTACTGGCAGTGCACGGCGCGCCCGACCTGCTGATCAACAATGCCGCGCTGATGAACATCCCGGCGCCGCTCTGGCAGGTGCCGGCGACGGAGTTCAACAAGCTGATCGACGTGAACATCAAGGGCGTGGCGAACGTCATCCGGCATTTCGGGCCCGCGATGGTGGCGCGGAAGCAGGGCGTCATTGTCAATCTCAGCTCCGGCTGGGGCCGCAGCACCTCGCCGGGGGTCGCGCCGTATTGCGCGTCCAAATATGCCATGGAAGGGCTCACCTATTCGCTCGCCCAGGATCTGCCCACCGGTATGGCGGCGGTGCCGCTCAATCCCGGTGTCATCGACACAGCCATGCTGCGCCTTGCGTGGAGCGCCGGCGCCTCCAATTATCCCAAGGCCGGAGCGTGGGCAAAAGTTGTCGCGCCGTTCATCCTCAAGCTCGGTCCGAAGGACAACGGGAAGTCCGTCACCGTGCCGCATTTCGAGGATTGAGTCTAATCGCGCTGCTTGGAGTCGAGGATGAGGGTCACGGGACCGTCATTGGCGAGCGCCACGTCCATGTAAGCGCCGAATTCACCAGTGGCAATCGGCCGACCAAGGGCAGCGGCGAGCTGCGCGACAAACTGTTCGTAGAGTGGCTTGGCGTGTTCGGGCTTGCCCGCCCGGTGGAACGAGGGGCGGGTGTTTTTCTGCGTGCTGGCGTGCAGCGTAAACTGGCTGATGACCAGTATGTCGCCGACGATTTCCTGCACAGAGAGATTCATCTGGCCCGTCTGATCCGCGAAGATGCGGAGCTTGACGATTTTCTGCGTGAGCCACTCGCCATCAGCTGCGGTGTCGGCATCCTCGACACTGACAAGGACCAGCAATCCGCGCTCGATCCGCCCGGCGACGCGTCCGGCGATGGTCACACTGGCCGAGGAGACACGTTGAACGACGGTGCGCATCGTGGAAAAGTATCAAGTAACAAGTGCCAAGGGATCGCCTCTTGATACTATCACTTCCAACTTGTTACTTCCGATGCCTACGGCATCAGCTGATGCGGCTCGACCTCGGCGTCATAGCTCACGCCCGGCAGGCCGAAGCCGAAGAGGCGCAGGAAATCGCTGCGGTAGCCAACGATGTCGGTGAGCTGCGCGAGGTTCTCCGTCGTGGCCTTGAGCCAGATGGCGGAAACGGTGTCTTGGACCTCGGGGCGCATCTCCCAGTCGTCCACGCGGACGCGGCCCTCAGAGTCATACTTGGGCGAGTGGCCGTTGTAGAGCTGAGTGGCAAACAGCCGCTGCATCTGCTCGATGCAGCCCTCGTGCGTGCCGGCGGCTTTCATGACCTTGTAGAGGATGGATATGTAGAGCGGCACGACGGGGATGGCTGAGCTGGCCTGCGTCACAAGCGCCTTGTTGACGGAGATGAAGGCGCGGCCGCCGCCGTGGGCCATGAGCCGGGCGTGGATGGCCTGGGCGGCGCGCTCGAGATCGATCTTGGCGCGACCGATGGTGCCGTCCTTGTAGATGGGCCAGGTGTAGACCGGGCCGATGTAGGAATAGGCGACGGAGGTGGCGCCGGGGGCGAGCAGCTTGGCGCCGGCCAGGGCATTAATCCACATCTCCCAATCCTCACCGCCCATGACGGCGACGGTGTCGGCGGCCTCGGCCTCGCTGGCGGGCTCGATGGTGATCTCGCTGACAATGCCCTTGTCGGTGTCTACGGTCTTGTTGGTGTAAGACGCACCGAGGGGCTTGAGAACGGATTTGTGCACGGCCCCGGTCTTCGGGTGCTGGCGGCGAGGCGAGGCGAGCGAGTAGATGACAAGGTCAACCGGGCCCATATCGCGGGCAATCATGGCCAGCGCTTGCTGCTTAATGTTGTCGGAGAAGGCGTCGCCATTGATATTTCCGGCGTAGAGGCCGGCGGCGCGAGCGGCGGTGGTGAAGGCGATCGAGTTATACCAGCCCGACGTGGCGGAGCGGCCCTCCTCGGAGGGGCGCTCGTAAAAGATGCCCACCGAGGCCGCGCCGGAGCCAAACGCCGCGGTGATGCGCGAGGCGAGGCCGTAGCCGGTGGAGGCACCGATGACCAGGACCTTGCGCGGGCCGTGCTTTATCGGGCCCCTGGCCTTGATGTGGTCAATCTGCTGCTGAATGTGCGCGGCGCAACCGGTGGGGTGGGCGGTCACGCAGACAAAGCCGCGGACCTTCGGTTTGATTATCATTGCGCGCCAAAGCCTTGCCGCGAAGTGCCAAGTGACAAGCGGGAATATTTGCTCGCCAGATTCTGTTCTGTCATGTGGGGCGCATCGAAAATTCCAGTGTGAAGCTTTGTCCGCACCAGCAGCGCATCATCGAATCAAGCAGTCGAGTCAGCCTCTCTTTCCAAGCAAGACAATCGTCCCCGCGGGCTTCGGCACGCCGCCTTTCTGCTCCAGGCTGATGGCGGAGGCGGCGGCCTGCGTGACAGGCTGGTCGGGTTTGAAGGCGAGGCCGATCCGGCCGTCGGTCGCGACGTGAAGGATGCCACCGTTGACCGGATTGGGGTAGGCGGGGTCGACGACCCAGATCTGGTAATCCTGCGTGGCGGCGATGGCGGGCAGTTTCTCCATCGTGAGCAGTCCGGCCTGCTGCTCGGGATCCCAGACCGCGATGACTTGTGCCTCGGTAGTGCGGTCGGCCGGCGGCAGGAGGGCGGTGACCCGGAGCCGGGCGAGGTTTTTGGATCGGATCAGTTCCCGGCCAAGACTTTTGATCATGCCCTCGGCGAGCAGCGAGCGTTCCTTGAGCTGGTTCTGCGCCAGGTGCCCGGCGACTTCCGCCAGCGTCCGCTCGGTGCGGAGCCGGGAGTTCTCCTGCTGCAGTGAAACATTCTGCCGCGTGACCCACAGGGCAGCGATCACCATGACGGCAACCACGGCCCAAGGCGCGAACCGGAACAGCGGGTTGAAGGCGGGCTGCTTCACAGCACAAGCATCCCAATGAGGCCGAGCACGACCAGGGCGGTGAGCACGACGAGAATGAATCTTTCGTGTTTGGTGACGGCGAGGGGCATGGGTGGGCGATTTATCCGGGTGTAGGCAGCGGGGCTCGTTGACCGGCTGGAGGGAAAAATGTGTCGGGCGAAATCAGAGTCCAAGGCGCGTGAGGTTGGTGAAGACTTCGCGGACGAGCAGTATGTCCGCGAGTTCGGCCCAAGGCTGGTTGCTCGAGACGCGGACGAAAAGCTGGGTGCCATGCTGGCGAAATCCGTATTGGAGCGCGATCTGGAATAGCGCCGGCACGGAGTAGGGATCGCGATAGCTGATGACGCGACCGTCATAGATATGCCAGAACCAGACATTCTGGGGATAGCCCGCGCTGTTGCGAAACAGCCGATGCTCGGCCGGGGAGATGATCAGCCCGGGGATCCGCGGAACCTCCCGAGCCTCGGCCAAGGACTGGGCCGTCCAGCCGGAGCCCGGCCAGCAGGCATCGGGCGTATGCGATGCTACCCGACTGACCGAGGCCTGCCCGGGAGCCCAGTACGCGACATAAATGGTTAGCTGTGTAAACTGCCCGTTGCCCGTCGGGCGCAGGTAGGTGCGCTCCATGAGGTGCTCGGTCTGGAGAATATCGGCAAACTTGTAGAGATCATTGGGCGTCATCACTTCCCAACCCGCGGCGCGAACCGGCAGCAGCGCGGCGAGGCTGGGCGGCGGCGGGGCCGGCCGGTGGGCCGGGCGAGAATTGGCAAAATAAAATCCTCCGAGCACCAGCGTGGCCCCAATGGCGATCCAGAAGAAACGCAGCGACCAGCGAGGCAGCGAGGAGGGGAACGGGCTGGTTGTAACGCCCGGGTCGGGGGCCTGGGACTCGAGCAGGATGGCCAGGCCGGCGAGAATGAGCGCCGTCACGCCGAGAATAGCATAGCCGGTGGGGTCGTGCCAGAAGCCGGCGATGTCCCGGCCGGAATGGGCGAGCAGCGTGAGGGTGAGGGAGCGCAGGGAATTCATGCCCAAGGCCAGCAGGGGCGCCGCCACGATCAACGTCAGACGGCCGGCCGGCCGTCGCACCAGCCACCCGGCGAAGAAAAACCAGGCGAAGACGCATGAGATCAGACTGCGAATGCCGCTGCAGGCCTCTTCGACGCCCACGGTCGGTCTGTGGCCAGTTCGATGATGTTGCCATGCTGGCGGGCCGGAATGGTGAGCAGGTGCAGGGTTTACAGCACGCTGCCCGTCACCCAGCTTTGCAGGCCGAGGGTGAGGCGGGCATAGGTACCCTCGGGCAACGGCGTGACGAGCAGCCAAAGGAATATGGCCGTCAGGCTGTATGACGCCCGCATGACGCCTCACATGTATATCGTCAATGGCAGTGGCACGCTCGTTTATGCCGGAGGCATCGACAGCATCCGCTCCAGCCGGGTGGAGGATATTGCGAAGGCCACCAATTACGTGAGCGAGGCCCTGGCCGAACTGAAGGCCGGCAAGTCCATCAAAACGAAAAATTCCCAACCCTACGGCTGTTCCGATCAAATATGCCGACTGAGGCCAGGAGTGCCCGCCGCTCCACCGGTCTTGTGCCGGCCGGGGAAGACCGCATCCTCACCGGCACGATAAAACCCTGCCTGTTTTTCCGCCGGGGCTGTCGCGCGATGCTCTGGCTGTGCCTGCTGGTGGGACCGGGGTGGTCGCTGGCGGCGACGGAATTGACGGCCGAGGAACGGGCCGCAGCCACGCAGCTGGGCGGCCTGGTAGAGCAGTCAGGTTTTCGTTCCAAGAAGATCACGGACACGGTCTGGGCGGTTTATGAGAAAAGCGCTTCCGGCGCGGAGTGGCAGGTCCTTTGCGTCAGTGGCGAGGGATATTTCGTCATCGGCATCGTCGTGGCCGAAAAGGCCAAGATGCAGTTGACCGAGGAAGCCCTGCGACGGTTGCTCAAACTGTCCCAGACTATGACCACGTGAAGATCGGTCTCGACGATGATGATGACCTTTTTGTGCGGGTGGAGTTGAAACCCAAGTCGATCGACCTGCAGGAGTTCAAATTTCTAGTCCGCCAGAACATTAAAGCGGCGGAGGCCGTGCGGGGAGGCAATCAAAACCAATCTGCGGCCGTAGGCGGGTTGTCCGCTCCGCGGGCAAGCCCCGCTCGCGCGGTGCGCCCCGATGGGTCTAGCTTCGCGGGCATGATGAACGCCGATTCCGCGCCCCCACCGCCACTGGAGCGGCACCTGCAACCCGCGCGCAAGCATTCCGGTTTTGGCATGACCTCCTTTGTCATCGGAGTGCTCGGCGGCCTGTTTCAGGCCGGCCGCTACAAGGTGTTCGCCGTGATCGGGGTCGTCATCAACTCCATAATTCTCGCGGGCACCACCGGACGGATTGTCCTGGGCAACGAGATGATGTAGGCACTGAGGCCGGCGTCAGACGTGGGTCGAGAAAATCTCCACGTCCATCCGGCCTTCCGCCGTCTGCGTGACGGGGCCGGTCATCCTGATGGCAAAGTCGGGCGCAATCTCGATTGCGATCCGGCCGCCCGGCATGTGCACTGTCAACTTGGCGTCCACCAAACCGAGTTTGTGCGCCACGGCGGCTGCCGCGCTCGAGCTGCTGCCCGAGGCGAGGGTGTAGCCGGCGCCACGCTCCCAGATTTCGATCTGCACATTCCGGCGGTCGAGCACTTTCAGAAACTGCACGTTGATGCGGTTCGGGAAACTGGCGTGCACCTCGATGTCGGGGCCATAGTGGGTGGCGAGAGCGGGCGAGATTTCCGGCAGCACAATCACGCAATGCGGATTCCCGATGCCGGCGGCGCAGTAGGTGAACTCGCGGTCCTGGATGGTGAATTTTTCGTTGAGCACGTCGCGCATCGGGCCGGCAACGGGGATCTGGTCGCTCTGGAAAGTCACACGGCCCATCGCCACGGTGATGAGCTGGCCGGCGGGCAGGACACGCGATTCCACCACGCCGCCGGGCGTCTCGATAGTAACCGGCGTCTCACCGATGAGTTTCTGATCATGGAGGTAGCGCGTGAAGATGCGGAGGCCGTTGCCCGATTTCTCGGCCTCAGAGCCGTCGGGGTTGAAAATGCGCAGGCCGAACTGGGCCTGCGTCGCGCGGAGCGGCCCCCACAGGATGCCATCCGAGCCGACGCCGAAATTGCGGTGGCAGATGGCGCGGATCTGCTCCCGCGTGGGCTCGGCCCAGCCGGGGAAGTCCGCCGGGTTCAGCACCAGGTAGTCATTGCCGAGGGCGTGGTATTTGAAGAAACGCATGCGAATGAATGGCAGTGCAGGATGAGGCTAACGTGAACAGTGAGGTCAAGGAAAGGGAAGGAAGGCGGGCGGGCCGTGCAAGCCCCAAGAAGGCACGGCGACGGCCTTCCTCGTTTTTAACCAGGGTTGATGCGGCACTGGAGATACCCGCATTTGAATGGCGGTGTGATGTCCGATACAGATTATGCACAGTCGCCACTGTCCCCAATCCCGATGAAAATCCCGGATATTGATGACGATGAGGGAATCCTGCTGAACCTGAGGCATCTGCTGGAACTCACTGGCCACACGGCATGCGCCGCCGCCTTTGACGCGAATTCTGGAGGAAATCCAGCGGCTGATTGGCGCCCCGTAGCCGTCGGCAGAACTCAGGCGATGGCAGCCGATTTGGCGCCGTAGCCGAGCAGTTTGCGCTGCTTGATGATCTCGGCGACCTTGGCGGGCACCAGTTTTCCCAGAAGTCGTCGCCGGACTTGATGCGCTGGAGCACGTCGCGGGAGTAGATGCTCAGGTAGTCCGGGTTGCTGCCGATGATACAGTCAAGGTTGTGGTTCTCAAGTAGGTGGGCGTAGAGGTTGCGGAGGCGGTTGGAGACCTGGAGGTTCCGGGCCGTGATCATGACCGTGGAGGCGAAGGCGTGGCTGGGGGCGCCGGGCGGGGCACTGGGGGGCGCGCTAGCGGGATGATGACTGCTGGCGAGGTAGCGCTCATAGGCGTCCTGCCGTATGGGATAGACGTAGAGCTTGACCGCGTGGCGGAACATGCGGCCCATCGACTCGAGGATGCCGCCCTCCAGATCCTCGTAATACTTCTCGTTGAAGATCTCGAGGAGGTTGTTGATGCCCATGGCGACGCCGATCATCTCCTTGGTGTAACGGCGGAAGTAGGAGACCAGCCGGTAGAACTCCGAGTAGTTCGAGATAAGCGTGGTGAACCCGATGTGGCCGAGCATGTCGACGCGGGCGAGGAAGTCCTTGGTGTCGAGGTCGCCCTCGGAGAGCAGGTTGTTCATGGTGATCTCCATGAGGACGAGCATCTCCTTTCCCTTCACGATGGGCTCCTGCATGAATTGGGCGGTGGCGCAGGTGAGCATGTCGACGTTGACGTGGGTGACCGGGCGGAAGCTGCCACGCTCGACGAGCACGGCCTTGTGGTGCAGCACCTCGGAGGGCTGGAGCACCTCGCCGTCGGGGGGCGAACATCACGGCGTTGGTCAGGCCGTATTGGACGAGGCGGAGCGAGAGCAGGCGGTTGTCGACCGCGGCGAAGACGGGGCCGCTGACCCGGAGCATGTCAATCTCCACGCGGTCGGTGCCGATGTTGTCGACCAGCGACTGGATGAGCTGGTGCGGGTCGTCGGGGTAGTTAAAAGCGCCGTAGATGAGGTTGGTGCCGACGATGCCGAGCGCCTGCTGCTGCAGGACGTTCTCCTTGTCCCACATCCGGACCGTGGAGGACGATTTCGTTGGGCTCCTCGAGCGGGTTGTGCTGGAAGCGGATGCCCAGCCAGCCGTGGCCGTCGTTCGGGCCCTTGAAGCTCTTGGCCACGACGGTGTCAGCAAAGACAAAAAACTTGGTGCGGTCGACGCGCTTCTCGGAGAGGCGCTCCTTGAGCAGGCGGTATTCGTGGTCGAGCATCGTCTGCAGGCGCTCCTGGGAGACATAGCGCGGGGACTTGCCATAGATGGCATCGCTGAAAGTCATGTCGTAGGCCGACATGGTCTTGGCAATGGAACCGGACGCGCCCCCGACCTGGAAGAAGATGCGGGCAACCTCCTGGCCGGCGTCGATCTCGGCAATCGTGCCATAGCGCGTGCCATCAAGGTTGATGGTCAGCGCCTTGCGATTGGTCGTGAGCAGCTCTTTTTTCTCACTCATGATCCGGACTATAGGCCGGTTTGGCCGCGAATGGGAAGCCTTGGGTGTGAAACATTCGCGCACTAACAGGGCAGGTTAAGCGTCCTGGCACACCGTTGCTCCCGGCCTAATACCGCCGGGCCCCGGCCGGCGCCTGTTGACGCTTTTCGCTGGCGGATGGGGTCGGGCTGCCTAGGTTCGCGGCCATGAAGAATTTCTTCATCTCTTTCTTTGCCACGCTCACCGCGTTAATCGTTTTCCTGATCGGCGGTTTTTTGACGCTTTTTCTGATCCTCGGCGTCCTTGCCGCCATGGGCCAGAAGAAGCCCGTCGTCGTGCAAAACGGGTCCTATCTGGTGCTCAACCTCTCGACCAACATTCAAGACTCGCCGTCGCAGGTGGAAGGGCTGGATGAACTGCTGGAGGTGTTAGGTGGCGACCCCCCGCGCACGCTGCAATTGCGCGAGGTCACCCGCGCCCTCCAGGCTGCCGCCAATGACGATGCCATTGCCGGCCTCTATCTGACCGGGGCGGTGCAGCCGTCGGGCTACGGCTCGGGTTATGCCGCGCTCAAGGAAGTGCGCGAAGCCCTCGAGGTCTTTAAAGCGTCGGGCAAACCGGTGAAAGCCTACCTGACCTATGCCGGCACGCGTGACTATTACTTGGCTTCCGTGGCCAACGAACTCGTGCTCGACCCCTACGGCATCATGCTCATGCCCGGTCTGGCCTCCCAGCCGATGTTCTTTGCCGGCGCATTTGAGAAATTCGGCGTCGGCGTGCAGGTCACCCGCGTGGGGAAATACAAGAGCGCCGTGGAGCCTTACACGCGCAAGGACATGAGCCCGGAGAACCGGGCCCAGATCCAGAAGCTGCTCGATGACGTCTGGGCGAACCTGACGGCCTCCATCGAGCAGGCGCGAAAACTCCCCCCCGGCGCGTTGCAAAAGGCCGTGGATGAAAAGGGTCTGATTCGCGCGGACGATGCCAAGCTGCTCAGGCTCGTCGACCGCGTGGCCTACGTGGACGAGGTGCTGGATGAATTGAAGGCGTCGACCGGCCGCAAGGGCACTAAAGAGGCTTTCAAGCAGGTGGCCTTGAAGGATTATGCCAAGTTGGTTTCCAGCCGGGGTCTGGTGGCCAAACGGCAGAGCCAGGGCAAGCTCGAATTCGGCGGCGGCGGCCGTATGGCCATCGTCTACGCCGAGGGCGAGATCGTCGATGGCAACGGTAGCGAGGAAGGTTATGTCTACGGAGCGAAGACCGCGCGCCTGCTCCGGCAGCTCCGGCAGGATGACAAGCTCAAGGCCATCGTCCTCCGGGTGAACAGCCCCGGCGGCAGCGTCTCGGCCTCCGAGGCCATCCAGCGCGAAGTGCACCTGCTCCAGCAGAAAATGCCGGTGATTGTCTCGATGGGCACTGTGGCCGCGTCGGGCGGCTACTGGATTTCCACATACGCCGACCGGATCTTTGCCGAGCCCGCCACCATCACGGGCTCCATTGGCGTCTATGGCATGTTCCTGAATTTCCAGGGCCTGGCGAACGACAAGCTCGGCCTTACCTTTGACACGGTTAAGACCGGCCGGTTTGCCGACGCCGCCACCATCACCCGGCCCAAAACCGACGCGGAGCTGGCGATTTTCCAGTCCACTGTGGACTGGGTCTATGATCAGTTCCTCAGCAAGATCGTCGAATCGCGCAAGCTCGACCGCCAGGTGGTCGAGGAAATCTCCCAAGGGCGGGTATGGTCTGGCAGCGAGGCACTGAAGCTCGGCCTCGTGGACGAACTCGGCGGGCTGGCCGACGCCGTCAAGTATGCCGCGACCCAGGCGAAACTCGGCGATGACTTCCTGGTGACCGAGTATCCGCGCAAGAAAATGTTCGCCGAGACTTTCGTCGAGGCGCTGGATGGCAAACGTCGCGAGCAGACGTTGAGCGGCCCGGTCGGCCTGCTGATTCGCGAGGCGGTCGAGGAGCTGCAGTCATTGGCCAAGTTCAATGATCCCCGCGGTCTGTATGTCCGGCTGCCCTTTGAGTTGAAGTTGAAGTAAGGATATTCGCGGGCGGGTCGCCCGTGCTCCCTTGGATTTGCTGGAGCCACGTCGACCTCGCCGTGGAATCCTCAGTTGCGTCCAAAGACGCAACCTACATTATTCGACCAATGAAGCAGGAATTCACTCTGACTCGGGACTGCCCGGCGACCGTCATTCCGGCCGGCGACAAGGTTACGCTCAAGGCGGGCGAAAGCGTGCTCATCACCCAGACGCTCGGCGGCAACGTGACGGTGCGCACCGGTCAGGGACTTTTCCACATCGCGCGCGAGGACAACGGCGCTATCGGCGGCTACAAGTCGGTGGTGGAGAAGCCTTCACTAGGCTCAGCGCAAACTGTTTTCTCGGAAGCGGCCGTTTGGGACGCACTCAAGACCTGTTTCGACCCCGAGATTCCCGTCAACATCGTCGATCTCGGCCTAGTCTACGACCTCGCCGTCGATAAAGCCCCCATGGGCGGCCATGCCGTGGAGGTGAAGATGACCCTCACGGCGCCGGGTTGCGGCATGGGGCCGGTCATCGCCGAGGACGCGCGGCAGAAGATCGCCGCGCTGCCGACTGTGGAATCGGCGAAGGTGCACATCGTCTGGGATCCGCAATGGACCCCGCAGATGATCTCTGACACCGGCCGCAAGGCTCTAGGTCTGGAGTGATTTGCCGGCAAACTGCTTGTGAGCGTGGCTAGCGGGCCGATCGTCAGTTGGCCAAGCGCAAATCCGTATTCAGGCGGTCACGGTATCAAGCGAGCAGTTTTCCAACGGGCTTTCGCAATTGGGCCGGGCGATGACGCCGGGATAGGGCTCGAGCGAAAATAATTCTGCCGGCTCGGCCAGCAGGTGCCGATCGCACACGGCAAAAAGCTCGGCCTCGGTCATGGCGCGGCGCATGTCGTGTAGAAACGCGGCGCCGGCGTCCACACTCTGGCCGACGAAGTTCAGGTATTTCTTCATCTTGGCGACATGGGCCGTCTCGGGGACACCGGGCAGCTGAGTTTCGCGATAGAGTCGCTCAATGTATTCGCGGACGTCGGCGAGGGTCACCGGGGTGACGGGCTGGTCGGAAAGTATTTCCCGGGTCTGGCGGAAAATCCACGGGTTGCGAATGGCGTGGCGGCCGATCATGACGCCGGCGGCACCGGTCGCGGCGAGCACGGTGGCGGCCTTTTCGGCCGACGTAATGTTGCCATTGGCCAGCACGGGGCAGTGGACGGTGCAGGCGGCGGCGCTGATGCAATCGTAGTGAACGTCGCTGCGATACATCTCCTTCACCGTGCGGCCGTGCACGCTGAGCAGGTCGACCCGGTGTTTGTTAATGAGGCCGAGAATGTGCTCGAAATTATCCGTCGAGTCAAAGCCGATGCGCATCTTGACCGTAAGGAGGCCGGGCACGGCGTCGCGCAGGGCGCCAAGCAGCTCGTCCACCCTGGCGGGATCGCGCAACAGTCCGCCGCCCACATTCTTCTTGTAGATCTTCGGGGCCGGGCAGCCCAGGTTGAGATCGATGCCGGCGACCGGGTAGTGGAGCAGTTCCTTGATCGTGCGAACCATGTCGGGCACATGCTCGCCGATGAGCTGGGCAAAGATGGGCCGGCCGGTCCGGTTCTCAGTGAGGGAGCGGAGGATGTGCTTCTCCGGCCGCGACTGGGCATGCACTCGGAAGAACTCCGTGAAAAAAAAGTCCGGAGCGCCATAGTGCGCGACCACCCGCATGAAGGGCAGGTCGGTGACGTCCTGCATCGGCGCCAGCGCGGTGAGCGGGCCGCCCGGCATGAAGCCGGGCGGAAGGCGTGAGGCGCTAGGAGTGAGGGGAGAGGGCAAAATCGAAAGGGCGCGGCATGACTGCGTCCCTACAGGATTGAACAGCTCACTGGTCGCCCTCGTCCTTGGGCTCTTCCTTCTGCTGCTTGAGTACGCGCTCGAGAATCTCGGTCATGTCCTCGACCAGGTCAAACACCTTGCGGGCGACGAAAACCGGACGCTTCTGTTGGAGCGCCATGACGATGGAATCGCTGGGCCGTGCGTCGAGTTCGAGGAATTTGCGGCCCAGCTCGTTCTGCATGTGGAGGATGATGCGGGCGAAGTAGGTGCCGTCTTTGACATCGTTGATGATAATGCGCTCGAGGCTGATCTCGAAGCCCAGGAGCAGGTGGCCGATGAGGTCGTGAGTGAGCGGGCGCTCCTTTTTCACCCCGTTGATGGTCATCGAAATGGCGCTGCCGACGCTGGGATCGACGTAAATCACGAAGGTTTTCTCTGTGTTGCCGAGAAACACAGCGCAGCCATTGGCCGTGGGCATCAGGCCTTTGATGGAGACTTCAACGATGTCGGCGGGCATGGCGGGAAGGTGCGCGCTATGCGGGCAAAGTGCAAGCCGGGTGGCCGGACTCAGAAACCGTGGAGGGAGATGCCCCAGGCTTTGGCCTGCTGGAGCACGGCGAGTTTTTCGAGCACGATCGTCTTGCCGGCTTCGAGCGCGGCTGCACCGAGGCCGGCCTCGTGCATGACCTCCAGCGTGCGCAAGCCGAAGACGGGCACATCGAAGCGAAAGTCCTGGTTGGCCTTTACCGTTTTGACGAAAAGGGCCTCGTCGGTCTTGAATTTTCCGGCGCGGCGGAGCATGTCGTCGGTGCCCTCGAAGGCCTCGACGGCGAGCACCGTGCCCTTGCGGACGACGCACCCCTGGCCGATGTCAAGCCTGGCGATTTCGCGGGCGATATGGATGCCGTGCGACAGGTATTCCTCGTCGATGGTAAACTTGCCGCACATTGTGCCGGGTGTGGCGAGGTGGTCGTCGATGAAGGCGCGGGCGTCGAGCAGGGAGACGCCGAGCTGCTCGATCTCGACGGCGATGGCGCCGAAGATGGTCTCGGCATTGCGTCGTTTGAGGGCGAACAGGATCGAGGCCGCCTTGAGGTCGGGCACCAGACCGTGGAAGAGTTTCTTAGGTTTCACCTGCCCGGCCATGAGTGCATAGCCAGCGCCGAAGTCCTTGAGGGTGTCTAGCATTTTGCCGACCTGCCCAACATTGAGCGTGACGCGCTCCTTCACCGGGAAACTGCTGATCAGCCCGGGCGAGGTCTCGTCGTCCATCGCGATCAGGCGCAGCGGCACACCGGCGGCGCGAATGGCCTCGGCGGTGATGACCGGATAGCGGCCGCGGCCAGCGATCAGGGCGACAGGACGCTTCGGGTGAAAATCCTTGGGCAGAAAGGCGGAGGACATTGGAAAAAGGATGCCGGGCCAGCTCATCGCCTGCAAGCAGGCTCCTGCAAACTAAAAGCCATGCCCGAGGGTGCGACTTGCGAAAGAGGGCCTACGACTGCGAGCCGTAGTATTTCTTGTAGCTGCGGTAGTAGCAGTAATTGCTGTAATATTCGATGCGGCGCGCGGAGAGGCCGTTGAGCACGATGCCAAGCAGCTCGTTTTTGCTTTCGCGAATCTGGCGGATGTAGAGCCGGATGTGCTTGCGATAGGCGCGATTGAAGCGGCAGACGTAGATGACCTCGTCGGTGCGTTCGGCAATAAGGAGCGAGTCGGTGACCGCGACCCGGGTGTTCTGATCGATGAACATGCCGATGCCATTGGAATAGACAAAGGCGTTATGGGAATCATCTTTGGTCTCGATCACGGTGCCAGGGGCGTCAAAGGCTGTGGCTTGGCGGGCCGCATAGATTTTACCGCCGGTTTGGATCTGCGTCTCACCTCTGGTCTCGGCGACGTAAAGCTTGCTGGTGGGGCCCTTTTTCTTGCCGAGCTGGCGCTGGGCAAATGCATTCGGAAACACGTGCACGAGCGCTACGGCACTGAGAAGGAGAATGCAAATGAGGTTGGTTTTTATGGCTCGATGGCATATTAATTAACACAGTTACATGTTAAGGTGAAACTGCTTCGGTATGTTTCCCGAATTTAACTAGGTAGTAAACACCTATTCCAAGCGTAAAATCCAAGAATTAATTAAATCTACATGACATTCTAGACCAGAAGATTAATCAGTCGGTTTTTTACATAGATCGTCCGTTTGATCGGCGTGCCGGCAATAAAGCGTGCAACCTTCGGGTGGGCCAAGGCCAATTGGACCAATTCGGCTGCGGTAACATCAGCACCAACAGTAACATCGCCCCGATACTTTCCATTCACTTGAATCACGATCGTGATGGTGCTCGTGACGAGTTTGGCTGGATCGAACTCCGGCCAGCCGGCCGTCATGATTGATTCGGCCCCGTCCAGACGGGTCCATAATTCCTCCGCCAGGTGGGGCGCGAATGGCGCGAGCAGACGCAGCACGTCCCGCATCGCGGCGCGGGGCAGGGTAGGCTCCTTTTGCAACGCATTCAGCAGGATCATCATTTGCGAAATGGCGGTGTTGAAGTGGAGTCCCTCGATATCGTCACCGACTTTCTTGATGGTCTCATGGAGGAGCTTATCGGTCGCGGCCGAAAGCCGGGCATCGGACAAAATGCGGGAATTGACCGCACCCTCCTCGTTGAGGCACTCGCGCCAGACTTTGCGGAGGAAACGATGGACACCCTCGATGCCCTTCGGATTCCAGGGTTTCATCGCCTCGAGCGGTCCGAGAAACATCAGATAGAGACGCAGCGAGTCCGCCCCGTAAGCCCGTATGATGTCATCGGGATTCACCACGTTGCCGCGGCTCTTGGACATCTTGGTTCCGTCCTCGCCGAGGATGATGCCCTGATGGAAAAGTTTTTTGAACGGCTCGGCCTGCGGCACGACGCCGAGGTCGAACAACACCTTGTGCCAGAAACGCGCGTAGAGCAGGTGCAATACCGCGTGCTCGGCGCCGCCCACGTAGAGATCGGGCACGTCCCAGTATTTCAACGCCTCAGGGCTTGCGATGGCCCCGGCGTTCCGTGGGTCGAGGTAGCGCAGGTAATACCAGCAGGAACCGGCCCACTGCGGCATAGTGTTCGTTTCCCTCCGGGCGCGCACCCAGCTGTCGCCGGCCGGCCTGTAATTCGTCGCGGGTACGGCATCGCCGGTTTCCATATTGAACCAGATTTCGAGCCACGCGGTTTCGTTGGCCAGCGGGCTTTCGCCGGTGCCGCTTGGCAGATAGGAATTCACCTCGGGCAAAACGAGCGGCAGGGCCGCGTCGGGCAGTGGCAGGGCAAAGTGCGTGAGGCCGTTCTCGGTGAACTTCACAGGTTGCGCGGGCAAATCCTTCCGCATCGCGGCCGCGCGGCGGTAGTCGGACTCGCTGACCCACACGATGGGAAATGGCTCGCCCCAGTAGCGCTGGCGCGAGAAAAGCCAGTCGCGGAGCTTGTAATTGATGCGCCGCGTGCCAGATTTTTTTGCTTCCAGCCACGAAATGATTTTCGTCTTGGCCTCGGCGATCCGCAGGCCATTGAGCGAGATTTCCGCGTTGCGGCTGTTGATGGCCGGGCCATCCTCGACAAAAGCGCCGCCCGGAAAATCCGGCGGCGGCTGTACTGTGCGGATGATCGGCAACTGGTAGAGTTTGGCAAACTCCCAATCACGTTCGTCCTGCCCGGGCACAGCCATGATGGCGCCGGTGCCGTAGCCCATGAGCACGTAGTCGGCGACCCAAACGGGCACGCGCTTATCGTTGACCGGGTTGAGGGCGTAGCTGCCGGTGAAGACGCCGCTCTTGTCCTTGGCGAGGTCGGTGCGCTCGAGATCGCTCTTGCCGGCGGCCTTCCGGCGGTAGGCATCCACCTCGCCGCGGTGGGCGGGAAGGGTGAGCGCGTCCACGAGCGGGTGCTCCGGTGCCATGACCATGTAGGTGCAGCCGAAAAGCGTGTCGGGCCGCGTGGTGAAGACCTTCAGGTCACCCAACTCGGGCTTCTTCAGCTTGAACAACACCTCGGCGCCTTCGCTGCGGCCGATCCAGGCTTCCTGCATGCGTTTGGTCGAGTCGGGCCAGTCCACGTCCTTGAGCCCGTCGAGCAACCGCTCGGCATAGGCGGTGATGCGCAGCACCCACTGGCGAAGGTTGCGGCGCTCGACGGGATAGTCGCCGACCTCGGACTTGCCATCCACGATCTCCTCGTTGGACAGCACGGTTCGGAGTTCCGGGCACCACCACACGGGGCGCTCATCGACATAAGCCAGGCCGTTTTGGAAGAGCTGGAGGAAAATCCACTGCGTCCATCGGAAATATTTCAGGTCGGTCGTGTCTACCTCGCGGTCCCAGTCATAGGAAAAGCCGAGCGCCTTGATCTGCCGGCGGAAGGTGACGATGTTGTTCTGCGTGTTGGCGGCCGGGTGCGTGCCGGTCTTCACGGCATGCTGCTCGGCGGGCAGGCCGAAGGCGTCCCAGCCGATCGGGTGGAGCACATTGAAGCCGCGGGCGCGCTTGCAGCGGGCTAGGATATCGGTGGCTGTGTAACCTTCCGGGTGCCCAATATGGAGTCCCGAACCCGAAGGATAGGGAAACATGTCGAGCACGTAGTATTTCGGCTTAGCGGAGCCATCTACGGCGCGAAAAGCCTTGGTTTTTTCCCAGAAAGATTGCCAATACGGCTCAATCTTTAGAAAGTCGTAGTCTTTGCAATTGGTAGCCATCGAGTAAAACCCGCCACATTGAGACAATACCCCCCACCGTCAATCATCGGCCGACTGGCCGCGGTCGCCCTGCTTGGGCTGGGCCTGGCACTTTCCTCCGCAGCGGCTATGAGCCGCGGCTTCAACCGGCTGCTCGAGGCCGTCGTCCGAATCGATGTGCGGGAAATCGAATTCGCCGAGGGGACCAAGCGCATCACCGGCGGGGTCGGCTCGGGGGTGATCATATCCGGCGATGGTCTGGTGCTGACCAATGCGCACGTGGTCAGTCCGCAGGCCGTGGAGATTTCCATCACCCTGGCGAGCCTCGAGCGCGTCGGGGCCAAACTGGTCGGCTGGGATCATTGGACCGACCTGGCGTTGCTGCGCATCGACCTGGACGCGGTTAAACAACGCGGACTCAGCTTCGCCTCGGCCGATTTTGGCAACTCGGACGAGCTCTTCGCCGGCCAGACGGTTTATGCGGTGGGCACTCCGCACGGCTTGACGCGCACCGTCACGCGCGGCATCATTTCCAATCCGAACCGCTACTTTGAGGACAGCCGCGGTGTGAACGGCTACGAGACCGGCTCTTTCAACACTTGGCTCCAGACCGACGCCGCCATCAATCCCGGCAACAGCGGTGGTCCACTCGTTACCGAAGACGGCAAGGTCGTCGGCATCAATTCCCGCGCCTACATCGGCGCGGATAATCTGGGCTTCGCCATCCCGGCGACCGTGGCCCGCAAGGTGGCTGCCGCACTGGCGAGCAACGGCGCCATTTCCCGCAGCTATATCGGCGTGAGGCCCGGCGTGCTGCAGGATTTGGAGCGATTCTATGCGCTGGCCAGCAACACCGGCATGCTCATCAACAGTGTCGACCCCGGCTCGCCTGCCGCCAAGGCCGGACTTCGCGCCGGCGATGTGCTGCTGAACCTGAACGGGCGCAATGTGGACGGGCGTTTTCCCGAGCAGCTGCCGCCTATTCAACAGTCTATTGCGAGCCTGCCAATCGGGGCCAAGGTGATCCTCGGGGTGAAACGCAGCACTTCTACGGTTGAGCTTACGGTGCAAACCGAGAAACTGGAGAGCCAGGTGGGTGAGGAATGGGCCTTTCAGAAATGGGGACTTAGCGTGCGCAAGGTTTCGCGCGCTTATGCCCGGGAAAACCAACTGACCGACCAGAACGGCGTGATCGTGCTCGGCGTGCAGCCGGGGTACCCGGCGGGGGAGGCCGGGCTCGCTCGCGGCGACATCATCACGAAGATCGGCAGCGAGCCCATCGGGGCGCTCGCCCAGCTGAAGTCCATCTATGCAGCTTACGAGGCCAGGCCCGAGCCGCAACTGGTCGAAGCCCGGCGCAACCGCCGCATTTCCCTTTACGTCATCAAGCCATGAGAAATTTCCTCCCCCGGGCTCTTTTAGCCACGCTTGCCGCCCTCATTGCGTCCGCCACGCCGCTGCCTGAACTGTTTAACGAACGGCTGAAATCGGTCGTGGCGGTGGAATTCTTCATCCAAGCCGAGACCGAGCGCCAGCCCGTCGCGGTGCTGGGCACGGTGATCGACGAGGCCGGCACCATCATCCTGCCCGGTGAGGCCATCCCTCCGAATGTCGCGCCGGAGCAGCTTAAGGATTTCAAGGTTTACCGGCCGGGCAGTACCGAGCCATCACTGGCCGCCTATCTCGGACAGGACGCGCTCACCGGCTGGCATTTTGTGCAGGTCGAGGCAAAACTCCGGCCCATGCTGGTGCCGATCACCAATTATGCCGCGGTTAAGACGGATCCGGTACTCAGCGAAGAGCTGTGGGGCATCGGCCTGCGCAACAAGGACGAGGATTTCCTGCCTTATTTTCTCAGCGCGCGCGTGGCTGCCACCATGAAGCTGCCGCAAAAGACCGCCATCCTCGGCAGCGACGTGGCCGGACCGGGCCTGCCCGTCTTCAACTCGGCCGGCCAGCTGGCTGGCTTGGCCCAAACCTCGTTCGGGCAGAATTACTTGATCTTCTCGCGCAACCAGCGCGGCAACCCGATCCTGCTGGTCAATGTGGAGGAAAGCAGCGTGGTCCTGCTGGCTGATGAAGTACTGCCCAATCTCGGACGCATTCCCCAATCTGTGAGCGGCCGTCCGATCCCCTGGTTCGGCGCCTATGGCCTGCAGCCGATGGATCCTGAGGTCGCCAAGCTGCTCAAGCTGGAAAACCAGTCCGGTGTCGTGCTGAGCGACATCATCAAGGACAGCCCGGCCGACCAGGCCGGACTGAAGGAGCGTGACATCGTGCTCGCCATCGACGGCCAGCACCTGCCACGGCTCAAGCCCGATCGCGTCGTCGTCGGCTACTTCGGCCAGGAAGTACTGCGCCACCGGCCAGGCGAAACCATCACGCTCTCCGTCCTGCGCGGCGGCGCACGGGAGGAGATCAAAGTCAGGCTGGGTGACGAGCCCAAGCTCGCGCGCGAGGCCGACCGGCATTATTCCGACCGGCTGGGGTTCACCATTCGCGAATTTCTATACGCCGACGGGATCATGCATCGCGCCGAGCCGTCCAGGCAACAGGGCGTAATGGTGCATTTTGTGAAGCCAGGCGGGCCTGTCGCCACCGCCGGGTTGCGGCCCGACGACTGGGTGCGGGAGATCGACGGGGTTGAAATCAAATCCTACGCGCAGGCTCTGGAAAAACTGCACGCAATCGAAGCCGATAGCATCCGGCAGGAATTCGTGCTGCTTGTCAGCCGCGGGGGAGAAACTTCTGTACTGCGCGTGAAGCTCAATTGATTATGTTCTCCGGCATCATCGAGGAAGTTGGCCGGGTGGCCTCCTTTGCCCAGGCCGCCGAGGCCTGGAAATTGCAGATTGCCGCACAACTGGTGCCGGCCGGCGTGGTTTTAGGCGACAGTATTGCGGTGAATGGCTGCTGCTTGACCGTGATTAAATCAGACCCGGGCCATGTCTGGTTCGACGTGCTCGAGGAAACGCGCCGTCTGACCAACTTCAACCAGCTGGCAATCGGATCCGCCGTGAATCTGGAACGCAGTCTGCGGGCAGACAGCCGGATGGGCGGACATTTTGTGACGGGACACATCGATTTGCCGGGCCGGGTGGAAGTGATGGAGCAACGGGGCAAGGATTACTACCTGCGTGTACTGGCCCCCGGTGGATCAGCCCGTTATCTTGTCTTCAAGGGCTGCGTGGCGGTTGATGGCATTTCACTGACGGTGGCCGAGGTGTCGGGGGATTATTTTGCGGTCTGGATTATTCCCCACACCATGGCGGCGACCAATCTGTGGGAAAAAAAGCCGGGGGATGCGGTCAACTTGGAATTTGATCTGCTCGCCAAATATGTGGAAAAACTTGTTCCGCCCTGTCCGGCCTGAACCAACTTGTCCACCCGTTCCCAATTACTCGCGCTTACTGACGAGCTCCGGCGCCTTAAGGCCGGGGGACATAGAGTCGTGACGGTCACGGACGAGGGCCTGGGACAGCTGCGCGCGGCCGTGAACGCCAGCCTAGCTGAATCGACCGAACCTCCCACCGCCGAACCAGCCGCCCTGACAGTTTCACCGGTGGCACGGCGGGCCGCGGTGCCGGGCATGGCAATCGCCCCGATTCCGGGGGAGCCACCGGAGGTCATATTGCCGGAGGGTGACAGAGCCACGCGCTGGGCCGCGTTGCGCGATCTTGTCTTAAATCATCCGGTTTGCCAGGCCCATGTTCGTCCGGGCAAAAAGATAGTGCTGGGGGTCGGCAGCTTGCACGCGCAGATTTTCTTTTGCGGCGAAGCGCCCGGGGCGGACGAGGAGGTGCAGGGCGAACCTTTCGTCGGCGCGGCTGGCCAGTTGCTTACGCGGATGATCCAGGGGATGGGGCTGAAACGGGAGCAAGTCTACATCGGCAACATCATGAACTGGCGCCCGGAGATGGTGGCCGGTGCCGGCGGTGTGCAGGTGGACAACCGCCCGCCCACGCCGGAGGAAATGAATTTCTGCCTGCCGTTCCTGCGCGCACAATTGCAGATTGTGCAGCCTCAGGTCATCGTTGCGCTCGGCAAGACGGCGGCGGAGGGCCTGCTCGGGCCGGGCACTTTCAAGGCCGTGGGGGATGTCCGGGGCCGCTGGCACACGTTTGCCGGTGTGCCCCTGATGGTGTCCTACCACCCGTCCTACATTCTCCGGAGCCAGAGCAACAGTTCCAAGCGCGCCATCTGGGAAGACCTGCTGAAGGTGATGGAACGGGTCACATTGCCGATCTCGGAAAAGCAGCGCAATTATTTCCACTGAGCCTACTGGACGTTGCCGTAGGCGCTGAGGACGATATTCTGTCCGGATTTCGCCCGGCCAAAGATGCGGATGGCGGCGCTGGCAAGCTGCGCCGTGCTGCGGGGCAGGAGGTGGAGGCGATAGTGCCGGCCGGCTTCGACGGTTTCGAGGCGGGTGGCAAAGGCATTGTTCGTGGACTGGGACTCAGAGAGGGCGATCTCCAGTCCCGGCACCGGCTTGAGGTCGATGGATTTCTCTTCCGCCGGTCCATTGAGTTGCCAGACGATACTGCGCGGAGTGATGGTTACGATTTCCGGAACTTCGATCCGCACCAGCAGGCGCACCGGGAGCGCCCCATCATCGGTCAAGACAGTGATGACGCCGGCGGCACCCGGGGCATAAACCTTCTGGTCGGCGGTGGCAGCGAGGCAGTCGCAATTGGTCTTCAGTTCCAGAATGGTGACCGGCTTGAGGCCGCGG
Organism: Lacunisphaera sp.; assembly: GCA_009695095.1. GTDB lineage: Bacteria > Verrucomicrobiota > Verrucomicrobiia > Opitutales > Opitutaceae > Lacunisphaera. The sequence goes on from SIBQ01000009.1 coordinate 58,414, forward strand.
TTGGCGAACGCAAAGACCACATCCTGCGTGCTCTGAAAAGGGGGTGGTGGTAAGGGTGGTGGTCTGCGTATTCCAGTCCAGGGCAGGGGTGGGCAACGCCAGCGAGAGTGCGGTGAGCACGGCAAACAGTCGCTGGCGTACCTGGTGCATGCGGGTGGGAAAGAACCGCGCGGATTATGCGCCTTGGTCGATCTGCTTCAGCGCCGCGGCAACGAGCGCGTAATGCTCCGTCACCCCGCCCAAGGCGGCGGCCGCGGCCGCCAGATCATCGGCTTTGCCATGCGCTTCGATCTCTTGGGCAAGCTTGACGGCACCGAAGTTTCCGGAGCTGCCTTTGATGGTGTGGGCGGCGCGGATGACCCTCACCATGTCCTGACGCGCCAGGGCCTCCTGCAGTTCGACTAATTGCTTCGGCGTATCCTCCAGATAGATGGCAATCAGTTCGTGCAGGATGGTCGAGCCCGCCTCCGGGCTGAGGCTGCGCAGTGCCTCAATCGCTTGGGGATTCAGTATCTCATTGTTTGATATGCGGAAATTTGCCAGTCCTAGGGGATATCCTGACACGCAGAATTGGATCTTATGAACCCAATGGCGATGGAAACCTTTAGCGGGATTACAATTTATAAAGCCCTTTAGGGCACGTGCCGGTGTCACCAGGTGGACACGCTCTATCGAACATATCAGATAATCCGGATATGTTGATAATATACTTGCCCACAAGGCCGGCAGGCCCTTGCCTGACGCCTCATGGCAAAATCATTCGTCTTCTCTTCCGAATCAGTTGGTGAAGGCCACCCGGATAAGGTGGCTGATCTGATTTCAGACAGTGTATTGGACGCATGCCTGGCGCAGGATCGCGCCAGCCGCGTGGCCTGCGAGACCATCGTCAAATCCAACCTGGTGATTCTCGCCGGCGAGGTGACGACGCGGGCCAAACTCAACTATGAGACCATCGTACGCGCCGCCATTCGCGAGATCGGCTACACCAACAGCGACGATGTGTTCCACGCCGACGCGGTGTTCATCAATAATTACCTGACCCGCCAGTCACTTGACATCGCCCAGGGCGTCGACGCGAAGAGAGCCAAGGGCAAGAAGACCGCCGAACAGGGGGCCGGCGACCAGGGCCTGATGTTTGGGTATGCCTGCAATGAGACCCCGGAGCTCATGCCGACTCCCGTCATGTTTGCCCACCGGCTCGGCCGCCGGCTCACCCAGCTGCGCAAGAGCGGCCAGGCCGACTGGCTGCGCCCTGACGCCAAGTCGCAGGTTTCCATCCGCTACGAGAACGACCGCCCGGTGGCGGTGGAAAACATCGTCATCTCCACGCAGCACACCACCGACGTGTCCCACCGCCAGATTGAAAGCGTCGTGATCGATCAGGTCATCCGGAAGGTCATTCCGGCGCAAATGCTGACAAAGAAAACACAGTTTCTCATCAACCCCACCGGTCGCTTCGTCACCGGCGGTCCTCAGGGCGATTCCGGCCTGACCGGGCGCAAGATCATTGTCGACACCTACGGCGGCTGGGGCCGCCACGGCGGCGGTGCTTTCTCGGGCAAGGACCCGTCCAAGGTCGATCGCTCCGCGGCCTACATGTGCCGCTGGGTGGCCAAAAACATCGTGGCTTCCGGCCTGGCTGATCTTGCCGAGCTTCAAGTCGCCTACGCGATCGGCTACCCCAACCCGGTCAGCGTTTATGTTGACACCATGGGCACGGGCAAGGTTCGCGATGAGAAAATCGTCAGGGCCGTCACCAAGGTCTTCAGCTTCAAGCCCGCCGACATCATCCGGCAGCTCAACCTGCTCCGGCCCATTTACCGCTCGACCACCAATTACGGCCACTTCGGCAAGATCGGCCTGCCTTGGGAGCAGACCAACAAGGTCGCGGCGCTGCGCGCCGCCGTGAAATGATTGCCGCCACGCTCCAACCCCTCATCGCCATGGCCACCACCATCACCAAAGCCGCCGAACATCGGGTCAAGGACCTCACCCTCGCTGATTGGGGCCGCAAGGAAATCGCCATTGCCGAGCATGAGATGCCCGGCCTGATCGCCGTCCGCAGGAAATTCGGCCCGGCCAAGCCGCTCAAGGATGTCCGGATCACCGGCTCGCTGCACATGACGATCCAGACTGCGGTGTTGATCGAAACCCTTAAGGAGCTCGGGGCCGACGTGCGCTGGGCCTCGTGCAATATCTTTTCCACCCAGGATCATGCCGCGGCGGCCATCGCCAAATCCGGCACGCCCGTCTTCGCCTGGAAAGGTGAGACCCTCGAGGAATACTGGGATCTGACCCTTAAGGCCATCGCGTTCCCTGGCGGCAAGGGCCCGCAACTCGTTGTCGACGACGGTGGCGACGTCACGCTCCTCATCCACAGGGGCTGTGAGCTCGAGGAGGGTAGTGACTGGGTCAACACGGCCTCCGGCTCCCAGGAAGAGCAGGTCATCAAGAACGTCCTTATGCGCGCCCACAAGGAAGACCCGCTCCGCTGGACCACAATTGCCAGGGAATGGCGCGGCGTTTCCGAGGAGACGACCACCGGCGTGCATCGCCTCTACCAGATGCTGGAGAAGGGCAAGCTCCGCGTTCCCGCCATCAACGTCAACGACTCGGTCACCAAGTCGAAGTTCGACAACCTCTACGGCTGCCGCGAGTCACTCGCGGACGGCCTCAAGCGGGCCACCGACGTCATGATCGCCGGCAAGGTCGCATGTGTGTGCGGTTATGGCGATGTCGGTAAGGGCTCGGCGCATTCCCTGAAAGGCTTTGGGGCGCGGGTCGTGGTCACCGAGATCGACCCCATCAACGCCCTGCAGGCGGCGATGGAGGGCTTCGAGGTCAACACCATCGAGTCCACGCTCGGCACGGCCGACATCTACGTCACTACGACGGGCAACAAGGACATCATCACGCTCGAGCACATGCGGGCGATGAAAGACCAGGCCATCGTCTGCAACATCGGCCACTTCGACAACGAGATTCAGGTCAATAAACTCAACACGTCCGACGCCAAGCGGGTCACCGTGAAGCCGCAATACGACCAGTATACGTTTCCCAAGGGCAACACCATCTACTTGCTCGCTGAAGGCCGCCTCGTGAACCTCGGTTGCGCCACCGGCCATCCCTCGTTCGTCATGTCGAACAGCTTCACCAACCAGACGCTTGCGCAGCTCGATCTCTGGAAGAACCGCGACACCTACAAGGTCGGTGTCTACCGTTTGCCGAAGCACTTGGACGAGGAGGTCGCGCGCCTCCACCTCGAGAAGATCGGCGCCAAGCTCACCAAGCTGACCAAGGCGCAGTCCGAATATCTTGGTGTTCCGGTCGAGGGGCCCTACAAGCCCGAGCATTACCGCTATTGAACCGGAATCCGGTTCAATAGCGGCCGGCCCCAAGCCTTGGCGAAGGCTGACCAAGCGCCCGGGCCGTTGATCAGCCTTCGCCAAGGCTGCAGCGCAACAAGGTACAACGGCCCCTACCGCCCTGAAACCAAATCGTAATTCTCCTTTCGCCGCACTACCCGGAGCTTGGTGTCAAAGAGTTTGGAGAGTGCCGAAGAGGTGAGGATTTGCGCCTTGGGGCCGTCGGCCGCGATGCGACCGTTTTTCAGCAGGATGACCCGCTCAATTTCGGGGATCAGGTCGGACAGGTGATGCGTCACGAGGATCAGGCTCTTGCCCGCTCGCGCCAGCTTGCGCAACACGTGGCGGAATTCTCCCACGGCGCCGGGGTCGAGGCTGTTCGTCGGCTCGTCCAGGATCAAAGCCTCGGGATCGTGCACCAGGGCACGGCCGATAAGGGCGCGGCGCTGCTCGCCCGAGGACATGGCGGACAGCGGGCGTGAGGCTAGATAACTGATTTCCAGAAAGCGCAGCAGGGAGCGGGCGCGGCGTTCCTGAGCGGAAGTCACGCGGTGGTGCGGCCACAGCCCGAGGCTGTTGAAGAAACCCGAAAGCACCATCTCGCGGGCGGTGACTTGCCGGGCCAGCACTTCGTGTGAGAGATTCTGGAGCAGATCGAGGTTCACGATGCCGATCCGCTGGCGCACGTCCTCCAGCGACCAAAGTTCCAAGCCGAACAGGCGAAAGCGGGCTCCCTTGATGCCGGCGTGCGGATACAGTTCACACGTCATCAGTTTGACGAGGGTGGACTTGCCGGAGCCGTTCGGACCAAGGATGGCGATGTGTTCGCCGGCGCGCACCTGCAGATTGAAGCCGCGCAGCACGCGCTTTTCCCCGCGCGTGACGGTGATGTTCTGGAAATCTAAGAGGAGTGGAGAAGAGGATGGCACCGGCGAAATAAGTTCGAGAATGAAGGCTACCCATCGCCAAGGCTACGGATGACACCTTGCTTTCCACTTTGGAAAGAAAAGTGACGGGAGAGGTGAATACGAAACTGATGGAGCCATTATTCAACATGATTCCGTAACTGACATAACGCAGCATGAAATACGTTTCCGCTCTGGAAAACGGGAATGCTGCGTAGCGGCCCCAGAAAAGCGGGGCGAGCGGAAGCGAACTAAAATGAAAACAAACTCGCAGGACTCTGGTCGGACTGTTTTTGGCGAATTTTGCGAATAGGTGGCGGAGGGGGGCGCATTTTGCCCCGGACAAACTTTTAATCCAACTGGCAGTGACTCATATTATATTGGTACAAAGCCGGTCCAACGAGCCAGCTAGCCGCATCGTCGGAGCTACAGACGTTCCGTGACCTTCCTTTCGCTGGTCAATTCTGCCATTGGTCGGCCGCGACCTTACAAAAAGCTGACGCACATGAGTTTTGATTTCGCAAAGTTAAGTTTGACCCGTGCAGCCTCTTCTGGGGCAGAATCTCACTGGCGACATGGACTACTCGAAATCCAGCGTGACGGAGCGGAGCACGGGCAGGCCGCCGCCAGGATTGTCGAGTGTGGCACGGAATTGAACCCACGAGCCGCGCAACGGGAGACGGGCGGCCTCAGCGGGGGCAGTAAAATCTGACCCGGAACCTTTCGGGCCTTCCCAAACCGCTTTTGCCAGCGCTTCCGCAGTGGCGGCAGAGCGCACCTGGAATCGGATCGCGGTGCCGGGCGGGGTGTCGGCGGTCCAGTGGATGGCGCGCAACTCGCGGGCAGGGGGAAACTCCTTCATCGGTGAAAGATAGCTGTAAGTGTTGCGGCGGTCGTAGATGTTACCCATGACGGCAACCGTCAGCAGGTGCGGGCCCCTGTCCGGCAGGCTCAGTCGGCGTTCTGATGAAAACCCCTGCGGACCGCCCCGGTAGAGATAGGAGTCAGTGACGTGTTTACCGTCCTTCTGGTGAATGGTAAAGAGCAGGTCGAGCCAGCCGTTTGCATTGAAATCCGCGATCATGACTCCGGAGGCTGAATAGGTCTCCAGACGCGTCACGTTTTTCGGATCGAAGCCGTTCGGCCCCTGCCAGTATATGTAAGAAGGAATATCTCGTCGGCTGCCGCCGTGGTAGGAGGTGATTACTATGGCGAGACGACCGTCGTTTTTCAGATCTGCCACGGCGACGTCTTCCGCGCCGACGGCGGGCAGGACGGTGCGGCGATCCACACTGTAGCCGGCGGCGGAGCCCCAGTAAATGAACACATCGGCCTCGGGCGAACCGCTATAGGCGAGGGAATGAATGAAATGCTCCAGCCGCTGCGTCGCTCGTGCTACAGTCCCAAGTTTCGCAGGGTCCGGTAAGTCTTCACGGCAACAATGTAGCGCCAGCGAAGAACCATTCAAGTCGAACGGCTGCGCATATATTGCCCATTGTGCGGCGTGAGCCCTCAACCGCGAGCAACTCCGGACGCTGACCAAATTATTGCGGTCACGGCTCCGGTCGGCCTCCCTCCGTCGGGACAGCGCATACCCAACCCACCACATGGCGGCAAACTGATCGCTATACCGACCCCAAGAGCATTCCGCTCTTTTCAGAAATCGATAAACTGACAAATGTTTTACCTTCCTCACTGGCTTCCCCAAAATCTGGGAAAACGTGTCAAAACGAGAACAAGTCTGTCCAAACGGATTCGCGGCGGGAGCCTGCCGAAATTACTGATTTCCCCTCTGAAAAGCACGGTATGTCCTACCGTGTCACAAGTCCTAAAATTGGCGGAGAGAGGGGGATTCGAACCCCCGGTAGGATTTTACTCCTACAACGCTTTAGCAAAGCGCCGCTTTCGACCACTCAGCCATCTCTCCGGAAGCAGGCCCACGAGCAAAGGCGTGGTCTCCGTGAGTGCAAGGCATTTTAGCCGGCGTAATATTTCGGCTTCAACACGCCGATGCAGGGCAGGTTGCGGTACCGCTCGTTGAAATCCAGCCCGTAGCCCACCACGAATTCGTTGGGTATCTCGAACCCTACATAATCGGCCTCGAAGGGCACCATCCGGCGTGCTTTCTTGTCGAGCAGCACGCAGGTCTTCACCGACGCGGCGCCCTTGGTCTTGATCAGACAGGCCACCGCCGCGAGCGTCTTGCCGGTGTCGAGAATGTCATCCACCAGCAGCACGTGCTGGCCGCGCACGTCGAGTTTCATCTGGTCCACAATCCGGGGCTCGCCCGTGGCCTTGGTGCCGGCGTGGTAGCTGGAGGCGCGCAGGCAATCCAGCCGCAGCGGGCTGCGCAACGAGCGAAGCAGGTCGGCGGTGAAGATCAGCGCCCCGTTGACAATAGCCACCACCATCATGTCCTTGCTGGCGTATTCGGCGTTCAGCTGGTCACCCAGTCCGGCGATGCGGCGCTTGATGGCCAACGCGGTGACAAGGACGTGGTCGAGGTGCTTCAGCTCCGGCGGTCCATGGGGCGAGGGCATGGGGCGAGCAAAGTCATCCCCGGGGCCATGGCAACCCGTTACAAATCACTCGCCGGGGTTTATTTTTTTGACTTAACCCGGGGCGGGCGGTTGCCTCGCCGGGACGCGCGCCCTCCCGAAAAAGACCGACCTACACTTCACGCCACGGACGAACCCCAACCGTTAATGCCGGCTGCTGCGAATAATGATATCCATCCAGGTTAAACAACTGACGAAACAGTTCGGAAGTGTCGTTGCGCTGCACGGTCTTGATCTGACAATCAACCCCGGGGAGCTTTTCTTCCTGCTCGGGCCCAGTGGCTGCGGCAAAACCACGCTGCTGCGCAGTCTCGCCGGGTTCTACATCCCAGAGAAGGGCTCGATTCTGTTTGGCGACGAGGACGTGACGCGGCTGGAGCCGCACAAGCGAAACACCGGCATGATGTTTCAAAGCTATGCGCTGTGGCCGCACATGACGGTGGCGGAGAACGTGGCCTTCGGCCTGGAGGAACGCAAAGTTTTGCAGACGGAAATCACCAAGCGGGTGGGGGACGCCCTGGCCTCCGTGCGGATGGAGCAATACGCTGCTCGCAAACCCAACCAGCTTTCGGGCGGCCAGCAGCAGCGCGTCGCCCTGGCGCGCGCGCTCGTCATCCGCCCGCGCTGCCTGCTGCTCGACGAACCGTTATCCAACCTCGACGCCAAGCTCCGCCTCGAGATGCGTGCGGAAATCCGTCGCGTCTGCAAGGAATTCAAGCTCACGACCGTTTACGTCACGCACGACCAGAAAGAGGCGCTGTCGATCGCCGACCGCATGGCCATCCTGGAGAGCGGCCACATCCTGCAGGTCGGCACGCCGCGTGAAGTCTACAAGCGCCCCACGCGAAAGGTCGTGGCAAACTTCATCGGCGAGACCGATTTTCTGCTCGGAAAAGTGCTCGGCAAGGTTGGCAACTACGTGACGGTCGAGACGGCTGTCGGCAAGTTCGACGGCATCTTTGGCGATCCGAGCAATATCCCAGCGGTGGGCGACGAGGTGACCATCTCCATCCGGCCGGAATGCTGGGAGCTGCACCGCGATGCCGAGCACCGCAACTCCGTTCGGGGCCGCATCGGTGAATCCATTTACCTCGGGGAAGTGGCCCAATATGAATTTGTCACGAGCAACGGCCCCACCTTGAAGATTTTTGAGCGCAATCCGCGCTTTGTCGACGGTTCGACACGCGGCGAACTCTATGCTACGGTCGAGCCGGAGGACGTGGTGGTGCTAGTGGACTAGCCGGGCCTCGCGACCATGAAACGGGCGCTCATCATCATCGCGCTGGTCGCCGTCGTGGGCCTGCCGTTCATCTTCCGCACGAAGCAGGCGACGATCGAGAGCGCCGACGAGACGCTCATCATCATCACGCCGCACAACGAGGCGCTGCGCTACGAATACGCCCACGGGTTTCGCGACTGGTATCAGGCCAAGACGGGCCGAAGCATCGCCATCGACTGGCGGGTCATCGGCGGCACGAGCGAGATCACCCGCTTCCTCGAGTCGGAATACGTCTCGTCCTTCCAGAATTATTGGACAAAGAAACTCGGCCGCGAGTGGAGCATGGAGGTGCAGGCGGCGTTTCATAATCCCAAGCTCACGCCAGACAAGACCCCGGAGGACGACACGATAGAAATGGCGGCGCGGCGGGCCTTCCTCGAATCGAACATCAGCTGCGGCATCGATATTTTCTTCGGCGGCGGCAGCTTCGATTTCATCCGGCAGGCGAGTGCCGGGCACCTGGTGGATTCCGGCATCATGAAGCTGCACCCCGAGTGGTTCCGGGACGACATCATCCCGCAGTCCTTCACCGGCGAGCCCTACTGGGACAAGCAGGGCCGCTGGATCGGCGATGTGCTGAGCAGTTACGGCATGATCTTCAATCGCGATTCGCTGCAACGGCTGGGCATCGGGCAGGAACCGCGCGCGTGGGACGACCTGGCGAACCCGAAACTGCAGGGCGAGATCGCGCTATGCGACCCGACCAAGAGCGGCTCCATCGCCAAGGCCTTTGAGTATGTCATCCAGCAGCACATCTACCGCGAGTGTGCGCGGCTGGATCGCGAAACCGGCCAGCCCCGCGCCAGCCTGGAAAGGCAGGCGGTGGCGGCGGGCTGGGCGAGCGGCCTGCAATTGCTGCAGCGCATTGGCGCCAACGCGCGCTACTTCACCGACACCTCGCAAAAGCCGCCCATCGACGTGATCCAGGGCAACTCCGCCATCGGCATGTGCATCGATTTCTATGGCCGCGGCAGCTTCCAAGGGACCGCCAAGCGGGAGGACGGCTCCCCCGGGCGTATCGGTTACTATTCGCCGCCGGACGGCACGGTGCTTTCACCCGACCCGATCGCCGTGATGCGCGGCGCGCCGAACCCGGCGGCGGCGCTCGCCTTCATGGAGTATGCCCTGTCGATGGAAGGGCAGAAGCTCTGGAATTTCAAGACCGGCACCCCGGGCGGCACCGACCGGTATGAGTTGCGCCGCCTGCCCATCCGGCGCGATTTCTACACCGCCGACTTCGGCAAATACCGCTCCGACCCCGAGGTGGACCCTTATGCGGGTGCCAATCCGCTCATTTACAACGGTGCCTGGACGGGCGGCGACACATTTCGCGCGATGGCCTTTGTCATTCGCGTGATGTGCCTCGACACGCATCCGGAACTGGTGGCGGCGTGGAAGGAAATCATCCGGGCCGGCATGCCGGCCGATGCACTGGCGGTGATGGGCGACATGTCCGCCGTGTCCTATGCGGAAATCAACGGCCGCATGCGTCAGGCGCTGACCTCCAAGAACAAGGTCGATGAAATCCGCCTCGCCAACGAACTTGCGACCCAGTTCCGCGCGCACTACCAGAAGGCCGCGGAGCTCGCCCGAGCTGCAAAACGTTGATGATGCGTCGTCGGCATTCTGAAGCGGCGGTCCAGGACCGCCGTGAGCTATTCCGGGGATTTCAGACGGCGGGCCTGGACCGCTGCTACATTTTGGCCATCCCGACGGCCAACGCCGCCTTGTCACTGGCCCCATAGAATGAGGTGCCGACCACAAAGGTGTCCGCGCCGGCGGCGCGGCACTCGGCGCCGGTGGCCAGATCGATGCCGCCATCAACCTCGAGCCGGAATTTTAGCCGGCGGTCGCGCCGCCAGCGGTCGATTTCCTTGAGTTTGGGCAGCATGTCGCGCCGGAAGGCTTGGCCGCCGAAACCCGGCTGCACGGTCATCACCAGCACCAGGTCAACTTCGCCGAGCAGCGCCTCGATGGTGGTGGCGGGTGTGCCGGGATTGACTACGAGGCCGCATTGGCAGCCCAGCTCCCTGATCCGCGCGAGTGTGCCGCGGTGGTCGTAGGCCGGCTCGATATGGATGCTGATGTGGTTGGCGCCGGCCTGAGCGAATGGTTCGATGTATCTGTGCGGCTCGTCGAGCATCAGGTGCGTATCAAAAAACAATTTCACGCCGGCACGGCGCAGGGAGGCGAGGGTTTCCGGGCCGAAAGTCAGGTTGGGTGCGAAATGTCCGTCCATGATGTCAAGATGGAGCCAAGTCGCGCCGGCTTGCTCGGCTGCCCGGGCGCTGGCAGCGAGGTTGGCATGGTCGCTGGCGAGGAGGGACGGGGCGATTATCGGAGAATGGAGCATGGAGCCGGAAGCAGAGTTCAGATTACAGATGACGGAGGACGGCAAAGGCTCAATCCTTGTTTCAGGTGTAGGGCGGGATCGCCGATCTCGCCTTTATCGCGGCGGGGTCAGCGACCCCGCCTTACAAATTTCGCTTGGAACGCCGGCTACCACGTGTCGAGCACCGCGTGAACGGCTTCTCCGGCGAGCTGTTCCGCCAGCAGGGACAGGGCCTGATACTCCGCCGGGACCAGCCCGCTGTCGGTAAAGACGCCGCGCTCCGCGGTCAGCGGGCGTTGGGTAAAATAAACCTGCTTGGTGTGATTGTCCGTCAGGGTGGCGTGAGCGTGGAGCGTGACATTAAAGCGCCGGGCAAGCCCGGTGTCATCGGACCGGGCGACAGAAGCGGCGCGGTCGTAACTGGTGAGGGTAACCTGTAAGACGGCATCGGCGGCCTGCGCCGAATTCACGAGGGTGACGCGGCCGTCGCGGATGAGCGCCTCGCGGAGTTGGGCGGTGACCAGTGCCTGAGCCTGAGGAATAAGCGCCACGCTGGTGACGGGCGCAACAAAGAGCGTGGAAAACTTCTGCGTCGTCCCCGTGCCGCGCTGGTAGTTGGCGCAGCCGGCGCCCAGCGCGCTAATTGTGAGTAATCCCAGGAGACACCCGCGGCCGGTCATCCTGAGCCAGGCGAAGGATCCATCTGAACACATAGCCATCGGGATGATGCTGTCGCTTCGCTCGGGACTTAGCTGCACTCAGTATGACAGGCGGCGGGATCGCATCCGTTAGAACAGCCAAAGGCGTTTTTTTTTCCTCGTTTCGACCGGCGGCGGGGCGGGCTGGACCTGGGTCATGCTGGCTTTGTGCGCCAGCTTGGCCTCCACCTCGGCCAGCTTGGTGCGCGCTAGGGCGGCCACGTCGGAGTCCGGATAGACGGTGATCACCTCGTTGTAGAAGACCTTGGCCGCATCGTAGTTTCGGCGATAGTTGTAGTAGTAGTCGGCGAGGGTGAGTTTGCTCCGGGCCAGGACCTTTTTCATCTCGTCGAGGCCCTTTTCGGCCGAGACCATGCCTGCGTCGCCGGGGAAGAGGATCATGTAGTCCTCGAAATAGGTAATGGCTTCCTTGGTGGAAGCCTGATCATAGTAGGGGCCGTCGACCAGCGACGCGTGGGTCTGGGCAATCTTCAGATAGGCGTCGGGCGTGAGCACGCTGTGGGGATAGGTGTTGATCATGCGGTCGAGGGCGTCGATGGCCGCCTCGGCTTCGCCCATCCTCTTGTAACCGCGGGAGGCGTTCATCAGCGCGAGCGGGGCGTAGTCGCTGAACGGGGCCGTGAGGACGATGGTCTCGAAATACACGATGCCCCTTTCCCGGTTGATAAATCCGGGCATCAATCCTCCCAGCATCCGGCTGCGCTTGCCCTCGAACAACTGGGAGGCGATGCGATACTGCTCGCCAATGACCTGGGTGAATTTATCCGTGCTGGGATAACGGGTCAGTATCAGTTGGTAGGTATCGAAGGCCTTGTAGAATTGCTGCCGTTTTTGCCGGATGAGGCCGGTGCGGTAGAGCGCCTCGGGGGCGAAGACCGAGTTGGGGTATTTCTTTGTAACGCTGCCGTAGAGTTTGAGCGCATCCCGGACGTGCCCCGCCTCCTCGGCGACGCGGGCCTTGTTCATCAAGTCCAGCGCGTTGCGGCCTTCTTCACCGCCGAAGCCGGCCAACATGCCGCCCTCGACTGTCCAGCCGCTCGCGGGCGTCCAGATCAGGTCGGCGGCAAGCCGGGCCGGCGTGAGCAGCGTGGAAAGGGCGGCCAGGCATAGGGGAGTGAGGAAGTGGCGCATAAAACGAGTGGCTACCATCGAATAAGGGTGGCGCCGTAGGTCAAGCCGGCGCCGAAAGCCACCAGCAGAGTAAGATCGCCGGGTTTGATCCGGCCGGAACGCCGGGCTTCGTCGAGGGCGAGGGGGATCGAGGCGGACGAGGTGTTGCCGTAGCGGTCGAGGTTCACATAAACCTTCTCCATCGGCATGTTCAGACTGCTGGCCAGGGACTCGATGATGCGGATGTTGGCCTGATGGGGGATCATCAGACTGATTTGGTCAGGCGTGAGGTGATGTTGTTCCATCATTTCCCGGGCGACGGTCTCCATGACACGCACGGCGCTCTTGAAAACCTCGCGACCGTTCATCCGGATAAAATGCCCGCGCTCGGCGACGGACTTGGTGGAGGTTGGGCGGCGGCTGCCGCCGGCGGGGATGTAAAGATTATCCGCGAACTTGCCGTCGGCGCCCAGATCGGAGCCGAGGATGCCGATATCCGGCTGGGCGACCTTGGTCAGAACCGCTGCGCCGGCGGCGTCGCCGAAGAGCACGCAGGTAGTGCGGTCGTTCCAGTCGGTGACGGAGGAGAGTTTTTCGGCGCCGATGATGAGGGCGCGCTTGTAGCGGTTGGTAAGCAGTTGGCCGTAGGCGATCTCCAGCGCGTAAAGGAAGCCGGAGCAGGCGGCGGCGATGTCGAAGCAGGTGGCGTGGGCCGGCACGCCGAGCTTGTGCTGCACGATGCAGGCGGTCGAGGGCAGCGGCTGGTCGGGCGAGGTGGTAGCGACGATGAGGAGGTCGATCTCCGCAGCGCTCATCTTGGCGTCGGCGAGGGCGGTGGTGGCGGCCTTGAGGGCCAGGTCGGAGCAGGCCTCGTCATCGGCGGCGATACGGCGCTCGCGGATGCCGGAGCGGCTGAAGATCCACTCGTCGGAAGTGTCCACCGTCATTGCAAGCTCGCGGTTGGTGAGCACCCTGGCGGGTGCATAGGAGCCGACTCCGGCAATAATTACGGAGGCCATGGAGGAGGAATTAGGTGACCGCCAGGGCGGCGACGGACGGTGCCGACAGGAGCGCATTGGCGTGGGCGATGTCCTGTTCAGTGTGGTGATACATGTCCTGCTGGATGATTTTATTGGCGGCGTAGATGGCGCTGGCCCAAGCGTGCCGGCTGCTGGAACCGTGGGCCTTGAGAATGTTGCCCCGCACGCCGAGAAGCGACGCGGCGCCGTAGCGGTCGGGGTTCATGCGGGCCTTGAGGACGTCAAAGGCGCCCTTGGCCAACAGGGCCCCGCCCATGCGCAGCGGGTTCGCCTGCAGCTCCTCCTTGAGCAGGGAGGTGATGAACTTGGCAAGCGATTCCCAGGTCTTGAGCAGGATGTTGCCGACGAAGCCGTCGCAGACGACCACGTCGACGTTGTTGCGGAAAACCTGGAAGCCCTCGATCGGACCGACGTAATTGATGACCGGGGTAATCCGCTTGAGCTGTTCGTGGGTCTCGGTGACGAGCGCGTTGCCCTTGCCCTCCTCGGTGCCGATGGTGATCAGACCGACGCGGGGGTGGGCGACGCCGAGGATAACTTTGGCATAATTAGCGCCGAGGATCGCATTGTGGATCAGGTGCTCGGGTTTGGATTCGGGATTGGCCCCCGCATCAATAAGGATAAAATAGCCCTCGGCCCGTGGAATGACCGCGGCCAGCGCGGGCCGCACGACCCCCGTCATCATCCCCAGGCGCAGGGTGCTGCCGGCCATAAGGGCGCCGGTGTTGCCGCAGCTGATGGCGACACCCGCCTGGCCGGTTTTCACCAGTTCGATGGCGCGGACTATGGACGAATCCTTTTTCCGCTTCAGGGCCTGCAGCGGCTTGTCCGCCATCGTGATCACCTCGGAGGCGTGGACGACAGAGAGCTTGGGGTGCCCTTTGAGGCCGGCCTGAACCAGAAGCGGCTCCAGCATGGCCTGGTCGCCGACCAGCACGATCGGGTCGATGACTTTGTCGGTCAGCGTAAGCTTGACGGCTTCGACGACTTCCGCCGGCCCGAGATCCCCCCCCATCGCGTCCACCGCTATCCGGGTGTGTGCGGGTGTGAAACTGGCTATTTCGGGGTGGATGGCGGAAAACTTACCTTACGGACGCGGGCGTTAAACTTCGATGTTCAGCACCTGACGGCCGCGGTAGATGCCGGTCTTGGGATTTACGCGGTGCGGGCGAAAAGAGCCGCCATCGGTGTCCTTGGCGAATTCCGGTGCCTGAAAGGCGTTGGCGGCGCGGCGATTGGCGCTGCGGCGCTTGGATTGTTTGCGTTTCGGGTTAGCCATAAGAAGAGGTGAACGGGAACGGCCGGCCGGCGAAAACCGGGGCTGTTTTGTGATATAAAGATGAGGGTGGTAAAGTTCGCCCGAGGGGCCGTCAAGAGTTATAGTCACCCCGGCCGGAGCGACTCACAACAGGTAAAACACCGCCAGCACAAGTGCCAGCACCAACCGGTAATAGGCGAACCCCGCCAGCCCGTGCCGCGAGATGAAATGGAGCAGGAATTTGACCGCCAGCAGGGACGAAATTGCCGCCACGCCCGCGCCCAGCAGCACATCAATCCAGCCAAAGACCGCGATCATGGCTGGGCCTGATTTGGCCGCCTTGAAAACCGCCGCGCCCGCCAGTGTGGGCAGGCCGACAAGGAAACTGAACTCCGCGGCCTTCACCGGGTTCATGCCGGCCAGGTAACCCGCCACAATCGTCATCATCGAGCGACTTGTGCCCGGCCACAGCGACAGGCATTGCGCGCAACCGATACCGATGGCCTTGCGCGGGGTCAACTCCGCCGGTTCGCCACGGGAAAATCCAATACCACTGTTCGCCCGGCGCCAGCGCTCCGCCCACAGCATCAGGATGGCGCCGGCGACCAGCCCGCCGATGACGGCGCCAGGCGAGAACAGATGCTGGTCGATCCAATCGTGCAGCAGGAAACCCGCGATACCTACGGGGAGAAACGCCAGCACGATGTTCCGCAACAGGCGCAAACCCGGACTGCTGCGGCCCAGCAGGCCGATCAGCATCACAACCATCTGCCGCCAGTAGAGCAGCAATACCGCTGCAATCGCGCCGGCCTGGATGATCACCGTGTAGGTATCCGCCGCCAGTTTCACCGTCAACGGCACGCCGGTGGGGCTTTCCGGGGAGGGACGCTGGTGCCAGAGCAGCCGGCCGGACGGGTCTGTGAGCTGCCTGTCCGACTCGAGCCCCAGGATATGGTTCGTGATGATGAGATGCCCGGTGGAGGAAATGGGCAGGAATTCAGTCACGCCCTCGATCACCCCAAGCGTGATGGCGGCTCCCACGCTCAATTCAGCCGCTGGCGGGATGGATTTTTCGACCGCGTGGCCGTTCAGGGTGAGGGCGGTGGCCAGCAGCAGGCCGGAGCAAAGGAAGCGGGGCGAAAGCTGCACGCTGTTTTGCTCCCAGAAACGCTCCGGACTGTCGAGTTTTATGGTGCCCCTGACTTCTGCTGCAGCTGGGCTCGCGACGACGATTTCATATCCAATTCGGAAGTTTTATGCTTTGCGCCATTTGGGGGAAATGATTCTGTTCGGTGCCGCCATGGTCGCACTGAAAGACCTCACCACCAGGCTGACCGCCCGCAAGAATCTCACCGCCCACGAAGTGAAAGCGGCCGCCGCCGCGTTGGGCTTGCCCTCGGTCACCGCCGCCGCCAAGGTTGCGTTCCTGATCGCGCTCGCCGCCAAGGGGGAGACCGCCACGGAGCTCGCCGGCTTCGCCACCGCCTTCCGGGCTCTGGCGGTAAATCCCGGCGTCGAGGCCTGGGCGGCGCGCGCCATCGATATCGTGGGCACGGGCGGCGATCACGCGGGGGGATTTAATATTTCCAGCCTCGTCGTGTTCATCCTCGCCAGTGCTGGCGTGAAGGTAATGAAGCATGGTAACCGCGGTATCACTTCCAAGTGCGGCAGCGCCGACCTGTTCGCCGCGCTGGGGGTGGATCTGGCTGCCACACCGGAAAAGTCCCGCCGGGCGCTCGGCGAGCTCGGTTTCGCGTTCTACTTCGCCCCGAACTATCACCCGGCTTTCAAGCATATCGCACCGGTCCGCAAGACGCTCGCCGCCCAGGGCCAGCGCACCGTCTTCAACATCCTCGGGCCGCTCATCAATCCCGGCCGGCCGGCGAATATCCTCCTCGGCGTCTACTCGCTCCCGCTTGTGACGAAGATGGCGCTCGCCCTGGAGGAGCTCGGCCAGGCAGCGGGTCTGGTCGTGCATGGCGTCATCGCGCCCCAGCAGGGTATCGACGAACTGACCACCGCCACCGTCAACCATGTGCACGGGGTCGGTCGGTTGCGCGACCTGGGGGCAGTGTGGCACGCGGCGGATCTGGGTCTGGCCGTCGCGCCCTTTGCCGAGCTGAAAGGCGGGGATGTCTCGGCCAACGTCGCCCTGGTGGAGGCCATTCTCGCCGGCCGCGGCCCGGCCGGCCTGGTGGACACCATTGTGCTGAACGCCGCGGTCGCCCTGTATATCATTGGCCGCATCGACAACATCCGTGCCGGTCTGGCTCCCGCGCGCGAGCTGCTGCTCGGCGGCACGGTGCAAGCCAAGATTGCGGCCACGAAGGAATTTTATCGTTCCCCCTAATCTGTCATCCTGATCCCGCAGCGGCGGGAGAAGAATCCAGCATTATTCCCAACCCCATCCCAAGCATTATTAGCCACAAAACACCAAAACCTCGCGGCGAACGCAGCCCTTAAGGCGCGATCAGCCTTCGCGAAAATCACGGCCGATAGGCAGGCGCGGGATTTTGACGGGAGTATAATATATTTTATGCCTCTTTGCGGCCATAACTCAACTCGAATGACTCGAAAATACTTCGGCACTGACGGCGTGCGTGGTCCTTACGGCAGCGCGACGATGAACGAGGCCTTTGCATGGCGTCTGGGCGCCGCCGCGGCCCGCTGGCTGAAGAAGGCCAAGGGCGGAGCAGGCGGCAAGGTCGTGATCGGCCGCGACACACGCGCCTCGGGCGCCTCGCTTGTCCAGGCGGTGGCCGGCGGTCTGGCGCACGAGGGGTGCGCGGTTTTTTCGCTGGAGGTGCTGCCGACTCCTGCGGTCGCGCGGGCAGTGGGGATGAACCGCGCAGTGCTGGGCGTGGTCATCACCGCCTCGCACAATCCCGCCACGGACAATGGCATCAAGTTTATCAGCGCGAGCGGCATGAAGCTGACGGACGCCGAGGAGGCACAGATCGAGCAGCTGATGCCCGCGACGCCAATGACTGACACCAGGGTTTCGCTGCCCCAGCTCGACGGGGCGTCCAATTATCTTGCCATGGCGGAAAGCCTGCTGGCTTCGCCTCTCAACGGCTGGAAGATCGTGCTTGATACCGCCAACGGCGCGACGGTTCACACCAGCGGACCCGTCCTGCGTGATTATGGCGCCGATCTATGGTGCATCGGGGCCGATCCGGACGGTAAAAATATCAATGCCGGGGTGGGGAGTGAGCACCCGGAGAAAATGTGCGAAGCCGTACGGCGGCACGGCGCGCGGCTGGGCATCGCACACGATGGTGATGGCGACCGCTGCATCTTGTGCGACGAAAAGGGCGAGGTGCTAGCTGGCGACGAGATCCTAACGATTCTCGCCTTGCATGCGCTCAAGCAGGGCAAGCTGGCGAAGAAGACCCTCGTGGTGACTGTGCAGAGCAATCTCGGTGTTGATGCTGCGATGGCAGTCGCCGGCGGGCGCGTCGTCCGCACACCGGTCGGCGATCGCTACGTCAGTGAGAAGATGCTCGTGGAGGGTGCTAATCTCGGGGGGGAGTCATCAGGCCATATTATTTGCGCGGACGCGTCGCCGACCGGCGACGGACTCGTGGCCGCGCTTAAAGTGATCGGGATCATGCAGGCCACCGGGAAGCCGCTGTCCGAACTGCGCCGGGTTTTGATAATGTCTCCACAGCTTTCCGTGGCCTTGACCGTGAAGAAAAATAAACCGCTGGAATCCCTGTGGGGATTGTCCGCGGCGATCAAGTCGGTGGAAATGGAGCTTGGGACGAAGGGCCGGGTGCTCGTGCGCTATTCCGGCACCGAGCCGAAGCTACGGCTACTGGTCGAGGGCCCGACGGATGCCGTGGTGAAGGCCGCGCTGGCTAAATTAGCGACTGCCGCCCGCTCCGATCTGGAAATCCATTAACCCGTCATGTTCACCGCGAAGTCACGAAGAGATGTCTGGCGCTCATTCTACTTTGTGAGCTTTGCGCCTTCGTGGTTCATTTCCCCTATTTCCATCATATAATTATGCCCGAGATCCCCGTCAGTTCGCTGGATTTGCGACTGCAGAAGCAGGCGGAGAGTGCGCGCGCAGCCTACGACCGCGGCAAGGCGGAGCAGGCGGCGGCGCTGTGCGCGAATATTCTGGAGGAGCAGCCGGCCTGCCTCGCGGTGCGCAAACTGGAACGCGCCGCGCTACTGAAGCTCGAGACGGCCCGCCAGGGCGGGATTTCCAAGATGGTATGGCGGTGTCTATAGCGCCCTTTCTGCTTGGCGGCAGCCTGCGGTTGAAGGACGAGCCCCTCGTGGCCCTCGCTAGCGCCGAGAAACTTTTGCGCCGTGATCCGCAGAATATCGCCGCGCTGGGCCTGCTGGGGCAGGCGGCGCTGGCGCTCGGCTGGCCGGAGACGGCGGTGTTTGCCTACGAGGCGGCAAGCGACCTGGATCACGACCGCGTGGATATTTGGATTTCCCTCAGCGGAGCGTATCTGTCCAGCGGCCGGGCTAGGGATGCCGCCCACGCGGCGGACGAGGCCCTGCGGCTCCATCCGTCCAACGCCGACGCACTGACCCTGCAACGGAGCGCGTCGGTGGCTGTCACGATGGCGAAGGGCAAGTGGGAACAGGGCGGCGACTACCGCGGCAAGCTGGCCGCCGATTCAAAGACAGAGTGAAGATGCCGTCGATGCGTATCGAGGGATAATAGTAAAGCTGACCCTCTACGGTTCTCCTAGGCCGCGAATTAGAAACCTGTGGTGGTCGAGAAGAACAGATCCCCATTAATTTGCTTTTCTTGCAGGCCTAGTTGGGGCACTTTCTTGGCGAGCCACTCGAAATCATCCGACTAGTGGTTTCCACGGGTTTTCCGAATCTCAGAGATAAAAACGCGACGATTTGGTAACACTTTTTGATGCGATAAACCCAGTTCCCGATTAGGACGCGCTTGGCAGCGGAAATTATCTCGTCGCGGATAAGTATGCCGGCGACGTCGCAGGCGGGAATAGCGCTCGGCGGCCAAGTACTGCTCGCGAGTCCAGTTGGTTAAACGATGCATTTGAGTCCAATATGAGCACCGTGTGCCTCCTGCATTCCGCATCACTGGAGGCATGCCACGCAGTCTTGTGAGAGTCTTGATGCTCTGCGGCAATTGCTGGGGCGTGCGGCCATTGAACCAACCGCCGGCTATCTGCATCCGGTCGTGGCCAAGGTCACCAGCCCGCTTGACGATCCGCCCACCGGGTAACCCAGAAAAGCAGAGGCGGGGCTTAGGCGGGAACGTGATTTATGATTGGCGGCGAAGCAGGGCGACGTAGAAGCCGTCGGTGTTGCGGGCGCCGGGGAGGAGGGAGGTGCCGAGGCCGTCGTATTCGCCGCCGTAGTTCCTCACCGGGGCTTCGGGGGTAAACTGGGGATGGGGCTTCAGGAACGCGGCAATCACGTCGCGGTTCTCGTAGTGGCTGAGCGAACAGGTGACGTAAATAAGCAGGCCTCCGGCACGGACGTGCGGGGCGTTTGTAGTCAGGATTTCCAACTGCATCCTGACAAACGTCACGAGTGCTTCGGGCTGCATGCACCACTTGAGGTGCGGCTGACGTCGCCAAGTGCCTGACCCGGAGCACGGTGCGTCCACGAGCGCGCCGTCGTATACATTGGCTGGCCCGCGGACAATGGAGATATTGTCGAGCCGGGCGCGTTGGGCGCGGTCGCGGAGCTCGTCGAGAATAACCGGACGGATGTCCGTGGCGTCCACGTGCCCCTGCGGGCCGAGAAGTCGGGCGAGCTGCAGGGTCTTGCCGCCGGCCCCGGCACAGGCATCGAGCCAACGCCCGCCGGGAGCGATGTCAGCGTGAGCCAGGACCAGCTGCGAGCCGAGATCCTGGATTTCCACAAACCCACGACGGTAGGCGTCGGTATTGGCCACCTCCGCGTTGGGCGGCAGGCAGATGGCGTCGGGGAAATCCGTGGGCTGATCGAAGGCCCAGTTCTTGGCCCGGAACTCATCGAGGACGAGATTGCGGTCGGTGCACTGGATGCGCACCCAGATGCTGGCGCGGCTGTTGATGGCGTCGAGCTGCGTGTCGGTGAAGGCGGCGGGGCAGTGCTCGCGGAACCAAGCAGGAAGGAGGGCTTGAGGGTCGAAGGGGTGGCAGGGGTGGAACCCGGCCTCCCGACGGTCTGCAGAGAGCGCGTCCGGTGATCGAGCTCCACCTTGCGGCGGTCTCCCGGGCGGGATGATTTGGCCGAGATAGGCGTGCAGCGTAACAGCTCTCGTCTTCAGGTCAGCGTCCTCAGGCGCAAGCACCCACTCGCCGCAGATGGTCTTCTGATAAGCCTCGGTAGTGGGCAGCGTCGGCAGGAGCCACGCGATGATTTTAGCGGCGGTCTGCGCATCAGAGTCAAGTAGCCCGTCAATCCACGGCAGGAAGCGCACCGCAGTGTAGATGAGCTCGCGGTAGAGCTTGCGGTCGCGCGAGCCGATGGAGCGGTGGCGGGCGATAGTTACCTTGATGCGGCGCGGCAGGGCGCTGTCGCGGCGCAGGTGCGGCCGCAGTTCCGCAAAGAATTCCAAAAACAGGCGCTGCTGGTTGGCGGCGATGTTGGGATTCATAAGAAGAGAAACCTGAGGGAGGAAACCTGAAACCTGAGAATCAATTCCGAGTCTTCAGGTTTCCGGTCTCGAGTCTCAGGTTTTCGGCTTAAAACTTCAGGAGCTCGACCTCGATGTTGAGCGCAAAGGAGCTTTCGCGGCGCGGGCCGTTAAACCAGGAGACCTCGTATTTGACCGCCCAGGTCTGGCCGAGTCGCTGCCAGAGGCCGTAGCTCTGCTCGTTGAACCGGCGATTCCGCGCGTCGTAGCGCCAGAGCCCGATGACATCCCAAACCTCAGTAAGGCGCTGCCGGCATTCGAGATAGTATTCCTTGTGATTGTTCCTGAGGTAATGAGTGGTGAGGCGCAGCGACCACCATTCCTGGTCCACGAGTTCAAGGGCGGTGTTTATCTCCTGCGCGCCTGGCGTGTGCGGATTGACGCGGTGAAAAACCCCCAAGCGCAACCACGGTGCGGGCGTGAGGGTGAACTCGCTGTAGATGTCCGAGAGCGCGCGTTGGCCGGTGGGGCGGTCGAAGCGATAGTCGGCGGCGAAGTTGAGTGTGGCCAGATTGCGCGAGCCGTAGGTGTGATCGCGGGTCTGCAGGGTGTTGCCGAGTTGCAGGCGCAGGGTGTTGAGCGAGTCGAAGTCGTCGAGGTTGCGGGAGTCGCCGATGGAGAGCGGCTGCAGGTAGGTGGAGAAGGCGCGGCGATCGATCGCGGGGATGAAGGCGCGGCCGTCATCCGCTTTCGGGGCGTAGCGGTAGGAAAGCCTGGGTTCAACGAGGTGTCGGAGGCCATCGATCTTCCAGATTTTGTTTTTGAAGTCGAAGGTGCCGCTGGTGAGCAGGCGGGCGTCGAAACCGACTTCGCCGAGCGTGCGTGTGTAGGTGTCCCGGCCGCCGATGGCATCGGTGTAGTGGGTCACGTGGCCCCCGGCGACGGGCGTGAAGCTGAACCACGGCGTGGGCGCAATGGGGCGCTCGAGGCCAAAGTAGGCGTCAAGGCGGTTGGTGCGGAGCTCCGGGTCGTTCTCGAATGCATCGGTTTGGAGCACGGCGGCGCTGGCGCTCAAGCGCTGGTAAATCCCGAGGGTCAGGGCGGTCGGCAGCAAATCGAACCGCACCTCGGGCAGACGCTCCTGCACGCGGTGGTAGGAGTTGGGATGGACGCGGGCGAAAGCGCTGAGCGAGTAATTGCCGCCGGTGTAGACGGCCTCGAGGAAGGAGTCGGGCTGCTGGAACCGGTCGAAGCGCTTGTGGTCGAAGTCGCGCAGAATTTCGGAATCGCTCCAGTAGTTGAACTGGCCGTTGAGCGTGAAGTGCTCGCCGACCTGCTGGCGATGTTCCCAGGCGAAGTAGGCGCGGTCACGCGGCACGGGTGCGCCGAGCACGCCGGTGCGCCGGTCGCCGTAGTCGTTGATGTAGCCGGAGCGGAAGAAGCCGTCCACTGAGCCGCCGTCATTGGCGCGGTGGTAGCGGCCGGCAGGACCGGCCATGATGCCACGGGCCGAGTAGAGGCCGATGTTGGCGCCGAGTTTGACGCCCTCCGCCACGGGCAGGTGGAAGCCCAACTCGGCCAAGACGCCGAGATTGCCCAGATACCCCACCCGGGCGCTGATGTAGGAGACAAAATCGGCATCGAGCGCCTGCTCGAAGTGTGGAAAGGAGATGAAATGCCCGCCGAGCAGGCCGACGCGCAGGCCCTCGGCGCGGACGATCCGGCCGCGGGCGTAGGTGAGGCGCCGGGCATGGATGGAGGGAGTGTAGCCGGCGTTTTCGCGAAAAAAGACGGTGGCGTCGGTGAAGACGAGCTCGTCCAGCGTGCCTTCCACCGTATCGCCTGACACATAGATGGGAAATTCCCCGACGCGGAGGTTGAGCACCTGCAGGCCCTTGGTGGCGAGGTCGTAGGTGCCCTCGTCGGCGACGAGGCGGCGCTGACCGGAGGTAAGAACGAAGGTGCCCTTGGCCGCCACGATGTGGGTGGCGGTGTGGTAGCGGATCTCGTCGGCGGTTAGCACGGTGTCGCCGTAGACCAGCCGGGCGTCGCCGGTGACCACGGTCTGGCTGGTGGCGGCGTCGTAATTGAACAGTTTGCCGGTGATCACCGGTTGCTGTTCCTCCGCGTGAACCAGGGCCGCAACTAGGCAGGCGGCACCAAGGGTGGTGAGGAGTCGGTTGACGCGGGCGGGCGGCATGAGTCTGAAGTGGCGGGCGGGGCGGGTCGGGGCAAATAGATTTCCGAAGTCATTACCTGTCGGCGCGGGGATTGGTCCCCTGTGGCCGACTGCTGGCGGCCCGGGTTTTACCTGAGTTATGCGTCCTCCGGCGCAAAAAACGCAGGCAAATGTTTCGAGTGGACGCGGTGCAGGAGCCGGGCACAATTGACCGACTTAGTCCTGTGATCATACCCGTCAACGAGCTCAGCGCCTTCCTGGGGAATCAACAGGCCAACCCGCATGGCTGGCTGGGCATGCACCCACTGACCCACGGGGCCAAATTCGGGGTGGTGGTGCGGGCGTTCATGCGAGCGGCGGAAAAATGTGCCGTGGTGGAGCTCGATGCCCCCGGGGCGCCAGCGCACCCGATGCAGCAACTCGCGCCCGAGGGTTTCTTCGAGGTGTTCATCCCGGGCAGGAAAATATTCCGCTACCAACTGCGCTATCAGACCTCCTGGGGCGACATCCACCAGGTTCATAACGCCTACTCGTTCCTGCCCTCGGTGTCGAAGCAGGACCTCTACCTCTTCAACGAGGGTAACGAGCACCGCGTCTACGAAAAACTAGGTGCACACAGCCGGATGATGGGCGGCGTGCCCGGTGTGGCCTTCGCGGTGTGGGCGCCGGCCGCCTCGCGCGTGTCGCTCGTCGGCAATTTCAACGGCTGGGACGCACGCTATCATCCCATGCGGCCGCTCGGTGGCTCGGGGGTGTGGGAGCTTTTTGTGCCCGATGCGCGCGAGGGCGGGCTCTACAAATTTGCTGTCTGGGACCAGCACGGGCACATGCGGCTGAAGACCGACCCCTATGGCACATATTTCGAGGCGCCGCCGAACAACGCGGCCATTATCTGCGACACGAGCCGCTACGCGTGGACGGATGCCGATTGGATGGCGAAGCGCCGCGCGCAGGCCGGGCAGGTGGACCGGCCGATGTCAATCTACGAAGTGCACCTCGGCTCCTGGAAGCGAAACATGGCGGAGGCCAACCGGCCGTTCACCTACCGCGAACTCGCGCCGCTGCTGGCGGACTACGTGAGCGAGATGGGCTTCACCCATATCGAGGTGCTGCCGGTCAGCGAGTTTCCTTTCACCGGTTCGTGGGGTTACCAGGTCACGGGTTTCTTCGCCCCGACGCACCGCTGGGGCACGCCGGAGGATTTTCAGTTCTTCGTCGACCACCTGCATAGCCGCGGCCTCGGCATCATCGTGGACTGGGTGCCGGCGCATTTCCCGCGCGACAGTTTTGCCCTGGCCCAATTCGACGGCACGCACCTCTACGAGCACGCTGACCCGCGGCTGGGCGCGCACCAGGACTGGGGCACGCTGATATTCAACTACGGCCGGCAGGAGGTGCGGTGCTTCCTCATCGCCAGCGCACTGTCGTGGCTCGAGCGATATCACATCGACGGTTTGCGGGTGGACGCGGTCGCGTCGATGCTCTACCTCGACTACTCGCGCAAAGCCGGCGAATGGATTCCCAACCGATACGGCGGACGGGAGAACATCGAGGCCATCAACTTTCTGCGGCAGGTGAACGACCTCGTGCACCAGTATTATCCCGGCGCGATCACCATCGCGGAGGAGTCCACTGCGTTCGCCATGGTCAGCCGACCGACAAAGGACGGGGGCCTCGGTTTCGACTATAAGTGGAACATGGGTATGATGCACGACACGCTCGCGTATTTCCAAAAGGATCCCATCCACCGCAAGTGGTCGCATGACAAGCTGACCTTCGGGATGATCTACCAGTATTCGGAGAATTTCATTTCGGTCTACTCGCACGACGAGGTCGTGCACATGAAGTCCTCGATGCTCAGCAAAATGGCCGCGGGCAGCGTTGCCGAAAAAGCCGCCAACCTGCGGACCCTCTTCGGCTACATCTGGCTGTATCCCGGGAAAAAGCTGCTGTTCATGGGCAGTGAATTTGGCCAGCGCGGCGAGTGGAAGCACGACGCCAGCCTCGAATGGCACCTGCTAAAGGAGCCGCAGCACGAAGGGCTGCGGCTGGTGGTGCGTGACCTGAACCGGCTCTACACCGGCGACCCGGTGCTGAGCTGCGCCGACTTCCGTTCCGGCGGCTTCCGCTGGGTGAATTGCAACGACGGCGACCGCAGCGTCATCAGTTTCCTGCGGCTGGACGCCGCGCAGAAGTCAGCGTATCTAGTGGTGAGCAATTTCACGCCGCTGATTCGAACGCGCTACAACGTGGGCGTGCCCCACGCGGGCTACTGGAAGGAAGTCCTGAACACCAACTCACTATATTACGGCGGCACCGGCTTCGGCAACCACGGTGGCCGGCCAGCCAGCACCCAGCCGGCCGACGGCCACGAGAATTCGCTGAGCCTGACGCTGCCCGGGCTGTCCACGCTGGTCTTCAAGTGGACGGCGAAGGAGTAACTACTTCGCCGCGCCCTTCAGGCCGAGCAAGAAGGTGGGCATGGGCGTGGAGTTCTTGATCTCAATCACGCCCATCGGCTTGAAGTCGTATTTGCCCGCGCGGAGCTTCTTGGTGGCCTCCGAAACCTGAATGAAGCCCGGCTGCCCGTGCGACTCCATGCGGCTGGCGATGTTGACGGTGTCACCTCACAGGTCGTAGGAAAACTTCTTGGTGCCGATGATGCCGGCGACGACCGGGCCGCTGTTCATGCCGACGCGGATGCTCCAGTCGAGCATGACCTGACCCCGAAACTTTGAGCTGCCTTCGGTGTTAGTCTGGGCCAGAAGAAGGACCCAGACTATGAAAGGCATTGGACATACGACCGAGGACAAGATCCGTATTTTACGGGCGGCCGATGGCGGCAAGAGCATCGCAGGGATCTGT
>SIBQ01000029.1 GCA_009695095.1 Lacunisphaera sp.
GCGGTGCGTTTTCAGGTGCGCTCCGCCGCCACCGCCGAGGCGCTGGCGAAAGCGACGTGGGAAGGCCCAAAAGGTTCCAGCTCAGATTTCTCCAAGCCGGCTGCGTCCGCCGACCTCTCGCTGAAAGGCCCGTGGGTGCAGTTCCAGGCCCTCCTGGAAAATCCCGGCGGCGCCCTGCCCGTACTCCGCGGGGTCACGCTCGATTTCGAGTAGTCCAAGTCGCCAGTGAGGTTTGGCCCCTGAAGTGGCTGCACTGGGCGAACTCAACCTGGCCCAATCAAAACTCACATGCGTCAGCTTTTTGGAAGGTAGCAACCGTCGATCCTGACGGCGTTTTCTCTGCCGGCGGTCCTTCTGCGCTTGTCATCCGAAGCAGCGATCGCTCGTCCTTGCGTCCGCCACGTCATGGTGAGGAGCAGGGGCGATTAACGCTTTATCGGCTTCACATCCGCCATGCGCTTCGACCACATACCGGGCTTGAGAATATTGTCCGGCAAGTCTGTCACTATCTCCTCAATCGCCTGCACCAGAGCCGGTTCTAAAGGCTTTTTTGCGAACAGGCTGGTGTTGTGGCGCACCTGTTGCACGGTTTCTATCCCGACCACGGCGCAGGTGAAACCGGGCAGGCTGAGCACATAACGCGCGGCTAATTCTTCCATCACCATACCTGCTTCACTCGCCAATTCTTGTAGTTTGCGTCGTACTGGAATCACGGCGCCAATGTCTTCGGGAATCTCCTCTTCCGCCATCAGCGCCAGCCCCTGCAAGTACACACTGCGCACGAAGATGGCAATGCCGTGCTGCTTAGCGTCGCGAAAAATTCCGCCACGCGTGAAGCGATGATCGAGTATGCTGGTGGGTATTTGCAGGGCTTCGGCGCAGCCCGATGCGATGATGCTGGCGGTGGCTTCGGGTGTATTCACGGACGAACCAATGTGGCGGACGAGACCTTTATCTTTCAACTTCAGCAACGACTCGACATAACGAAAATTGCCTTCCGCGTGAAACAAACAGATGGGAAGGACATCGAGACCGAGACGGCGCAGCGAGCCTGTTACCGATTCTTCGACGAATTCATCGGCGGCCTGCGACGATGAGAAATCATCGTCCATGTGCCGCACTTTGGTGATGGCGATAAATTTATCCTTGAGGCCCAATTCCGCCAGGGCTTTGCCCAGTACTTCCTCGCTGTTGCCATAGATCACGGCCGTATCGAAGCAGTTGACGCCGCCTTCATGGGCTGCAGCGAGAATATCGAGTACTGTCCGATACGAAGGCTGGCCGCTTTTATTGGCAATGCCATAGTTGAGGCCGAACTGAACCGTGCCCAGGATCAAGGTGGAAAGTTCTAAATCGGCGAAGCGGGCGGTTTGCATCAGTTATTCGTGGGTGGAGGTTATTTCGCGGTGTAGCCGCCATCAACGGGGATGTCAGTGCCAATGGTGTACACGGAAGCGTGGAGGCGAGGAAAACGATGATGCTAGTACTGACTGATAGGAAACTGGATTTTTGCCGCAATTTGGGCAGTGGATGCAAGGCGGTAGGGCCGCCGCTCAGATATGGATCGCCTCGCTGGTCGTCGCCGCGGCAGCTTCCATGTTGGCCTCCGACAGCGTCGGGTGGGCGTGGATGGTGTGGTGGATGTCCTCCACCGTCGCCTCGAGATTCATCGCCAGGCCATATTCGGCAATCAGCTCGGTCGCCTCGTTGCCGAGAATATGTACACCGAGAATCTCGCCGGTTTTGGCGTCGCTGATGACCTTCACAAAACCCTCGGAGTCGCCGGAAGCCACGGCCTTGCCGGACGCCGCGAACGGGAACTTGCCGATCTTGTAATCGAGCTTCCGCTCCTGGCAGGCCCTCTCGGTCAGGCCGGTGCTGGCCACCTGCGGCTGGCAGTAGGTGCACCCCGGGAAATTACCGACCAGCTTCGGCTGGCTGTGGCCGAACATGCCGTTGATGGCATTGACCGCGCGGAAGGTGGCGACATGCGCCAGCCACGGCGGGCCCTGGATGTCGCCCGCGGCGTAGATGCCGGGCACGCTGGTCTGGTAATCGGCGCCGACCTTCACAAAGCCGCGGTCGAGATCCAGTTTCACCTTGGGCGAAAGCAGGCCCTCAAGCGCGGAGGTGATACCGATAGCGACGAGCACGCTCTCGGTCTCGACCTCGGTTTTGACGCCGTCCTTCACCAGGTCGAGCTTCACCGACTTGGCGCCGACCTTGATGTTTTCACACTTGGTGCTCGTATGCACGGTGATGCCCTGCTTGGCGAAACTGCGCTCGAGCGTCCGGGCCACGTCCTCGTCCTCGACCGGCAGGACCTGCGGGAGCATCTCCACCAGCGTCACCTTGCAGCCGAAGGCGTTGAAGAAATACGCGAACTCCACGCCGATGGCGCCGGCACCGATGATCACCAGTGCTTTCGGCAGCGCTTTCGGCACGAGCGCCTCGCGAGAGGTCTGCACCCGCACGCCGTCGACCGGCAGGCCGGGCAGAGCCTTGGGCTTCTGGCCGGTGGCGAGCAGGATGTTTTTGGTGCGGAAATATTTTCCCTTATGCTCGCCTTCGGTGATCTCCACCATGCCGGGAATGGTGACCTGCCCCTTGCCGACAAAGTAATCCACCTTGTTCTTCTTGAAGAGAAACTCGATGCCCTTGGACATCTGGGTCGAGACACCGCGGGATCGTTGCATGACCTTCTCGAAATCAAAGGTCAGGCCCGACACGCTGAAGCCGTAAAACTCGGCCTTCTGGAAGGTGCGGTAGAGCTCCGCGCTCTTGAGCAGCGCCTTGGTCGGGATGCAGCCCCAGTTGAGGCAGGTGCCGCCCGCGCGCTCCAGTTCGATGCAGACAACCTTTTTGCCCAGCTGGCCGGCGCGGATCGCGCCGGCATAGCCGGCCGGGCCGCCGCCGATGACCACCAAGTCGTAAATCGTGTCGGACATGACTGAAATCTATCAGCGGGCAAAGTCTCCTCACCAGCCATATCCGTCAAACGGAAAGTCAGCAACAGCATCGGCTATATTCTTACAGGAGTTATCTGAGAAAATAGAGCCAATCAGTTTCCGGCATTTTCTCCGTTATCTCCTGTGCAAACAAAGCGACCTAAATATCAATCACCTCATCCCGCTTCGCTGGCCGGGCGCCCGGCGGCGGCCGGGGCGGCGCCAGCACCCGGCTCATCACCAGGTTGGCCAAGCTGACGATCAACGCGCCGAACAGGGCCGAGCCGAAGCCCGCCACGTGAAAGCCCACCACCAGCCGGCCCACGAAGTAGAACAGCAGGGCGTTAATCAGCCAGATGCCGAGGCCGAGGGTCAGGACGATGAACGGCAGGGCGAAAAGCATCAGCAAGGGTTTCAGCACCGCGTTGAAAAAGCTCAGCAGCACCACGACGATGAAGAGGGTCAAGCTGGTATCGTAGCTGATGCCGGGCACGAGCACGGTGCTCAGCACCACCCCGAGGGCCAGTGCCGCCCACCGCACCAGCAGATTGACGAATGCGCTGTTCATTGAATGATAGCTTTGACCTTTGCCGCGGCCTCCCGCGGAGCAATGAAAATTCTCATCGTCCAGGACTACCTCCGCAGTGGCGGCACCGAGCGCCAGTCCATCTTTATGGCCACGGCCTTCGCCCGGGCCGGGCACGAAATCACCCTCTTCACCTTCCGCCCGCGCGGCGAGCTGACGCTCGACGGCGAGCAGCAGCCCTTCGCCTTCCGCTCCCTGCAGCCGTTCGACACCGGACTCGACTGGTTCGCCCCGGGCCTGCTGCGGGCGGCGGATGCATCCGCCCCGGACCTCGTGCTGTGCATGGGCCGCATGGCGAACTGCTACGCCAGCTTCATCCAGGGCCGGCTTCCCCGGGCTGCCATCATCTGCACGATGCGCACGGGCAAGCTGCTTCCCTGGCTCTTCGTCCACTCGCTGCGCCGTTGCCGGCATGTCGTGGCCAACAGCCATGTTGCCAAGCGCGTGCTCGCCGATGTGTATGACATCCCCGCCCACAAGATCACCGTCATTCACAACCCCGTGCTGCGCTTCACCGATGACACCGCGCCGCGCAACCACTCCCTGCGGCGCTATTACGGGGCCAACCAGAGCACCGTGGTCCTGCTCAATGTGGCGATGTTCCGGCGGGAGAAAAACCAGCGAGAGCTTATCGAGATTTGCGCCCGGCTGCCCGGCTACGTCGACTGGCAGCTCTGGCTTGCGGGCGAGGGTCAGGCGCGTAAAAAATGCGAGCGCCTCGCCCACGACCTCGGACTCGGCTCGCGTGTAAAATTCCTCGGCTACCAGCCCGAGCCCACGCCACTCTACCACGCGGCCGATCTCGCTCTGCTCGCCTCGCAGAGCGAGTCGCTCTCGAATTTCCTCATCGAGGCCCAGCTGCACGGCCTGCCCGCCGTCGCCTACGACATCGTGGGCGTGGGCGAATGTTTTGCCCCCGACCGCTCCGGCTGCCTCATCGCGAACCATGATCAAGATGGTTTCCTCTCGGCGCTTGACCGGCTCATCCGCGAGCCCGCCCAGCGGAAACGCTTCTCCGACTGCGGCCGGCGGCATGCCCAGTCCCATTTTGTGCCCGAGCATCAGGTGCAGGCGCACCTGAATCTTTTTCGCGAGTTGACAAAGGCCTGACGGCCACGGGTGGCTCCTGACAGCGTTATGTCAGCGGGCACGGGTTGAAACCTGCGCCGGTTTGCGTTCCGCTGATTCGTCATCATTCAATGCTTTCCGTGCCGACTTCCCCCGCGTCCGAGTCCATCCGCCTGCGTGGCGTCCGCCAGAACAACCTCAAGGGCTTCGACCTCGATCTCCCGCTTGGCAAGTTCATCGTCGTCACCGGCCTGAGCGGCGCCGGCAAGTCCTCGCTGGTGTTCGACACGCTCCATGCCGAGGGCCAGCGCCGCTACGTCGAGACCTTCAGCGCCTACACCCGGCAGTTCCTCGAACTGCTCGACAAGCCCAGGGTCGACGCCATCGAGAATATCCGCCCGTCCATCGCCATCGAGCAGACCAACACCGTCAAGACCTCGCGCTCCACCGTCGGCACCATGACGGAGCTGACCGACTTCGCCAAAGTCTGGTTCAGCCACGTCGCGGAGTGTTTCGACCCCGCCACCGGCGAGAAGGTCGAGGATGACACCCCGCAGACCATTTGGACAAAGACCCACGCCGCACACCCGGCCGCCACCCTGTTGCTCTGCTTCCGCATCGCCAAATCCGCCAATCTCAAGTGGACGGAGGTGCTCACCAGCATCAAGGGCCAGGGTTACACGCGGGTGTTGGGATCGGCGGGGCAACGATCAACGGCCAAGAAACAACGCCCAACGGCCAACGACACCCCGCTGGCGCTGCACAAGATAGACGAGCTGCTGGCCGCGTTGGCTGGCTCGAAAGCTGAACGATCTAAGTTGGACGTTGAACGCTGGACGTTCCTTTTTGTCATCCAGGACCGGTTGCGAATCGTCGCCGAGAACAAATCCCGCTTCCTCGAAGCCTGCGAAGCCGCCCTGCATTTTGGCCACGGCGAGATCCACCTGTTTGCCAATCTTAAATCGGAAATCTCAAATCTGAAATTTATCGAGGCCGGCCACTACTCCCGCGGGCTGCACACGCACAAGACCGGTCACACCTTCCGCCCGGCCACACCCGGGCTGTTTTCGTTCAACTCTCCCCTTGGTGCCTGCCCGAAATGCCGCGGCTTCGGCCGGGTCATCGATATCGACTACCGCCTCGCCATCCCAGACCACTCCGTGTCTATTGACCACGGCGCCATCAAGGCTTGGGAAGGGAAGGTTTACGGCGAGTCCAAGAAGGATCTCCTCAAGTTCATCCGGAAACTCGGCATCCCAACTCATGTTCCCTACGCCGCGCTCACGCTGGAGCAGAAGTCCTTCGTGATCGACGGCTCGCCGGGCTACGACGGCAAGACCAACTGCTGGCCGAAATACTGGTATGGGCTGAAAGGCTTTTTCCGCTGGATGGAAAAAACTACCTACAAGATGCACGTGCGGGTCTTTCTCTCGCACTTCCGGGCCTATAATCCCTGCCCCGAATGCCGCGGCGCCCGGCTCCAGCCCGAGGCGCTCTGCTGGAAATGGCGCGGCTACACCCTGCCGCAGCTCTATCAACTTCCGATCAGTGAGCTCCTGACCCTGATTCGCCAATCGAGAACCGAAAATCCGAAATTTACAATTCCCGAGGCGCACAGCGCCTCGATTGCCCACGACTCGATCGTCACGCGTCTGCGCTACCTCGAGCAAGTCGGGCTTGGCTACCTGACCCTCGACCGCTCCTCGCGCACGCTCTCCGGCGGCGAGGTCCAGCGCGTAAACCTCACCTCCTGCCTCGGCACCTCGCTGGTCGACACGCTCTTCGTCCTCGACGAGCCGTCCGTCGGCCTGCACTCGTGCGACATCGACCGCCTCCTCGGCATTATCCGCACCCTGACCGACACGGGCAACACCGTCGTCGTCGTCGAGCACGACGAGGCGATGATCCGCGCCGCTGATCATGTGGTTGAGATTGGCCCCGAGCCCGGCGCGCGGGGCGGGGAAATCGTCTTCCAGGGAAGCGTTGATGACATGCTTCGCTCACCCTGCAGCATAACCGGCGCCTACTTCTCTAGGCGCCAGCGTGTTGACGCCCCGGCTCAGCGCCGCCCCAAACCCGGGCACTGGCTGGCCTTCAGCAACGCCACGAAGCACAACATTCGGAATCTCAGCTTCCGTCTCCCCTTGCAGCGTCTCGTCTGTCTCTCCGGGGTATCGGGCTCGGGCAAATCTACGCTCCTCGACAATGTCATCTGCCAGGGCTTGCTCACCCAGCGCAGCCTGATGACCGAGGACCCGGCCGAGATCGAGGGGGTCATGTCCGACCTCGCGTTCTCCGAGGTCGTGCTGGTCGACCAGTCGCCGCTCAGTCGCACGCCGCGCTCGAATCCCGCCCTCTACTGTGAAGCTTGGGAACTCATCCGCGAACTCTACGCCACCGTGCCCGCCGCGCAGGCGGCCGGCTTCAGCCCCTCGAGTTTCTCCTTCAACAGTGGCGACGGCCGCTGCGACCACTGCCTGGGTCTCGGCAGCGAACGGGTTGAGATGCAGTTTCTCTCCGACGTCTTTGTGCCCTGCCCCATCTGCGAGGGCCGTCGCTTCAAACCCGAGACGCTTGCCATCACCTGGAAAGGCCACTCGATCGCCGACCTGCTCGCCACGACCGTCACCAATTCCCTGGTGATCTTTGCTGCCCACCCCGAGATCCACCGTCGCCTGGCTGCGCTTGACGAGGTCGGCCTCGGCTACCTGCCGCTCGGCCAGCCGTTGAACACTCTCTCCGGCGGCGAATCCCAGCGCCTGAAGCTCGCCCGCTATCTCAGCGATTTCACCGATGAGGCCACGAAAGCTATCCAAGGGGCGCTGCTGCTCCTTGACGAACCGACGACCGGTTTGCATCGCCACGACGTGAAACGCCTGCTGGCCGTGCTGTCGCGCATCGTGGACCGCGGCCATAGCATCGTGGTCATCGAGCACAATCTCGACGTGCTGAAGTCCGCCGACTGGATCCTCGAGGTCGGTCCCGGGGCCGGCGTGCAGGGCGGCCGGATCATCGCCGAGGGCCCGCCGGAGAAGTTGGCGGCGGCGGATACTGCAACTTCCCCTTTTCTCAAGGCGGCCTTGGATGTTAGTAGTCTATTAGACTACAAACCCGAGTTGGCGGCGGCCGAGGACGCTGCGCCCTACCAGACGGGCCTCACTATGGCTCCGGGCGAGATGACTTTGATCGGAGCGCGTGAGAACAATCTGAAGAACATCTCCGTCTCCATCCCACACCGGCAGCTCTCAGTCGTCACGGGCGTGTCCGGCTCAGGCAAGTCTACTCTGGCCTTCGACATCATATTCGCCGAGGGCCAGCGGCGCTTCATGGAGTCGATGTCGCCCTATGCGCGGCAGTTCGTCGAGCAACTGCCCCGACCCGACATCGACCGGCTCAGCGGCATTCCGCCCACGGTCGCCATCGAGCAGCGCGTCACCCGCGGCTCGCGCAAGTCCACCGTCGCCACCATCACCGAGGTCGCGCAATACCTGCGCCTGCTCTACGCCCGGCTTGGCGTGCAGCACCATCCCGAGTCGGGCCGGGCCGTCACGCCGCTCACGCCCGGCCAGCTCCGGCAGTTGCTCGCCCAAGTCCTCGCTTTGCCCAAGGCTAGAAAAGCGAAACACCTCTACCTCTGCGCCCCGCTCATCCGCGGCCGCAAGGGCCACCACGAGCCCATCGCCAAATGGATCGGCAAGCAGGGCTTCGAGCTGATGCGCGCCGACGGCCGGCTGCTGCGCACCGATACCTTCCAAAAACTCGAGCGCTACAAGGAGCACGACATCGAGGCTGTCGTCGCCGACCTGCGCGGCAAACCCAGCAGGGAGACAATCGCCGCGGGACTGGCGCTGGCCCTGAAGCTCGGCAAGGGCTCCTGCTTCCTCCTGACACCCGACGGCAAAGTCCTCTCCTGGTTCTCCACCACCCGCACCGACATCGGGAGTGGCGAGTCGTTTCCGGAGCTGGAGCCGAAGCACTTCTCCTTCAATTCGCCCAAGGGCTGGTGCCCGACCTGCCGCGGTCACGGCCGCATCTATGACTGGATGCTGGAAGAGAAAGACGATGAGGCCGAACAGCTCCCGGTCGAACTGGCCGACTTAAAATCCAATCTAAGATCCGAAATCGAAAATCAAAAATCCACCGGCTGCCCCACGTGTCACGGCGAACGGCTCAACCGCATTGCCCGCGCGGTGAAACTTCCGCTCAAGCGCGGCGAGCCGCTCTCCCTGCCTGCGCTGATCCGGCTCACGCCCGACGAACTGCTCGCCCGCCTGCGCAACCTGCAGCTCGATGGCCGCGGTCGGCTCATCACGCAGGACATCGTCCCGCAGATCGAGGAGCGGTTGCGCTTTCTCGGCTCAGTCGGCCTCGACTACCTCCAGCTGGACCGGCCCACCGAGACGCTTTCGGGCGGTGAAGCCCAGCGCATCCGCCTTGCCGCCCAGCTCGGCTCGAACCTCACCGGCGTCCTCTATGTGCTCGACGAACCTTCCATCGGCCTGCACGCCCGCGACAACGAGCGGTTAATCGACACGCTCATCACCCTGCGCGATAAGGGCAATACGGTCCTCGTGGTCGAGCACGATGACGTCGTCATGGCGCGCGCCGACCGCATCATCGACCTCGGCACCGGCGCCGGCATCCACGGCGGCACCGTGCTCGCCAATGACACTCCCGCCGCCATCAAACAGAACCCCTCTTCGCTGACCGGCCTCTTCCTCGCCAAGGGCCTCACCCACCCGATACGGGGAACGTATCGGGAAATCCCAGCCGTGAAAACCCCCACGCCAAAGAATCCGGCCTGGCTGGAATTGAGCGGCGTAAATTTCCGCAACCTTGCGGCCGTTGACCTCCGTCTGCCGCTCGGCCGACTGATTATGGTCTGTGGTCCCAGCGGCGCCGGCAAGTCCACCCTCTTCCGTGATATCCTGCACCCCGCCGTCACTACCGCCATCAAGCACAGGCGGGCCCGCCTCACCGGCAAAGAGTTCGTCAAACTCTCCGGTTTCGAGCCCGACGACTCGTCACGCATCACCCGTCACTCGTCACTGCCGTTTACAGAACTGCGTTCTGCCAACGGCTTCCGCTCTGTCATCGAGGTCGACCAGTCGCCGATCGGCAAGACCCCGCGCTCCACGCCCGCCACCTACCTCGGCATCTTCAATCTCATCCGGCAGCTCTTCGCCTCGCTGCCCGAGGCCAGGATGCGCGGCTACACCGCGAGCCGTTTCTCCTTCAACAGCGCGGGCGGCGACGAGTCCGGCAGGGCCGGTGGCCGCTGCGAGACCTGCTCCGGCGCCGGCCGCATCAAGTTCGAGATGGCCTTCATGCCCGACTCCTACATGCCGTGCGACGCCTGCGGCGGTTCGCGCTACAGCGCGGAGCTGTCCGACATCACCTGGAAAAACAAGGCCATCGGCCAGGTGTTGCAGTTGTCTTTTGATGAAGCGGCCGTGTTCTTCGATTTCCATTCACAGCTCTCACAGGTCTGCAAGCTGATGGTCGATTGCGGGCTCGGTTACCTGACCCTCGGCCAGAGCAGCCCGTCGCTCTCTGGCGGCGAGGCCCAGCGGCTCAAGCTCGTCACGGAACTGGCCGGTGGCCTGCAAACCTACCGGGAACGCTCACACAACATCGCGGTGCGCAATCTCTACCTGCTCGAGGAGCCGACCATCGGCCTGCACCTGAGCGACTGCGAGAAGCTTATCCGCGTGTTGCACAGTCTAGTGGACCAAGGCCACACCGTCGTCGTCATCGAGCACCACCTCGATCTGCTGGCCGAGGCCGACTATGCGATTGAACTCGGGCCAGACGGCGGACCCAACGGCGGCGAAATTCTCTACCAAGGCCCCCTCGCCGGCCTGCTCAAAGTGAAACGTAGTCCGACCGCGCCCTACCTGCTAGCCAAGCTCACCCGGTGGGGGCCAATGCCCTTAACATGCCAATTAAAGGACGCTTGATCAGCCTTTGCCAAGGCATGGCACGACAGGGGGCAAGCGCCCCTACCTGTTTTAGGTCACCGCCAGCGGCAGGCTCGGGGCAATCTCGAGCGCAAGTCCGGCCTCGTTAACGCCGCCCGTTTCGCGCTCGGCCCAAGCGGCGAAGGCGATCATACCGGCGTTGTCTCCGGTGTGCTGCGGCTGGGCGCGAAGGAAAGTGACACCCTGGGCTTTGGTCATTATTGTCAGCTCGCCTTGGAGAGTCATGTTGTTCGCCACGCCGCCCGACAGCCCGAAGCTGCGATACCCTCCCCCTTCCAGCGCCAGCTTCGACTTGCGGACGAGCGCCTCGAACACCGCGCACTGGTAGCTGGCGCAGAGGTCGGCACGACGCCGCTCGATTTCCGCCGGCGCCATCTTCTCCAGCTGGTAACGCAGGCTCGTCTTCAGCCCGGAAAAACTGAATTCCAGCGACGCGCGCCGGGCTACTGCCTTGGGAAAGGCAAACGCCGCGGCGTTGCCCGTGGCTGCCAGTTGCTCGACCTGCGGGCCGCCGGGATAGCCGAGCCCGAGCAGCTTGGCGCCCTTGTCGAGCGCCTCGCCCGCCGCGTCGTCGAGCGTCGAGGCCAGCGGCCGGATGCGCCGCGGCACATCGAGCGAGAACAAGGCCGTGTTGCCGCCCGACACGAGCAGACCGAGGTGCGGCAGCAGCCGGGTGAACTCCGCATCAAACGTCGTCGGATTCGCCGCATGCAGCGTGATGAACGGCGAGAACGCGTGCGCCCGGAGGTGGTTGACGCCGGTGACCGGCACGTGCCAGGCTAGGCCGAGGCTCTTGGCGGCGGACAGGCCCATCGCGAGGCACGCGGCCAAGCCCGGGCCGTTGGTCACGGCTATTTTTGAAATTGTTCCGGCCGGCACAGACGCCAGCGCCTGCTGCAGCAGCGGGCCGATGTGCGACAAGTGCTCGCGGCTGGCGAGATCGGGCACGACACCGCCATAGGCCTCGTGCAGGGCAATCTGGCTATGCACCCATTCGCCCACCAGCCCGTGGGCGGGGTTAAAGATGGCGACGGCCGTCTCATCGCAGGAGCTTTCGAGCGCGAGGATCATTTTCCCCTCGCCGCCAGCAAGCCGGTGAGGACTTCCTCGGCGGCGTTGAGCTGGACATCCTCAATATGTTGGAAGCCGAAGTGATTGTTGAACTCCACCGGAGCGGTAAGATCGGGGCGCGACTGCTGGCGACGGAGCTTGCCCTCGTCATCCGCCGAAATCTCGATTTCGACCTGCGGCACGATGCCCTTCTCGTGGATGGTGATGCCGCTGGGCGTGTAGTACCGCGCGGTGGTCAGGCGCAGACCCTCGCCGTTCTGCAGCTCGAGCACGCTCTGCACGGAGCCCTTGCCGAAGGTCTTTTCGCCCACGATGACCGCGCGCTGCGTGTCCTTCATGGCCCCGGAGACGATCTCCGCCGCGCTGGCCGTGCCGCCGTTGACCAGGATCGCCACCGGATAGGTGAGGCGGGGGTGCGCGCCGTCGGACTTGAAATTCTCCCGCGAATCCGGCGTGCGGCCCTGGGTGTATACGATGAGCTCGCCCTTCCCGAAAAACTCGTTGCACACGTCGATGGCCGCGTCGAGCAGGCCGCCGGGGTTGTTGCGCAGGTCGATCAGCAGGGCGCGCAGGCCCTGCTTTTCGAGGCCGGTCAGCGCCATCCTGAATTCCTCGCCGGTGCGCTCGCTGAACAGCGTGATCTGCAGGTAGCCGATGCCGCCGGGGCGCAGTGTGGCGTGGCGCACGCTGTCGAGCCGGATGCGCTCGCGCTTGAGCTTGAAGTCGTGGTTCCGGTTCTGGCTCGGGCGGAAGACCGTCAGCGTCACCTCGGTGTCGGGATCGCCGCGCACCAGCCGCACCATCTTCTCGATGGTCGGGTTCTCGATTGTCTTGCCATCGATCTTCACAAGCCGGTCGCCGCGACGCACGCCCGCCCGCTCGGCCGGGGTGCCGGCGATGGGCGCGAGGACGACGATCTGGCCGTCGCGCTGCTCCACCTGAATGCCCACCCCACCAAAGGCGTTGGCCAGCTCCTCATCGGTCTCCCGGTATTCGTCGGCGTGGAGAAACTTGGAATGCGGGTCGAGCTGGCTGAGCATGCCGTCGAGCGCGGTGCGGGTGAGGTCGTCGTAGCCGGCCGGGGCGTCGCCCACGTAATTCTCCTTCACCATTAGCAGCACCTCGCGGAAATAGCGCACGGTGCGGTCGCGCTCGCGGTCCGGCCACCAGCTGGGGGCGCCGGAGCGGACGCCGCCGGGGCAGGCCGGGCCGGCGGCATATTGCGCCAGCCCGTAACCGGCGAAGACGGCGACGGCGATGAGCAGAAATCGCTTGAGCATGGCTTTTAGTGGCGGCAAATGCTTGGGTTGGCAAATGGGTTCCTTGTCAGACTTTTTCGAAATCTTCACCACGGAGCCGGAAGCGGCCACCGGGGTGCCTTTCGCCCGCTTCATGGAGCTGGCGATGTATCACCCGACGGCCGGGTATTACACCCGCGATTTCAGGCGCGTGGGCCGGGACGAAAAGGCTGACTTCTTCACCGCCACGACCTTTAGTCCCGTCTTTGGCGAACTGGTGATCGCCGCCGTCGTGAAGCTGCTCGCCCCGGCTCGGCCGGCGGACTTTAACTTCGTCGAGATCGGCGCCGAGCCGGGCGGTGGCATCCTTCGCGGGCTGCCGCACCCGTTTGCCGGCTATCAGACGATTTTACTCGGCCAGCCGTTCAGCCTGCCGCCGCGCGTCGTGGTGTTTTCCAACGAGCTGTTCGATGCCCAGCCGTTTCACCGCGTGGTCTGGCGCCATGGCCGGTGGCGTGAGCTGGCCGTCGCCCTGACCGGCCGCACCTTGCGCGAGGTCGAGTTGCCGGAATTCTCGGCCGAGCTGGCGGCCCACGCCAGCCGTCTGCCGAAAACCGCATCGGAGGATTACCATATCGATCTGCCCCTGCGCTCGGTGCCCATGCTGGAGCGCATCATCGGGCAAAAATGGGCCGGCCTGTTCCTGGCCTTTGACTACGGCAAATACTGGCACGAACTGGCGGAGAATATTCCCGCAGGCACCGGCCGCACTTATCACCGGCAGAAAATGGGCAACGACCTGCTGGCCCGGCCCGGCCGACAGGACCTGACCTGCCACATTTGCTGGGACTGGCTCGAGGATGGACTGGCCCGGGCCGGTTTTGGCGAGGCGCGCGTCGACTCGCAGGAGAGCTTCTTCATGAGCTATGCCGCGGAATCACTGGCCGCCATCACCGCCGCCGAAGCCGGCAGTTTCAGCTCGCGCAAACGCATGCTCATCCAACTCCTGCATCCCGCCAATATGGGGCAGAAGTTTCAGGCGCTCCATGCTTTACGCAAATAGGCGCGATCCGCGCCCGCTTTCCAAATTTCCCTTGCTAAGCAATTGAGCCGTCCTTTACTCACGACCCTTAATCTCAAGAAACACCATGGCACGAATTTGCGCAATCACCGGCAGACGCCCCACCAAGGGCAAGATCATCAATCGCAAGGGTCAATCCAAGAAGAGCGGCGGCATCGGCATGCACATCACCAGTCTGACCACGCGCTGGTTCCGCCCGAACCTGCAGTGGATCCGCGTCAGGCTGCCCAACGGTGGCACCAAGCGCATGTGGGTCTCGGTCAAGGCCATCAAGGCCGGCCTCGTGCAGAAAGCCTGAACCTTGCCCCCTTCTCCGACCCGCAGCCGCCCGCTGTGGGTTTTTTTATTTCTGGAGTGGAACGCAGCCTTCGAACGAGTTCGATTGATATCAACCGGAAAATCCGCCCGGAGGTCGGGTTCCCCCTAGGCCAGCAAGTCCTGATACTCCTTATTCCGCTCGATGAACTTGGCCACGTAGGAGCATTGCGGCACTATCTTCTGCCCAGCCTGGCGGGCATCCGCCAGCGCCGCGCGCACCAGTAACTCCGCCATGCCCCGGCCGCGCAGCTCCGGCGGCACGACCGTGTGGGTGAAATTCATCCGGCCGCCCTTGATCTCGTATTCGCACACGGACAGATGCCCGTCCACCATCGCCTGGTAGCGGCAGGTGACGGCGTTGTGCCGGACTTGGATGGGTTGCTCCATGCGCGCTTTACCTTGCGACGGTCTTGCCGCGCCGTCTGGTCAGGAGGGCTTCGACGTCCTCGCGCCCCTCGATTTTCAAAATCCACAGCATCGCGGCATAAACGGCGCATGCGACCGGGATCAGTCCCGTGACCACGACGATATCCTGGGCTTTGCCGGCTAGCGGCAGATGGGCCGCCAGCCTCATCCCGCCCCAGACCACCGCGCCCATGAGAGCGCTGGCCACGGCGATTTTGCCGAGGTTGGGGAGCAGGGGCGCAAAGCCGAGGCTGGTCTGCTTGCGCGTGAGCCGCGTCTGCAAAAACCACGCCTGGGCCAGCACTGCCACGTTGCCCGCCAGCGCCAGGCCGATAGTGGAGAGCCACTGCATCAGCACGAGACTCAGGACTAGATTGATGACAAAACTCAGGGCAGCGGCGTGCACCGGCGTCGCCGTGTCCTTCAGGGCGTAGAAGCCGCGCAATGCCACCGTGGTGAACGACAGGAACGGGAGCCCGAGCGCGTAGACCGCGAGGATGGGTGTCATCAACGCGGTGCTGCTGGCGTGAAACGCCCCGCGTTCAAACAGCAGCCGCGTAATCGGCTCGCTCAACAGCGCCAGCCCCATGGCCGCGGGCACGTTGATGACCAGCACCAACCGCAACCCCTTGTGGTAATCTTCGCCCAGCTTGCCCCAGTCGGACCGCGCGGCGTGGCGCGCGATGAGCGGAAACACCACAGTGGCGATGGCCGCCGTGAAAACGCCGATCGGCAGCTCCATCACCCGCGTGGCGAGGTTCAAGACTGAGGCGGCGCTGTCGTTCAGCGACAGCCCGATGAAACGGGAGACCGACATGTTGATGAGGTAAATCGCCGAGCCGATAACCGTCGGCGCCATCAACCGGATGATCTCGCGCACGCGCTCGTCGATCTGCAGGTCGAGGCGTGGCCGCCAGCCCTCACGGCACAGCACGCCGGCCGGCACGGCCATTTGCAGAAAGCCGCCCACGAGAACGCCGCCGCAAAGGAGATGCATGCGGGCCGCGGCACCCGAGGCCCACCAGCCGCCGAGCCCCAGCGCGGCGAGGATGGTGAGGTTAAGCCAGACCGGCGACAGCGCCGGCTCGGTAAAGCGGCCCAGCACCTGGCACGCGGCGCTGAAGGCCGCAGCGAGGCAAACGAACACAAGGTAGGGAAACAGGATGAGCGCCAGGTCGGCGCCCAGCAGCAGGCGTTGCGCGGTGTCCGGCTCCAGGCCCAACCGGCCCGTCAGCCGCAGCAGCGCGGCGGCGTTGGCGAAGGCCAGCATCGCCAGAGCGACCATTCCCGTCGTCACAACCAGCAACCAGCTCGCCACCTTGCTGACGAGGTCAAGCGCCGCAGCGCGCTGGCGGTGCTCAAGCTCATGGCTCAGCGCCGGGACAAAAGCCGCGGTCAGCGCGCCCTCGCCGAGCAGCCGGCGGAACAGGTTGGGCAGCGTAAAGGCGGAAACGAAGGCTGAGTTCAGCGCACTGGTGCCGAAGACCGCGGCGATGAAAATCTCGCGCACAAGGCCCAGCACGCGCGACACCACGGTGGCCGTCGCGACGACGCTGATATTTTTCAGGCTTTTCGACATGGCTCAGCTTTGCCGCAACCGAAGAAGCAGGAAAAAGTATCTGCGGATGGCGCGGATATGCGCGGACGATCCCAATCGATATTATCCGCGTCCATCGGCGTTATTCGCGGAAATCTGGTTTGGTTAAATCCAGAATCAAATTACTGCGCGACGAGCTTCAGCGTGTTGCCCTCGATGGTCACATCGCTGAGCTTGGCCCAAGCGGCGCTGAGATCGCTGGGCGCCTTTTTCTTCCGGATGAGGTGCGTGATCAGCGGGCCGGCGGCCCCGGGCAGCAGATGCACCGGGCAGGAGCCAAGGAAGATCGTGTCGGGTGTGAACACGAAATCTTCGCCGGACTTCTTGAAGCTGCCGGTGGTCTGCACCGTGACATCAGTCATCAGGCCATACCAGTTCAGCGTGCATAGGAATCCGATCTGCAGCTTGCCGTTGACGATGCGGAAATTGGGCTTCCCGGGGTTAAAGATGCCCTCGAGCTGTGGGGCCGCGGGTGCGTCGGCCGCGGGCTTGGCGGCAGCGGGCTTGGCGGCAGCGGGCTTGGCGGCGGCAGGTTTGGCGTCTTTAGGCGGGGCGGCCGGGGCCGGGGCTCCGCCGATGGAGCCAATCCAAGCGTTGAGCTCATCCTCCACCGGCGAGATGCTCTTGCCGGTGATGAACAGCTTTTGCTTGGCCTGCCAGCCCTTGCTCTTCGCGTTGCTCTCCGCGCCGGGCAGGTAATAGACGACGGTGATGGACTGCTTTTCCTTGGGCGGCATTCCCTTCACCGGCTGTACTGGCTTGAACACCAAGTAAACGCAGCAGACTACGACCCCGAGAATCAGTCCCATGACTGCCCCGAGGCCAACTTCCGTTAGGCTTGGGCCGTAGAGTGCTTTCCCGAGTTTGTCGTTAGCCATGGCGGGAGGGAGTTAGTTGGTCGCGGCGGCGGGGGCCGCCGCAGGTTTGCTTTCAGTGGGTTTGGAAGGTGCTTTGGTTTCGCCGGCCTCGGGCTTGGTGCCGGACTTTTTCTTGTAATCGGTGATGTAGAAGCCGGAGCCCTTGAAAATCAGCCCGCCGCCGCCGCCGACCTTGCGCTTGAGCGTGCGGCGCTTGCAGGCCGGACATAGCCGGAGCGGCCTGTCCTTCATTGACTGGAAGGCTTCTATTTCGTGGCCGCATTCGGCGCAGGCGTATTCGTAGGTGGGCATCCGGAAAAGTGACCCATGGTATGATTCGGCCCGCGAGGCTTGGCGAGTCGTTTCTTGACCCGTCTGGCGCTAAATGGTTGGTGGAGCGGCTTGACCCCAAGCTTTTTGGCGCGTTGAGGTCAACGCGCCCCCACTCCCATGGATTTTACCGCCCAGTTAAAGGCCTATCGCGACCGGGTCGAGCGCGGCCTCGACGAATTGGTGCCCCCTGCCGGCACCCGGCCCGCCCGCCTCCATGCCGCCATGCGCTACAGCCTGCAGGCCGGGGGCAAGCGCCTCCGCCCCCTCCTCGTGCTGGCCACCGCCGACCTTTTTGACAAAAAGGCCGACGCAATTGTCGCCGCGATCGCACTGGAGTGCATCCACACCTACTCGCTCATCCACGACGACCTGCCGTGCATGGACAACGACGACCTCCGCCGCGGCCGGCCGACGGCGCACAAGCAGTTCAACGAGGCCACCGCGCTGCTCGCCGGCGACGCGCTGCTCACCCTCGCCTTCCAGCTCATCGCCCGACATTACCCCGCCGCGACGGGACAAGCCCTCACGCGCGAATTCGCGGACGCGGCCGGCAGTGAACATCTCAT
This sequence comes from Lacunisphaera sp., assembly GCA_009695095.1. Classification (GTDB taxonomy): domain Bacteria; phylum Verrucomicrobiota; class Verrucomicrobiia; order Opitutales; family Opitutaceae; genus Lacunisphaera. The sequence continues at coordinate 18,050 of SIBQ01000029.1, forward strand.
CGGCGGCCAAATGGAAGACCTGCTCGCCGAGATGAAGACCGATGCTACTGCGGTCGAACTCGAGTTCATCCACCTAAATAAAACTGCCGCCATGCTCACCGCTGCGCTTGTCGCGGGAGGGCTTTGCGGCGGCGCGAACGAAAAGCAGCTCGCCACCCTGCGCGAAGCCGGCCGGCACCTTGGCCTGGCTTTCCAGATCGTGGACGACATCCTCGACGCCACCGCTGACACCAAGACGCTCGGCAAGACCGGCGGCAAGGACGCCAAGTCCGGCAAGACCACCTTCGTGAAACTCCACGGGCTCGATGGCTCACGCCGCCACGCCCGCCAGCAGTCCGACGCCGCCAAGTCCGTCCTCGCCCGCCTGCCCGACGGCGCGCCGTTCATCACCACGCTGGTGGAGAACATGGCCAGGCGGTCGAGTTGAGATGAATGACACAATTAATTAAAATGAGCCCCCGATTTCAAATCCCGATTGTTTCGTGCTGCCGTCACTAAAGCGCCTTTGGTTTTCCGGGTTTTACCACCGGGGGCATGGTTGAGACGGCAATGGCGTTCGAACTTCCGCCGGATCTGGGGAGTTCCCCGCGGCGAAGGCATCAGCACCGTGTCAGTTGATGGCGGCGCGCCAAAGCGCGCCACGATCGCCCAGCCGGCGGTGTCGAAGGCATATTCCGTCGCCCGGGCCGGACCGGCCCAGAGCGACAGGAGACAGAAATGCCGGAAAATCGCCGCATCCGGCCGGCGTCTAAGCCGAATGGCTTCCGGATCGGGCAAGCCCGCAAACTAAGGGGTAGGCCTCAGGGAGTGATTGGCAGGCCGGAGTGGTGGAACGCGGCCTCCGGACGCGCTTTTCCCCGGCGCAAGTCCACGAGCCCGCCCGGAGGCCGGGTTCCACCTTTCAATCACCGCCGCTTACTTCGCCGCGTCGGCCGCCTTGACAAGCTCGATGAACGACTTCGCCTCGAGCGAAGCGCCGCCAATGAGGCCGCCGTCGATGTCCTTCTCGGCGAGCAGCTCCGCGGCATTGGCGGGCTTCATCGAGCCGCCGTAGAGGATGCGCACCTTCTGCGCGAGCGGCGCGCCGTAAAGCTTGGTCAACAGGGCGCGGATGTAGGCGTGCGCTTCCTGCGCCTGCGCCGTGGTCGCGACCTTGCCGGTGCCGATGGCCCACACGGGCTCGTAGGCGATGATGACGTTCGTAATTTGCTCCTTCGTCACCCCCGCCAGGCCGGCCTCGACGTGCCTCTGCACCACGGCGAGGGTGGAACCGGCCTCGCGCTCAGCGAGGGTCTCGCCGACGCATAGGATGGGCTTTAACTGGTGGGTCAGAGCGGCGAGCACTTTTTTGTTAATGAAGGCGTCCGTCTCGGCGAAATACGTGCGGCGCTCGGAGTGGCCGAGGATGACGTGCGTGACGTAAAGCGTGCGCAGCATCTCCGCCGAAACCTCGCCGGTGTAGGCGCCGTTCTTCTCGGGGTGCATGTTCTGCGCGCCGAGCTTGATGGCCTGGCCCTCGAGGGCGTGGCCCACGCCCTGCAGCGCGGTAAACGGCGGGCAGAGCACTATGTCTACGGAGGTCTCGCGGCCGATCTCCTCGACAATGTCTTTCGCTAGCGCGCCGCCATCGGCGGCTGGCTTGTTCATCTTCCAGTTCCCCGCGATGATTTTCCTTCGAATCATAGATCAGCTGTTGGTTTTCACCACGAAGACACGAAGTTCCCGAAGAGCAAACATACTTCGTGGGCTTCGTGGTTAGTCAGTATCAGATTTCCAAGAATGCCACGCCGGGGAGCCCCTTGCCCTCGAGGAACTCGAGGCTGGCCCCGCCGCCGGTGGAGCAATGCGTGACCTTGCCGGCCACCTTGAATTTCTTTGCCGCCGTCGCGGTGTCACCGCCGCCCACGACCGTTGTGGCTCCCCGCGCCGTCGCCGCGGCGATCGCCGCGGCCATGGCCTTGGTCGAGCCGGCAAATTTTTCGAACTCGAACACGCCGGACGGGCCGTTCCAGATGATGGTCTTCGCGCGGAGGATGGCGTCGTGGTAAAGCCCGATGGACACCGGCCCCGCATCGAGGCCCATCCAGCCGGCGGGGATGCCGGTGGCATCCGTCGCGGCCTGGGTGTCGGCGTTGGCGTCAAATTTGTCGGCGCAAAGGTAATCCCGGGGGAGGATCAGCTTCACGCCGCGGGCCTTCGCCTTCGCCACCAGCTCGGGCACAAGCTTCGCGCCCTCGGCATCAAAGAGGCTGGTGCCGATTTCCATGCCCTGCGTGACCTTCTTAAAGGTGAATGCCATGCCGCCGCCGATGATGATCTCGTCGGCCTTCTCGATCAGGTTCTTGATGAGGGGAATCTTGTCGGCGATCTTGGTACCGCCGAGGATGGCCAGCAACGGCCGTTGCGGGTGGTCGAGCACCGCCGCGAAGGCCTTCAGCTCCGCCTCCATCAGGAAGCCGGCGGCCTTGTCCTTGAGATTGATGCCGACCATCGACGAATGCGCACGATGCGCCGTGCCGAACGCGTCGTTGACGAACACATCGCCGAGCCTGGAGAGTGATTCGCGGAACGCGACCACCGCGGCAGCGTCGGCCTTTTTCGATCTGCCGTCCTCCAGCTTCACCTTGCCCTCCTCCTCGATGTAGAACCGCAGATTTTCCAGCAGCAGCACGTGGCCGGGCTTGAGCGCCTTGGCCTGCGCCTCCACGGCCAGGCCGATGCAATCCTCGGCGAATGTCACCGGCCGGCCGAGGAGTTTTTCCAGCTCCATGGCGACGGGCTGAAGCGAGAACTTGGCGATCCTTTTGCCGTCGGGCCGGCCGAGGTGCGACATCAGCACGACCGACGCGCCCTTTTCCAGGGCGTAGTTGATCGTGGGCAGCGCGGCGGTGATGCGCTGGTTGTTGGTGATGGCACCGGTGGCCTTGTCCTGCGGGACGTTGAAGTCCACGCGAATGAGCACGCGTTTGCCAGCCAGGTCGAGATCGCGGATGGATTTGAACTTGGGCATGGTAAAAGAAGCGAGGAGTGGGAAGCGGGAATAGACAAAGCGAGGAAGGAAGATAATCGGGTGTGCCTACTCGATTCCCACTTCTCGCTTCTCGCTCCTGAGCGGCGATGCGCGTCTCAGAGTTTCGCCGCGATCCGCTGGGTCAGCTCGACGACACGGTTGGAATAGCCCCACTCGTTGTCATACCAGCTGATCAACTTGAAGAACTTCGGGTTGAGCTCGATGCCGGAGCCGGCGTCGAAGATCGACGACGACTTGCAGTGGATGAAGTCGGACGAGACAACCTCGTCGGTCGTGTATTCGAGGATACCCTTGAGGTAGGTCTCGCTGGCGCGTTTCATCGCATCACAGATCTCCTTGTAGGAGGTCGCCTTCACGGTCTTCACGGTGAGGTCCACGACCGAGACGGTCGGAGTCGGCACGCGGAAGGACATGCCGGTGAGCTTGCCCTTGGTCTCGGGGAGCACGAGGGCGGTGGCCTTGGCTGCGCCGGTGCTGGCGGGAATGATGTTCTGCGCGGCGGTGCGGCCGCCCTTCCAGTCCTTCTTCGAGGGGCCGTCCACGGTCTTCTGCGTGGCGGTGTAAGAGTGGATGGTGGTCATCAAGCCTTCCTCAATGCCGAAACCCTCCTTGAGCAGCACGTGGACCACCGGCGCAAGGCAGTTCGTGGTGCAGGAAGCGTTGGAAATGATGCTGTGCTTGGCCAGGTCCAGCTTGTCGTCATTTACGCCCATGACGATGGTGATGTCCTCGCCCTTGGCCGGGGCGGAGATGATTACCTTTTTGGCGCCGGCGGTGATGTGTTCCCTAGCCTTCTCTGCTTCGGTGAACAGGCCGGTGGATTCGATCACGAGCTGAACCCCGAGCTTCGCCCAAGGCAGCTTGGAGGGCGACCTGGCGGAGACGACAAGGATGTCCCGGCCGTTGACCACCAGCATATCATCCTCGGCCTTGTCCGGCGCGGATTTTTTGGACGACACCGTGCCGTTGAAGCGGCCCTGGGTTGAGTCGTATTTGAGCAAATACGCCAGGTTGTCGGCCGCCACGATATCGCCGACGGCGACAACATCGAGGGCGGTGCCGAGCAGACCCTGCTCGACCAGCGCGCGGAAAACGAGGCGGCCGATGCGGCCGAAACCATTGATTGCGATTTTGACTGCCATGGTGGCGGTGGGTTGTGGACTTTTGTCCCGACCGGCAGGAAAGGCCGGCAGTTAGGCGAAATGAAGTGGACGCGCCGGTGGTTGGCAAGCGAGATGCATGCCAGATTCAAGCGGCGCGGAATAATCCGCAAATACAAGCGCACCACACGGTTGATTATCATCGCGAGCCCGGCCCGCCGTTGCGGGACGGGCGTGACGATCCATCCAGCTGGATTGCTTCGTCACCCGCCAGCGGGTTCCTCGCAATGACCTACCGCTCCGCCTGCCATAAGTTGCAGCCCAGTCCCGGAATGAACAGCTCGGACGCAGCCACCTCGCCCGGCGGGTGCTGGCCGTCCTGATAAAAGCATTCGTGGTCGGCGACCAGCTCCCAGTTCCATTTGCCAAACTCACCGATCAAAATGGTCGTGTCCTCGTGCTGCGGGTTGACGGCAAACATCAGCCGCGACTGGCCCTGGCTGCCGTCAGCGTTGTAGATCAGCACGAGGGCGGCCAGGCCCGGGCCGCGAAACGCCTGGAAATAGCCTTCCGAGGGTCGCGACCATAGCCGCAGTAGCCGGCCGCGCGGTGAGAGACGGAACGCGATCCAGTCGGCGAAATATGCGTGTGTCGCCGGGTAGCGCGCGAGGCGGTGGTAATCGAGGGCGTTGAGGTCGCCCCGCTGGTAGGAATTGTTCACGCCGTATTTCGAGCGCAGGAAATCCTGGCCCGCTGCGAGCAGCGGGATGCCGACCGAGGCGAGCAGGATGGCCGCCATCAGGTGCGTGCGCTGCCGGTCGTTTTGCGTCGGGTGGAAGCCGTTGTGCGCGCCGTTCTCCGTGATCACGTCAAGCCACGTGCGGTCGTCGTGCGACTCCGTGTAGTTGACCGTCTGCGCCGGCCAGTAGGCGAAGTGCCACGGCGAGCCCTTGAGGTAATACTCCAGCTTGTCCGCCGCGCCGGCGCCGCGCACGTAGTCGCGGAGGAAGTCCCGGTAGCCGTCGTTCCACGACGCATAGCCGGTCGGGCGCAACGCGGCGGCGATGTGCCCGCGGAAACTCCACGGCTCGGCAATGAGGATAACGTCGGGCTTCACCTTTTTCACCGCCGCCTCGATCTCGCGCAGCACGACCACGCCGATGAGTTCGGCCAGATCGAAGCGGAAACCGTCCACCCCGTAGACCTCGATGAGATGGGTGAGGCTGTCGATGATGAGCCGCGTCGTCATGGCCGAGCGGCAGCTCAGGTCGTTGCCGCAGCCGCTCCAGTTCGCCAGCGCGCCGTTGTCGTCCAGTTCGAAGTAATAGAGCTTGTCGATGAACATCAGGTGCGCCGGCTCGCCGACGTGGCTGTAGACGACGTCGATGACCACCGCCATGCCCTGCCGGTGGAACGCCGCCACCAGCTCCTGCAGTTCCTTCACCGGCGAGGCCCCTGCCGCGTCCCGCCCGTAGGCGCTGGCCGGCGCGAAGTAGTTCGCCGTCATGTAGCCCCAGTGGTATTCCTCGCGGGTACGGCTGTCGAATTCATGCACCGGCTGCAGCTCGACGCAGTTCACACCGAGTTTTTTCAAATAAAAGTCCGGGCTCTCCACCCATTTGGTCAAACCGGAAAAACCGAGCCGTTCCTCCGCCCCAAGCGAGACGGGCGCGTGTGCCACGAGATCGCGCACGTGTGCCTCGGCCATGACGAGGTCCTGCCACTCCGGGGTGCGGAAGGTGCGGTCGCCCGACCCCACCCAGACCGGGTCGAGCACGATGCCCGGGCCCTCGCGGCCTACAGTGGCCTGCGCGTAGGGATCGAGCACCTTGTGGCCCGGGTGGAAATGCCCGAACACGTCGTGCGGGCCGCTGACGGAATACCAGTAATACCAGCCCTGCAGGTTGCGGTCGAGGTGCGCTTCCCACACGCCGTGCCAGCCGCCCTCCTCCCCGTGGCGATCCAGTTCGTAGCCGAAGGCAGACGCCTGTTCCTCGAGTTTTTCGCAGATGAACACTCGCACGTGCTTCGCGCGCGGCGCGAACAGCCGGAAGGTCGTCTCCCCGTGGCGCACGATTGCGCCGAGCGGCAGATCGCTGCGCATGGCGTGAAAGAATTTCCCCAGCCGCACCCGCGTCTTTGGTGCATCGTGGTCGTCGCGCACGTGCACGACCGAGTGGGTCTGGTTGAGCAGCACCGGCGATTCGGTAGTGAATTGGAACAGGTTGCGCCCGGTGCGAAAGCGGAGGATGGCGCGGTTGACGCGACCCTTGCCGTCGAGCACAAGGTTGGTCGCGTCGCGCGGCAGGTCGACCCAGCGATGGTCGCCCGTGATGAACTTGAAATGTTGCGGCGGCTCCGTGAGCAGCGGCGCGGCGGGCTTGCGCAGCAGCCACACCTCGCGGCCGTTGAGTTCGCCCGGCTCCAGGCACCATTCGGCCACGCCCACCGCCTCTTCCCAGCCGTTGAAATCGCCCGCCACATAGACCGGCATCGAGCCGAAGTCCACCCAGCTGTGCTCCGCCGGGTCGAGCACGAAGACCAGCGCGTCGGCGTCATCCACGTAATAGGCCGCTTCGTCCGCGTAGAGCGACGGCGCCGCCGGGCTCAGGTCGGTGAAGGCGAACGCCTTGTCGCCCGGCGCCAGCAAAGGCAGCGAGGCACCCGTCCAGTCGCCATCCAGCTCGATGATGCCGGTCGAGGCGGATATCAGCCACGCCCGGGCGATGCGCTGGGCTTGGTCGGCGTTGAAGGGGGCGCGGGTGTGCAAGGGCGGACGGGGGACGCCACTACTTCTCCCGCACTTGCCGCGCCACCGCAAGCGTGCGCTTCGCGCCCAAAGGCAAAACCTGAAACCAGAGCCTGATTTTTTTGACCGCGGATTACACAGATGGGCACAAATGCGAAACGCTCACCCAAGGCAACGGCCCTCATCCGTGCATATCCGTGCAATGGCCCGTGGTCAAAAACTTCCCTCTTTTGCGATTTTTGTGCTTTTTGTGGCCATCCACTGCTTCAATCCTCCTTCCATGTCCTCCGAACGCATCCTCGTCGCCCTGTCCGGCGGTGTCGATAGCTCCGTCGCCGCGCTCCTGCTCAAGCAGCAGGGGCACGACATCGTCGGCGCCTACATGAAGAACTGGATTAACGAGGACAACGTCATCGGCCACTGCCCGTGGATGAAGGACATCGACGACGCCCGTGCCGTGGCGGAGAAGATCGGCATCGAGTTTCGCGTCGTCAACCTGATGTCGGACTACCGCCGGCTTATCGTGGACTACATGCTTGACGGCTACCAGCGCGGCCTCACGCCCAACCCCGACGTCATGTGCAACCGGGAGATGAAATTCGGCGTGCTCGCGAAGTATGCGAAGGCCGGGGGCTTTTCGGCCGTCGCAACGGGACATTATGCGCGGAGGTGGTCGTCGATATCCCCATCGACGACAAGCGGCGGCAGGGAAACCGCCGCCTACCTCCCCTTCTCTCTTTTGGAAGGCGCCGACAAGAACAAAGACCAGTCCTACTTCCTCGCGCTGCTTTCGCAGGCCCAGCTCCGCGACGCGCGCTTCCCCATCGGCCACCTGAAGAAGCCTGAGCTGCGCCGGCTTGCCGCCGACGCCAGGCTCCCCACGGCGCAGAAGAAGGACAGTCAGGGCATCTGCTTCATCGGCGAGGTAAAGATGGCGGATTTTCTAAAAGCCTACGTGCCAGATCATCCCGGTCCAATCGTCCGCGCCACCGATGGCAAGGTGCTGGGCGAGCATCGCGGCCTGCACTATTACACCCTCGGCCAGCGCCGGGGCATCCGCATTCCCTCGAACACCGACGACCAGGCCTATGTCGTCACCAGCAAGCGCGCGAGCGACCACGCGCTGCTCGTCGCCTTCGACGGCCCTGACGCCCCCGGCCTGTGGACGGGCAAGTGCCGCGTGCACAGCGTCAGCTTCATCGGCGAACCGATAACCGAAAAGTGCCGCCTCGAATGCCGCGTTCGCTACCGCGACCCCCGCGTGTTCTGTGAGTTCACGCCCGCTCTCGGCCATACTGCTTCCATCAAGTTCGAATCACCCCAGCGCGCGCTTGCCCCGGGTCAGATCATGGCCCTGTACGACGGCGAGCGACTCCTCGGCAGCGGGGTGTTCGTATGACCGGGTTCCGGCATCGCCCAGGGGGCAGCCGCCGCGAAACTTCACCGGCGAGCTGGCGGGCATGTTTTCGTCTAGTCATGCCCGCGGGAGAAGGGTGCCCCGCAGGGCGGTTGTGGTTGGCTCGCCATGAAGCAGGATGGAATAATCGCGCTAAAGGAGTTTAGCCGGACGGATGCTTTCCGGGACGAAGCTCAGCAAGTCCTCGC
>SIBQ01000010.1 GCA_009695095.1 Lacunisphaera sp.
AGATCCCTGCGATGCTCTTGCCGCCATCGGCCGCCCGTAAAATACGGATCTTGTCCTCGGTCGTATGTCCAATGCCTTTCATAGTCTGGGTCCTTCTTCTGGCCCAGACTAACACCGAAGGCAGCTCAAAGTTTCGGGGTCAGGTCAGGATCTTGGCCACCGGCTTGCGCACCTGCTGATGGAACTCGACCGCCTCGTGCTCCAGCGCGGCTGTGACCGTCGCGGCGGCGGCGCGGATCTCCTCCACAGCCTGCCGGGCCACGGCGTCTTGCCTCAGCGGCTGTTCAAACCCGGCCCGCTCCGCCGGCTCCATCTCGTCGAGGGCATAGGCGGTCAGGCGCGGGTCATCTTGGGAAATATTCTCGGTGTTCATTTTAAGTTTAGTTTGGTGCTGTGGTTTTCTGGCTTGCCGCGCCGCAGCCTTGGCGATGGCGGGTCCTCGGTTACTCTGGCAGTGAGGTCATGCCCGACCGCAGGGTCTTGAGGGCGGTGTGCAGGATGAAGCCCACGTTGCCGGTCGACAGCGACGTGATGCGGGCGATCTCCTGGTAGCTGAATCCGTTTTGGAATTTCAGCCGGATGACCTCCTGCTGGTTGGGCATCAGCTGGCCGATCAGCCGCAGGGCGGTCGCGTGCTGCTCGGCGCGCTCCAGCGTGCGGCCGGGCGGGGGCTCGGCGGTGATCAGCCGTTCCACCTGCCCTTCCTCGAAGCGTTTCATGCGCCCCTCCTTCCGCCAGACGTCGAGCGAGCGGTTGCGGCAAACAGTAAAAAGCCATTCGGCCACATGCCCGTCCACCGAGGCGGGCGGCTGGGCTAGGAGGCGCGCAAAGGTGTCCTGCAGACATCACGGGCCCGGTCGGCATCACCATCGAGGAGGCGGACGACATACCCCAGCAGCGGCGCCTGATGGCGCGCCACCGCCGCGGACACAAGGGAGCTGTCATCGGATCTGGCATGGGATTTTCCCGGTTCGATGTTCACGAGACCTTGCTCCTACCACGGATGATTGCCGGGTTTATTAGGGCTTGGACACAGAAATATCCCGCCCGCTCCTTGCCCGGGACGGAATAAGTGCTTTCCTCTCACCCATGCCCCTGCGCATTTCGTCTGTTCTCTGTATTCTGTCCTCCTTCCTCTGTATTCTGGGCACCAGCTGCGTGCGCCGGGACACCCCGGTGGAGGCCGGGCTCCGCACCCAGACGCTGCTGGTCGGCAATGCCGCCGAACCGGGCGACCTCGACCCCCAGACTGCCACGGTGCTAAACGACCAGATCATCCTGATCACACTTTTCGAGGGACTCACCGCGCTGGATGAACAGACCACCGTGCCGGTGCCCGCCGCCGCCGAACGCTGGGAGGTTTCGCCCGATGGCCTCACCTGGACCTTTCACCTGCGCGGCGGGTTGAAATGGTCCAACGGCGAACCACTTACGGCCGATGATTTCCTGCAATCCTGGCGCCGCATTCTCAATCCCGCATTTGCGGCCGAGGGAGCCTGGTATTTTCTTTCGGTCAAAAACACCGAGGATTACAATTCAGGCAAGCTCACCGATGTGACCGCGGTCGGTCTCGCCGCGCCGGACGCGCGGACCGTGGTGGTCACGCTCAGACAGCCGACCCCTTATCTTCCCGCGCTCGTCTCCCTGCCGGCGTGGTTCCCGATTAACCCGCGCGTCGTGGCCAGATTCGGCGGCCTGGCCGCGCGCGGCACGGCGTGGACCCGCCCCGGTAATCTCGTCAGCAACGGCCCGTTCTTGCTCAAGGAATGGACGCCCAACGCCCGCATCACGGTCGAAAAAAATCCGCACCACTGGGAGGCCGCTCAGACCCGTCTCCAGCAAATTATTTTCTATCCCATCGAAAATCCCAGCGTAGAGGAACGCAATTTCCGCGCCGGCCAGCTCCACGCCACCTTCAACCTGCCTGTTTCCCGTCTCGCCTTCTGGCGCGAGAGCGAACCCGCCCGGCTCCGGCTCGATCCCCAGATGCAGGGCAATTTTCTCCGTTTCAATGTCACTCAGCCGGCCCTGGCCAACGCCCGTGTCCGCCGCGCCTTTTCGCTTGCCATCGACCGCGACACCCTCGCCCGTACTGTCCTGCAGGGCAGCCGCCTGCCGGCGCACGCGCTCACCCCGCCTGGCACCGGCGGCTACACCGCCCGCGCAACGGTGGGCACCGAGTTCGAGACCGCCCGCCAGCTTCTCGCGCAGGCCGGTTTCCCCGGCGGCAAGGGCTTCCCCGCGCTCGAGCTGCAATGCCGCAACGACGAGCTCAGCCCCAGGCTCGCCGAGGCGTTGCAGGCCATCTGGCAGCGCGAGCTGGGCGTGACCATCACCCTCTCCCCCGTCGAGCAAAAGACCTGGGTCCAGAACCAGCAGACATTGAACTATGCCATCACCCTCGCCGCCTGGACCGCCGATTACCCCGACCCAGCCACCTTTCTCGGGCTGTTTGCCAGCGAGAGTGCCTACAACTGGACCGGCTGGAAAAATCCCGCCTATGACCGGCTGCTCGACACGGCCGCCAACACCCTCGACCCGCACCGTCGTTACGAGGTTTTCCAGCAGGCGGAGAAACTTCTGCTTGACGACACGCCCGTCGCCCCGGTCTACATTGGCGCGCAAACCTACCTGCTTCACTCCGCAGTCAAAGGTTGGGATCCCGCTCCGCTGGTCTTCCGCCGCTTCCAAAAGGTTCACCTTGAACCGTAGTCCGCTCTTGCTGTCATTTTGAGCGAAGCGAAGAATCCATCCGTGTCCATCCGTATCATCCGTGGTTGTCTCTTTCTGCTGGCACTTGCTGCCGGGTCTGCTTCCGCATCCGACGTTGCCATTACCCGCGTCTTCACCGGCTGGCGTGACGCCGCCTCATTCAAGCGCATCTCGGAATATTTTGACGGACATGAAAACACCGGCGGCCAGCTGGTCATGCGCACCCATCCCGACCAGCGCGCGGGCTATTATTTTCTCATCCGGACGGCCAATCCCGGTGCGCCCCTCAAGGCGCAGTTCCAGCTTCAGCTGATCGAGCAAGGCGCATCGGTCCAGCGCACCAGCATTTTCCCGGCCGAGATTGGCTCCGGCTCCGGCGTGTTCCAGCTTGGTCTGACCGGTCCCGAATGGCAGGCCGCCAAGTCCCAACCGGTGGCCTGGCGCCTGCTCATCATTGCGACCGCCGACGGCCGCGTGCTGGCGACCGAGAAAAGTTATCTCTGGGAAAAGCCAGCGGCCAAGTGACGCATGAACAAGCTGGCGTGGACTGACTGGCGGCCGCTCGCGCTCCGGGTGACGCCAGAAGTCCTCGCTGAGACGCTCGATGGCGGACAATCATTCAGATGGTTTCGCGAAGCAAGACCATCTGCCCTTCGAAGCCTTGGCGAAGTAGGGTCGCAGCCTGAATCAGAAGTCATCTGGACCGGCACCTGGTCCGACTTTGTCGCTCAATTGAAAATTACTGACGGCCAGCTCTGGTGGCGCGCGCCCGCCGCGCTGAACTCCATGGTCGCGACCACCCTGTCCCGTTATCTCGGGTTCGACCGGGACTGGGCGGCACTCACCGACACCCTCCCCTGGCGCAGCGACGCGCACCTTGCGCAATGCATTGCCGCTTTCCCCGGTCTACGCCTGCTCCGGCAGCCCTTTGGTGAAACCCTGCTCGGATTCCTCTGCAGCGCCACCAAGCAGATCGTGCAGATCAAACGGATGCTCGCGCTCCTCGCGGAGCGGCATGGGGCGGAAATTGGTAGGGCGCGGACTCCGCTCCGCGCCGGAGTGGCGGCGAAGGGACTCACCGCCCTGCCTTTTCACCGCCTGCCAACCTGGGCCGAACTCGCCGTCATCCCGGAAAAAGAGCTGCGTCAATGCCTGCTCGGCTTCCGCACCAAATTCATCCACGAGACCGCCCAATATATCGCACAGCGCCCCGGCTGGCTCGATGAGACCGAACAACTGCCCTACACTGCAGCTAGGGCGCGCCTGCGCGAACTGTCCGGCGTCGGGGAAAAAATCGCCGATTGCGTGCTGCTTTTCGGTGCGGGCAAACTCGAGGCCTTCCCGGTGGATAGCTGGGTGCTCAAGTCACTCGCCCGCCGCTATGGTCTTACCGGCTGGCAGCCCGCGCCGGTCGCCCACTTCGGCCGCACCCATTTCGGTCCGCTCGCCGGCCTGGCCCAGCAATATCTCTTCGCCTGGGAACGGAAGCATGGCGGGCGGTGAGTTGTAAGGTTTAAGGTCTAAGTTTTAAGCCACTACGCCCAAGTTTGGCTTCCACCTTAAAACTTAAACCTTCTCACGCTTTACCAGACTCCACGAAAAGAAATACACCGCATACACTACCGCGTAGACCAGGAAACTGTCCAGTTTTGCAAAGTGCGCGAAGGCGAAGAAGAAGATCAGCAGGTGCAGGCGGACGACATTCTTGTAGGGCGCCATCATGCCGGTGAACCCCGACTTCGGATTTGCCAGGCGGCGGTTGACGTCCGCGGCCTTCACGGAGGTGTCGGGCGGCCCCGGGTCAGCGGGGGCAAGGAGGAATGCCCGCCGCTCGGCCACTGCCGCGACCAGCACGAAGGGCCAGTATTCCCGGAAAACCTGCAGGTAAAGCGCGGCTTCCGGCCAGTTGTTCCTGCCCGGGTCGATCGGGAAGAAGGAATTCAGAAAAACCGAGTGCACAAAATGAAACATGCCGAAATGCACGGTGAAGAACGCCAGCAGGAACAACCCGCCAATCAGCATTACCGCCCCGGCTGCCGCCACCGGTGCCTTGGATTCGTTCTGCAGCATCGCGCGGTCACTCCACGCCTTGGTGGCGATAAATGCCCCCGGCCCGAAGATGCCCCACACAATCATGGCATAGCCCACCAGCAGGCTCGCCAGCCACAGGCTCCAGACGAGATCCTTGGTCTGCCAGTGATCGAACCACGCCAGCGCCAGTCCCGCCGCAAACGCCAGTGCATCCGGCCAGGCTCCGGCCCAGCCCTTGTCCGTCGCAGCGCTGTTCCCTGCGGTCACTAGGCCTTCTGGATCAATTCCACCTCGTAGCCCTCGGGCGCGTCGATGAAGGCGATGATCGAGCCGCTCGACGTCTTGGTCGGTCCGTCGCTCAATTTGAAACCCTTCTTCTCCAGCTGCGCGGCGAAGGCCGCGAGATCATCCACCGCGAAGGCCAGGTGCATCAGGTCGGCTTGCACCGACACGGGTGCGGCGCCCGCCGGCATCTGGCAGAGCTCGACCTCCTCGTCGCTGTTCGGCGTGGCGAGGAACACCAGTTGGGCTCCGCGCGGCGAGGTGTGGCGGCGGGTAACCTTCAGGCCCAGCGTCTGCTCATAGAATTTCACCGAGCGTTCGATGTCGTTTACCCGCATGCGGGTGTGAAGAAGCTTTTTGACGGTCATGGGGGCGAGGCTAGCTGTGCCCGGTTCAAAATCAAACCCTTCCCTGATAGTCACCACGGAATACACCAAATACACGAAATCGGTGTTGGTCGGGTGTTTTCTTTTCGTATCATTCGTGTGTTTCGTGGTTAATTCTGATCCAGAATCATTCATGTCCTCCCTCGACCTCGCCGCCATCCGCGCCGCCCACGAGCGCATCAGGCCCTTCATCAAGCTAACCCCCGTGCTCACCAGCGAGGCGCTCGACACCGTGTGCGGCGGCCGGCTTTTTTTCAAGTGCGAGAACCTGCAGGTTGCCGGCGCCTTCAAGTCGCGCGGGGCCTGCAATGCCGTGTTTTCCCTGACGGATGCCGAGGCCGCCCACGGCGTGGTCACCCACTCCTCCGGCAACCACGCCGCCGCCCTCGCACGCGCCGCCCAGCTCCGCGGCATCACCGCCCACATCGTGATGCCCACCAATGCGCCGCAATCCAAGGTGCAGAATGTCGGCAGCTACGGCGGCTGGATCACCTTCTGCGAACCCAACCTCAACGCCCGCGAAGCCGCCTGCGCCTCGGTTGCGGCCCGGACCGGTGCGACCATCGTGCATCCGTTCGACGATCTCCGCGTCGCCGCCGGCCAGGGCACCGCCGCGGTTGAATTGCTCGAGGAAATATCCCTGCTCGACGTCATTCTCTGTCCGGTCGGCGGCGGCGGCCTGCTCTGTGGCACGGCGGTGGCGGCCAAGGCCCTGGCGCCGGACATCAAGGTCATTGGGGTTGAGCCGGAGCTCGCCGACGATGTCGCCCAATCCTTCCGCGCGGGCCGACGCATCTCCATTCCCACGCCAGCGACCATTGCCGACGGGCTGCGCACCAATTGCACCGGAGAGAAAATCTTCCCGATCATCCAGCAATCCGTGGATGACATCGTCACCGTGTCCGAGGAGAACATCATCGTGGCGATGCGCGCGGTGTGGGAAAAGCTGCACATCGTCATCGAACCGTCCGCCGCCGTGGCCTACGCCGCCATCCTCCAAGGCAAGGTGCCGGGCGCCGGACGGCGCATCGGCCTCATTCTCACCGGCGGCAACATGGATCTTGCTACCCTGCCGTGGGTCAAGTCTTGAGGACCACCCGGCCCTTCGCTCCCTCCACCTCCGGCAGAAACCCCGTGAGCAAGCCGAGCAACGGAAGGTAGGCGCACACCTTGAACACGTAGTTGATGCTCGTGTGGTCGGCGAGCCGGCCCAGCACCACCGAGCCGATGCCGGCGATCCCAAAGGCCAGCCCGAAGAAAAGCCCGGCAACCAGCCCGACGTTGCCCGGCAGGAGTTCATACGCGTAAACCAGGATGGCCGAAAACGCCGAGGCGAGGATGACGCCAATAAACACCGTCAGGACGATGGTGACCGTCAGCCCCACGTGGGGCAGCACTAGTGAGAATGGGGCCACGCCGAGGATGGAAATCCAGATCACCAGCTTGCGGCCGATGCGATCACCCACCGGGCCGCCGATGATTGTGCCCGCCGCCACGGCGAACAGAAACACGAAAAGATAAACCTGCGCGGCCTGAACCGACACTTGAAATTTATCGATCAGGTAGAACATGTAGTAATTGGTCAGGCTGATCAGATAAATATACTTTGAGAAAATCAGCATGACCAGCGTGGCCAGGGCCAGGGCCACCTGGCTCCGCGATAGCCGGACCAGTCCCTGCTCGCCTGCTGCGTGCGCCCTGAGTTTGAGCAGCCCAAGATTGTGCTGATACCACCGGCCCACCCGGGCCAGCACAAAGATTCCCATGAAGGCCAGTAGCGAAAACCACAGGATGCTCGCCTGCCCGTATGGCACGATGATCAACGCCGCCAGCAGCGGGCCCACCGACGAGCCGAGGTTTCCGCCAACCTGAAACAGCGACTGGGCAAACCCGTGTTTCCCACCCGAGGCCATCCGCGCCACCCGTGACGCCTCCGGATGGAAAACCGACGAGCCCGTCCCCATCAGTGCGGCTGCCACCAGGATCACAGAAAAATTCCAGGCCTGCGATAACAGCACCAGGCCGGCGAGCGTCACCCCCATGCCCGCGGCGAGCGAATAAGGTTTGGGCCGGCGATCCGTGTAAAAGCCGATGAACGGCTGCAGCAGCGAGGCTGTCGCCTGGAACGTAAGCGTGATCAGCCCGATTTGCGTGAAGTTAAGCCGGAAGGAATTCTTGAGCACCGGATACATCGCCGGCAGCAGCGACTGGATCGTGTCATTGAGCAGATGGGAAAAACTCAGTGCCAGCAGAACGTTCAACGCGGTGCCGGGCTGGGCGAGCGATCCCGCTGGAATGGCTTTTTCTATCCCCTGATGCATGCCCCATATCGTCGCACGCGAGCATGCAGGTCAAGAGGTCGCGCCCTTGTCACATGAATTGCCCGCCTGTGGTTCGCTTTGGACAACAAATGAAACCAGCTGGTAAGGATTGAATCCAACGCTTCGTTCCTGCAGGTTAACGCTGCAGTCAAGCCGGCCTATTCCCCCAACTCGCCGCCAAAGACACCTCATTCCCCATCACCAAACTCTTTCCATGAGAAAAAGCCGAATCAAAGCCAAATTGCGGGCCAACAAACCCGCCATCCTCGTCTGCGCCCATCTGGGCGATCCTTCCATCCACGAGCTCATGTCCCTGATGGGATTCGACGGCGTGTGGATCGATATGGAGCATCATTTCCACACCATGGAAACCGCCGCGAATCTGATGCGGGCGATCCGGGTCGGTTCGGCCGATGGCGTGCTGCGCCCGGCAAAGGGCGAGTTCATGCGGATGGGCCGTATGCTCGAGACCGGGGCGCTCGGCATTTTTTATCCCCGCTGTGACCACGCGCAGGAGGCGGCCGAGGTCGTGCGCTGGTCGAAATTTTTTCCAGAAGGATGCCGCGGCGTTGACGGCGGAGGCCCCGACATGCCGTACTGCACGATGGACTATGCGGAGTATGTTCGCATGGCCAACGAGGAGACCTCGGTAGTCATGCAACTCGAGGATCCCGCCGCCATGGAACACGCGGAACGGATCGCCGCCGTTCCGGGAGTCGACGTGACGTGGATAGCATCTATGAGCTCAGTGTTTAATTCTAGTGTAGGATTCAATTTCATCCTGACTCCTGCTGGCTATTTAGCAAGAGCCCAAAGTCTTTATCAAAGTGAAGCTCGAATATCTCGTCAGAACTATCAGGGGAAACATACCAAGTGTTAGGCTTTGGGGATGGGCCTAAGCATATACCTTCGGTGCCCATATGTTCACCTGAGAGGATAATGACTCTGTGGCCCGATAAATTTGTCATCCCAAGCAGAGGCTGTTGCAGTAAACGCAGTTTCCAAAGGTATTCATCTGAGTCGGTGCGTTTACTCAATGCAGAGTAACATGGTCGATAGAACACTGACGCACATCCCTGAGCGTAGGCGTGTTTGTTGCCAGTTTTGTTGCCAATCTAGGGTAGCCACAGACAAACAAAAGCCGCTCACCTTTGACAGTGAGTGGCTTATTAAAGGATTGCCCGGGACAGGACTCGAACCTGTAAGCCTTGCGGCGAGGGCTTCTAAGACCCTTGTGTCTGCCAATTCCACCACCCGGGCGTTGCAATTTTCGATTTCAGATTTCGGATTTTCGATTGGGGAGGCAAGCGCTGTTTCTACCCGGCTTCTGAAATCCTAAATCGAGTTCCGAGCGAAGCGACATCATCATCCAAAATCGAAAATTAAATGGCCCCGCCCGGCCGGTCGCCCATCTTGGCGTAGACCTCAAGGCCCTCGGCGCTGTGCTTGACCAGATCGGCGTCGAGCTTGATGCGGCCGCGTTGGAAAATCGTCACGACGCATGAGCCGCCGAACTTGAACAGGCCCTTCTCCTCGCCCTTCACCACCGCGCGGCCGGGCACGAACGTCTGCATGATGCTCCCGACCATCGTTGCGCCGATCTCCACCACCGCCACGCGGCCGAACACTGGCGACTCGAGGAGCGTCACCATGCGTTTGTTTTCCCACAGGTAGGCGAGGTTCTGGCGCAACGCGATCGGCGAGACGGAATAAAGAAATCCGTTGATCAGCCGCGGCTCGCCCGGCGTGCCGCTTACGGGAAAATGAAAGCGGTGGTAATCCACCGGACACAACCGCGAGATGAGCATCGAGCCGCCAGCGAACTCTGTGGCCAACGCGGGATCGCCGAGGAACGCCGCCAGGTCAAACCGCTGACCCTTCGCATAAAAACCATCCGTCGCGTCGTAGGTTTGAAACGCCAGGTGCCGTCCGTCCGCCGGCAGCACGGCCACGTGGTCACCCTCCGCGATGGGCCGGGCGCCCTCCTTCAGCGCGCGGTAGAAAAACTCGTTGAAGGTTTTGAACGAGAACGGCTTTTTGGCGAACTCGTCCACGTCCATGTCGTATTCCACGATGAACGGCAGGATTTTATTGGCGCTGGCCCGCAGTGACATCTTCCATCCGTAGTAGCGCGACACGAAGGCCCGCTTGACCAGCAGCCATAGCGCGAACCGACCCAGCGCCGTCTCATAGGTCCAGCGCAGCCAGCCCCCGCCATAGACCTGCTCGGTCTCGGTGGTTTTCTTGTAACGGTGGTAATAGCGGATGGATCCGGCGGGCATGCGCATCGAATCTCACGCAAAGTCGCCAAGACGCAAAGGAAGAAATGGTAGGGCGCGTTATCCTTAACGCACCCTACCCGATACTTCACCCCAGCACCAGCTCGTCGCCCTTCACCTTGAAAGAGACGGCCGTATCCTCGGCGACTTCGCCGCTGATAAGGGCGCGGGCGAGCCGGGTCTCGAGGTGGCGTTGCAAGAAGCGCTTGAGGGGACGCGCCCCGAAGACCGGGTCGTAACCCTTCTCGGCCACCCACTCCTTCGCCTTCGTGTCGAGCGAGACGGTGACGCGCTTGTCCACGAGCCGCTTGTTCACATCGGCGATGAGCAGATCCACGATCTGCTCGATCTCCTCGAGCGAGAGCGGCTTGAAGAGCACGGTCTCGTCGACACGGTTGAGGAACTCCGGCCGGAACGACTGGCGCAGGTCAGCCATGACCGACTCGCGCACGCTTTCCGGGATCTCCGTGCCCGTCACACCCTCGAGCAGGTGGCGGCTGCCGATGTTCGAGGTCATGATGATGACGGTGTTCTTGAAATCCACGGTGCGGCCCTGGCTGTCGGTGATGCGGCCGTCGTCGAGCACCTGCAGCAGGACGTTGAACACGTCCGGGTGCGCCTTCTCGATCTCGTCGAAGAGGACGACGGAATACGGCTTGCGCCGCACGGCCTCGGACAACTGCCCGCCCTCGTCGTAGCCGACATAGCCCGGCGGCGCGCCGATCATGCGCGCGACGGAGTGCTTCTCCATGTATTCGGACATGTCGAGCCGGATGAGGTTGTTCTCGGAATCGAACAACTGCTCGGCCAGCGTCTTGGCCAGTTCGGTCTTGCCAACACCCGTCGGGCCGAGGAACAGGAAGCTGCCGATCGGGCGGCGCGGGTCCTTGATGCCGGCGCGGGCGCGCAGGATGGCCTCGCTGACGAGGCGCACGCCCTCGTCCTGGCCGATGACGCGTTTGTGTAGCTCGTCCTCCAGCCGCAGGAGCTTCTCCTTCTCCCCTTCCATGAGCCGGGTCACGGGGATGTGCGTCCACTTGGAAATGATCTCGGCGATCTCCTCCGCGGAAACCTCCTCCTTGACGAGCGTGTTCTTGGCGTGGCCGGTCTTCTCGGCCTTCGCCAATTCCTTTTCAAGTTGCGGGATGCGGCCGTGTTTGAGCTCGGCGCTCTTGTTCAAGTCGTAGGCCCGCTCGGCCTTGGCCATCTCGAGGCGCGCCGCCTCTAGCTCCTCGCGCACCTTCTGCACGCGGCCGAGCGATTCCTTCTCCTTGAGCCAGGTGGTGCGGAGCGCGGTGGCCTGCTCCTTCGCGTTGGCGAGTTCCTTGCGCAGTTCGGCGAGCCGGCGCTTGGAGGCGTCGTCCTTCTCCTTCTGCAGCGCGGTCTCCTCGATCTCCAGCTGCATGACGCGGCGTTGCAGCTCGTCGAGCTCGGTCGGCAGGCTGTCGATCTCGGTGCGGATCATGGCACAGGCCTCGTCCACGAGGTCGATGGCCTTGTCCGGCAGGAAGCGGTCGGAAATGTAGCGGTGCGAGAGCACGGCGGCGGACACCAGCGCGTTGTCCTGGATACGCACACCGTGGTGTAGCTCGTAGCGCTCGCGGAGTCCGCGCAGAATGGAAATGGCGTCCTCGACGGTCGGCTCCTCGACCACCACCGGCTGGAAGCGGCGCTCGAGCGCGGGGTCCTTCTCGATGTATTTGCGGTATTCGTCGAGAGTGGTCGCGCCGATGCAGTGCAGCTCCCCGCGGGCGAGCATGGGCTTGAGCAGGTTGCCCGCGTCCATCGCGCCCTCGCTCTTGCCGGCGCCGACGATGTTGTGGAGCTCGTCGATGAAAAGAATGACGCGACCCTCGGCCAGTTTGACCTCGTTCAGGACCGCTTTAAGGCGCTCCTCGAACTCGCCGCGGTATTTGGCGCCGGCGATGAGCGCGCCCATGTCAAGGGCGAAGACGGTCTTGTCCTTCAGCCCCTCGGGCACGTCGCCGCGCAGGATGCGCTGGGCCAAGCCCTCGACGATGGCGGTCTTGCCGACGCCGGGCTCACCGATGAACACGGGGTTGTTTTTGGTCTTGCGGGAAAGGATGCGGATGGCGCGGCGGATCTCGGCGTCGCGGCCGATCACGGGATCGAGCTTGCCCTTGCGCGCCTGCGCCACGAGGTCGATGCCGTATTTCTCGAGCGCGTTGTAGGTGGTCTCTGGGTTGTCCGAGGTGACGCGCTGGTTGCCGCGCATCTGCTTCAGCTCCTTGAACACCTTGGCGCGCTCCAGCCCGAAGCTGTCGAAATACTTCTTCAGCCCCGCGGGCTGGCCGACCTTGATCAGTGCGAGGAACAAATGCTCGACGCTGATATACTCGTCCTTGAGCTGGTCGGCCTCCTGTTCGGCCTGGGTCAGCACCCCGTTGAGCGCCTGGGTGACGTAAATCTTAGAAACATCCACGCTGCCGGAAACCTTCGGCACGCGCTCCAACTCGCGGTTGGCCGCGAGTTGCAGGGCGCTGACCGTGAGCCCGAGCTTCTCGACGAGCGCAGGCACGATGCCGCCTTCCTGCGCGAGCAGCGCGACGAGCAGGTGCCATGTCTCCACCTCGTTGTGTGAGCGGCGGCGGGCCTCATTTCGCGCCTCGGTGACGGCCTGGCGCGACATGACGGTCATTTTTTGCTGGTCCATGATATTCAAACCCAGCTTTAGCATACGGCGTTCCAGGCTTCCTCCGGCGGATTCACCCTGAAAAACCGGCCCGGCCCGGGCGCGCTGGGACAGTCTGCGCGCCTCCTGTGCCACCCGGGCGACAATCTGGCTGCGCGGGCTGAAAAAAGCCCGCGGAAGCGGACACGGAAAAAGCGAGTTACATCCCCTGTGCCTCTGCAATTTTTCCAGCGTGCCCAACCCCGCGGGCAAGGTTATGGTCATCAGTGCCAAGGAACAAATCCAACTGCTGTCTAAGACTCCCGCCCGGAAGTGGCCAGTCTGCAACCGCCGGTGTGTGTCATGCGATATGCGCGGGTCGTGTCCTAATTTGTCATTGCGAGGAGTCCCGCCCCCCGGGACGACGACCTGTCTTCCATAGCCTTGGCGAAGGAGGAAACAATCCAGATGGATCGCCACGGCGCGCTTTGCGCACCTCGCGATGACAAGTCAAAATAGGACACCACTATCGCACGGGTTCATTTGACTAGCCGGCGCGGCGGGCTAGTGAGGGGACTGCCCGTGGCCGATTTTCTCGAAAGCAAAAAACCCGCGACCCGCGCCCTCCTGGTGGGCGTGCAGACGCCCGACATGGCTCCCGGCGAAGGCGCGGAGCTGCTCGCGGAGCTGAACGAACTCGTGGAGAACCTCGACTTGGCCATCACACGCTCCACCCTCATCAACCTGCGCGACCGCCTGCAGCCCAAGTTTCTCATCGGCAGCGGCAAGGCCGCCGAGCTGATCGCCCAAGCCAAGGCGGACGGCGCCGACGTCATCGTCCTCGACGAGGAACTCTCTCCCGCCCAGCAGCGCAACTGGGAGGAAGAATCCGGCCTCGCCGTCATCGACCGGCAGGAGGTCATCCTGGAGATTTTCGCCGACCGGGCCCACACCCGCGAAGCGGTGCTGCAAGTCGCACTGGCCCGCATGGAGTATTCGCTGCCCCGCCTGACCCGCGCGTGGTCCCACCTTTCTCGCCAACGCGGCAGTGGACGGCTCGGCGGCGAGGGCGAGACCCAACTCGAGCAGGACCGCCGCCTCGTGCGCAACCGCATCACCCACCTCAAGGGCGAGCTGGGACAGGTCATCTCCCAGCGCGCCACCCAGCGCCGCAAGCGCCAGCGCACCCCCGTGCCCAGCGCGGCCATCGTCGGCTACACCAACTCCGGCAAATCCTCCCTGCTCAACCGGCTCACCGGCGCGCGCGTGCTCGCGGTCGACAAGCTTTTCGCCACCCTCGACCCCACCACCCGCCAGCTGGTGCTGCCCGACGGCCGCACGCTGCTCCTGACCGATACGGTCGGCTTCATCCGCCGCCTGCCGCACCGGCTTGTCGAGGCCTTCAAGGCCACGCTCGAGGAGGTGGTCGTCGCCGATTTCCTCATTCACCTGCTCGACGCCAGCAATCCCAACATCGACCAGCACCACGCCACCACCCTCGCCGTGCTCGGCGAACTCGGCGCGGCCGACCGGCCCTCCATCACTGTCTTCAACAAGATCGACGCCATCGAGGCGAAAACCCTCACCCGGCTCCGCGCGCAGCACCCCGACGCCTTTTTCATCAGCGTGCATACCGGCGCGGGCCTGGACCAATTGCTCCACCGCTGCGAGGAGCTGGCGGTCGACGACTACGAGTCGGCGGAGCTGCTGATTCCTTACAGCCGTTACGACATCGTCGGCCGGCTGCACAGCATCGGCCAGGTGCGGAAACAGGAATCGGTCAACGACGGCGTGCGGCTCAGCGGCCGCTTCCCGGTGAAATTCTCCGCCGTCTACTCGCCGTTCATTTTCAAGGCGCCGGCCAAGCGCGCCAAGGCTCAGCGGAAAACCCGGTAGAAACAGTAGCCGTAATACTCGCGGAGCGCCGTCTCGGTCAGCTGCCAGGCATCCGCTTTCGGCACAAAGTCAATCGCGGCCGTTGGACGCGTGCGATCAAACCGGAAATCCACTGGAAAGAGGCTGCAGTCCACGCCCGCCTGCTTGAACAGGTAGGCGGAGCGCGGCATGTGCCAGCCCGTGGTGACCAGGATCACCCGCTTCCAGCTCTGCACTTTTATCAGCTCCGCCACCGCCGCGGCCTCGGAAGCGGTGTTGGCAATTTCCCGGGTCACTAGGATCTTTTCCGCGACAACCCCGCGTTCGACGGCGAGGCGCTTCAATTCGTCCCCTTCCATCGTCGCGGTATTCTCCCAGGGCATCCGGGCGCCGGTGAAGACTAGCCGGTCGGCCTTGCCCGCGCGGAGCAAGGCGAGGCCCGCGTCGAACCGCTCCGAAGTCTCCAGGAAATTCGGCGCAACCCCACTCTCCACCCGGGGCCCGAGGATTCCGCCCAGCACCACGATCGCGTCGGCCGGTTCGATCTGCGCCAGCGGCACCGCCGGGTGGCACGACTCCACCCAGCCGATGAGCCGGTTGCCCACGAAGGGAATGCTTCCGAGATACAGGATAACCAGTGCCACGACGATCGGCCAGCGCTGCTTGCGCCACAGGGCGAAGAGCAACAACAGCACCACCACGCCCAGCGGCAGCACAAAGACGGGCAGGATCTTGTTCAGGAAAAGCACGGCGTTTCAGCGAGGCAGCTTCACCGCCAGCTTGCCCCTGATCAGCGCCAGCTTTTGCGGGCGCGTCAATCGCTTCAAGTGGTATTCGCGTCGCAGCGCCCGAGTCAGGCTTATGGGACCCGCCCGGTAAACCAGCCGCACCGGCAACCGTGACTTCGTATATTTGGCGCCCCTGCGGGCATTGTGCTGCTTAAGACGCGCCGCCACGTCCTTCGCCGTGCCAATGTAGAGGGTGTTGTCGGCGCACCGCAGGATGTAGACGAAAGCTCGCTTGTCAGGCATGGGCGGAGTCTCGCGGGATAAAAGCGTCCCGACAAGCTGTCTGATGCGGTGTGGCTTACGTGAATGAAGCGGGTCATCATTTCCACCCTTGACCCGCAATGGGCTCGGGGCTTCTTTCGGCCGCTCCTACTGCCTGGTGGTGTAATGGTAGCACAGGCGACTTTGACTCGCCTAGTCATGGTTCGAATCCATGTCGGGCAGCCACTTGAATATCAATGTCTTGTGGATGTTTTTCTAGTGAAATAAATATTTGTCTTGGCTCAGTCTTGGCAAATATCTTGGGGCATTCCCTAGCTCGTTCGCCTAAACGAGTGGGCCCCAGGGCGGCTCTGAATCGACTTCGGTAGCCTCACGGTTGCGGCGCGACTCGCCTTCACGCGCACCGAACAGCTCGCCAACACCAAGGAAGTGGGCGATGCGTTCGAGATCTTGGTCGAGGCTTATCTGTGCCTTAACCCTGTTTTAAAAGCCAAAGACGTTTGGTTGGTAGGCGACGTGCCATCGCGCATCAGAACGCGTCTAAACCTGCCTGCTGGCACCAAGGGTATTGACGGAGTTTATGAAGACACTGGCGGGAATTTAATTCCCTACCAGGCGAAGTACCGAACAGACAAAAATATTTTATCTTACACGGAGGTAAGCTCGTTCTTGGGAGTAACAGAAGAATCGCTCAAAGACCGCGTTATTTTCACAAACGCTCGTGAACTTGCTGGCGACATCACAAAGCGAAAAGGTCTGCGTAGCGTACGGGCAGCACAGTTTCACAGCCTGGAACAAGAAGACTTCAGTCGTATCAACGCTTGGCTCTGCGATAAAAAGCCTGAGTTTAAACGCTGGTCGCCTTTGCCGCATCAAAAAGAAGCCGTCGAAATAATTACGGCTGATCTTACGCAAGCGAGTCGAACGACGGCGGTGATGGCGTGCGGCACAGGAAAAACTCTCGTCGCTCTTTGGGCGGCAGAAGCGCAGGAGCCGAAAACTGTTTTAGTGCTCGTGCCCTCGCTCGCGCTGCTCTCGCAGACTTTGC
This sequence comes from Lacunisphaera sp., assembly GCA_009695095.1. Taxonomy (GTDB): domain Bacteria; phylum Verrucomicrobiota; class Verrucomicrobiia; order Opitutales; family Opitutaceae; genus Lacunisphaera. Next base: position 16,577 of record SIBQ01000010.1, read on the forward strand.
CTGATTGGTGCAAGCAATCGATATGGGGAAATCGCTTTCGTTATCTGTGCGTGTGCTCTGATGCTAGCGTCGATCAATCGGCAAAGAATGACGACTACGCACTTAAGCAATCAGACTTAGAATTTACAGTTACTACCGAGCCGAAACAAGTTGCAGGATTTTTGAAGGAGAATGGTTCTGGCGTTAACGTCATATTCTCAACTTACCAATCGGCGGAAGTGGTGGCGGCGGGACTAAAAGGCGCGTCAGTTGACTTTGCCGTTTTTGATGAGGCGCACAAAACGACTGGGCCGAAAGAAGGTCTCTTTGCTTTTTGTCTGAGTGATGAAAATATTTTAATTAAGAAGCGGCTGTTCCTAACCGCGACTCCGCGTCACTATGATCTGCGTAAGCGGGATAAAGATGGCGATTTCATCACGGTCTCAATGAGTGATGAGAAGGTTTATGGGAAAGTGTCCTATCGTCTCTCGTTTTCGGCGGCGGTGGCTGCTGAAATCATTGTGCCGTATAAGGTAATCATCTCTGTCTCACTGAACAAAGATCTCGATGACGAGGTATTGCGAACTGGCAGTACGCTCGTTCGCCGAAATCAAATTCAGGCGAAGTGGGTTGCGAATCAGATCGCGCTCAAGCGTGCCATCCAGAAGACCTCAGCATCCAAAATCATCACTTTCCATTCTCGCGTTAAATTGGCTGAAGATTTCGCGGGCGATGGTGCGCAGGGATTTTTTGAGCACGTTAAAGGCTTTGATGTGTTCCATGTGAACGGCGGCCAGAGCGCAGCAAGTCGCAAGGTGACCCTCGAAGATTTTAAAGCATCGCGGAAAGGCTTAATATCAAATGCTCGCTGCTTAACCGAAGGCGTTGATGCCGTGCGCTCGGAGCACGTCCGGCAGCGGTTTGCGCATAGAGGGTCCAAGCTGTCTCGGTGTTGTCGCGACAAACTTGCGACAACGGACACGCGCAGCAGGTGCACTCGGTTCCATCGTGACCGACGAGTGTGCGCAAGCCCGGCAACTGGGTGCGACCATCCCGCCCGCGGTCGACGTGTCCCAGAGTAATCCACGGATTCAGCGAGTAGACTACGCCGAGCTTGGCCAGCTCCTCCCGCACGCGGATCAGCTTCGGCTGATAGGATTTGATCCAATCCAGCGGGGCTTGGCCATGGGTGAATTCCTCCGTGTCGATCTTGATGATTACCTCATCGACGCGATAGCGGGCCAGCACTTCGACCAGTTCCCCCAGGTTGCGGTCAAACGACCACGTCGGGAGAGTGCGGCGCAAAGCATACCAGGCCGCCGATGGATGCGTGGAGGGCTTTCGACTCATCGGCTACAAACCTGCGACCGGACACCGCTCCCAACCGCTCGTCGCGGCCTGGAGGCTCGCGCCGCGGCAACAACGGAAGACCAGGCCCAGGGGAAAGTGCACGGGAAATTCCTTAAAGATTGAAGATCCCGCGCATCGCCCGGGCCGTGTTTTCAATCAGCACCTCGGGCGCATGCTTGTAGAACGGAACTGGCGGGATCATTTCCGCGGTGCACCACCCCTTGTATGGCACCGCCCGCAAGGCCTGCATGACGGACGGCCAGTTCACATCACCGGAGAGGAGTTCCACGAATCCGTCCACCGTCCCGACATTGCGCCGATAGTCCTTGAAATGCACCCGGGCAATGCGCTTACCCAGAAGTTGAATCCAATGCTCCGGGTAACCCGTGGCCAAGGCATTGCCGACATCGAAGTAGGCCCCGACCCGGTCACTTTTAAAGCTGTCGATGAACTCAACCATTTCCCGCGGACTTAGCAGGAATTTGTTCCAGACGTTCTCAATGCCGATGGTCACCTTGAGCTTCTCAGCCAGCGGAACGGCGGCGGCCACGAACTTCCGCGCCCGCGCATAGGCATCACTATAGGCGACCACCTCCCCGCCGGGAATAAAATCAACCCCCACCGCGCCCGGGATGACGAGCACGGCGTCCAAGCCCAGATTTGCCGCGACCGTCAATTGCCGCTTCAGGATGGCGGAAGCCTTGGCGACGACCCGGGGATCGGCACTGGCGGCATTGGCGCCCCAATAGAGCCCGGTGGCTAACCCGGATAATTGCAGGCCATGTTTGTCCACCGCCTGGCGAATATCCCGCAGCTCCCTCGCCGTGCTCTTCAGGTTTACCGAACCCTCTTCGGTCAGATCAATTTCGAAACCCTCGAAGCCAGCGCCCCGGGCGAGGCGTAGCTTCTCCGCCAGAGCCATCGAGGCAGGGAAAGACCAAGTGCTAATGCTGGATTTCATGGGAATTTTTATTTGAGGGACACCGGTTTGCCGATCCCTGCCGATTGCAGTTCGCTCAACACCACCTCGAGACTCGCGATGGCTTGATCCAAGGTGGCGATGGCCGGAGCCCGGCCCTGACTGACGCAGTCGACAAAGTAGCAGAGCTCGTTCGCGTAGCCGCCGAGAGAAGAGAGATTTCCCACCGTGGCTGCCGCTTGATTGCCGGCCGCCTTGAACGCGAGGGGAGCGGGCGCCTGCCCCGCCAATGTCACCCGCAGAGTCGACTTCGCCGCCGAATCGTATTCGATCGCCGCTCGTTCGAAAACGGCCTGAAACGCCATCTGAAATCCCCAATTGGCCGGATAATCCCAGCCGCCTTCCGCTTCCACCACCACGTCCGGGAAGACATAGCGGGTAAAGATATGGCTCCAGCCGGTTTGATCCCTCGTCCCGCGAGAAACGACTGAGTCCGGTTTGCCGAGGAGATGCAGCACGTAATCAGTGTCATGGATATGCAGATCGACGGCGGCGCCCATGGACCGTTTCTCGTCATTGAGCCAATCGCCGATGCTGTAGGCGGGACGACCCGCACGACGTTGCATCGTCAAGCTGAGCAGGCGCCCGGCTGTCCCCGCCTTCATGAACTCCTCAAAGGCCTGATACTCGGGCCAGAAACGAATACAGTGTCCGACCTGGAAAAACTTACCGCTGACCATGTGGGCGGCGCGCATGTTTTCCGCGTCAGCCAGCGAAAGGGCGACGGGTTTCTCGCAGAAAACGTGCTTGCCCGCCTGCAGGGCGATGATGGATGCGGCCGCATGCTCATCCGTCGGCAAGCAGACATTGATGATGTCACATTCAATTCCTTTTAGCGCTGCCGGCAGATCGCTAAAGACCGGGACGGCCAGATTGAGCCGGGCCGCCTTGGCGCGGGCGGCATCGGCGAAGGTGTCGACGATGCCAACAATTTCCGCCTGGGCGATACCGCCCAAGGCCTGGGCGTGCATTTCGCCCATAAAACCAAAGCCAACAATCAGAACGCGTTGTTTTTTCATAAGAATGGAAAAAGGAGTTTTGACGGTTCAATGCATCTCCACCGTGACCGATCCAATACTGGACCGGAGATAGTGAAAATGCACGTCGGGATGATCCGCCAGGAGTGACATCGGCACAGCACTATCGGCGAGACGTTTGGAAATCATCAGCGCGCTCAGCCGGACGCCGAACGGATTGTCGTGCGTCCCCGGATGCCAGATGGAAACTTGGTCGGCTTTCCACGTCTCGTTCGGCCCAACTGTCGCCGCGTGGGTCGGTACGCACTGCTCACCTTGGAGATGAAAAATCTTAACCGGATAGGAGATGTGGCCTTCAGGATTAACGGCCAGACGCCTGACACGAGCGTCACGCGTGAGCCCGCGGGCAGCACCAGGGGCTCGCCGGTGCGCACCGCCACCGGCGCACCGTTGATCGGGACGCTCAGGGTCGCCGGCAGCGACGCCCCGTCAACGGGCTTGGCGGGCCAGAGTTGCAGGGTGAGCCCCCCGACGCGACAGATGATATCCTCCTTCTTCTTCGCATGCGCGTGGCACGGCGTGAGCTGGCCGCGGCGCCCATACATGAGCTTCTCGCAATACTCCGGCTCGGTCGCGAGATTGATGAGCGTGAGCCCGAGGTGCGGGAAATCCCGCAGCCCAAAGTCGGTGATGTCCCAGCGGGCCGCCGGCGGCAGCGTCCAGTGATGGCGCCCGAAACAGGCGAGCGCATGTCGGTAGGCGGTGTTGATCTCGGAGCGTTTCATGGTGCGGAGGGGAGGAAGGAAAGATCCACAGCATGCCGCACGGTTTTGCCGGAGGCGGCGCGCAGCACATGGTGGTCGCCGCGGATGTCCACGCGGTGGACGGTGTCGAAGCCGCGCGGGATGGCGGCAATCCCTATGATGTAGGGCACGATGAGCGGACGGCGCGGATCGAGCGCCGCGAGGCCGGATTGGGTGCAGCGGATCCGGCGAGTCCGATGTGAAAGTAGCTCGCCACGTCCTCGAGCCCCAGCACGCCGCGGTGCCGGCCGCCGCTCGAATACCAGAGCACCGTCGAGGCCAGCACCCGCGGATCCTTCAGCGCGAACCACACAATGGTTGCGTTCCTGCGCGCGCAAGTAAGGGACGGCACCGTTGCTGATCTGCCTGGCAGCAATACCACAGGCCTGATTCGCCTTTGGCCCACGGAGAACACCGCTGCAGAAAACCTAACTGACGGAAATTTACTGATATATTGCCTCGTGTAGCAGCCGGCCATGATCACTTGGCCGCTCCGTTGAATGGGCTCCGTTCAAGTCCGCGACCAAGCACGTCGTTCCCACGCATCAGGAAAAAGCGCCGCGGAAATTTGCTCCCGGTGCGATAATCCTCATACTGCTTGCCGCCGAACGTCGCATCGGCCGCGATGTAACGCAACGCCACCACTCGCCGCCATCGATCCGACTTGTTGGGGATTGAGTTATGCGGAAGCATGGTGTGGTGGGTGGCCAGCCCGCCGGCCGGAAATTCGTACTGAAATTTGATGGCGTCCAGATCGGGCGGCAGCGCCGACGGATCAATCTCATCTGAAAAAGCTCCCATGCGCTTGCGGATCCTCAGCGCGCCCTTGGTGTGCCAGCCGGGCAGAACTGACATGCCCCCATTTTCGGCGCTAATGTCGTCGAGCGGAATCCAGATGGCGCCGGCGTGATTGCCGGTGACGTTCCAGTACGGAGCATCCTGATGCCACGGCACCTCCTGGCCGGTCCGCGGCGGTTTGCATAGCAGGTGGCTCGACCACAGCACGATATTAGGTCCGGCCTGGCGCTCCACCATGTCGAGTAGTTCCGGCTGGCTCGCCAACTCAAAGAGCCACGGCTCCTGTTGGTGCGATGAAAAGATTTCTTCCGGCCTGCGGCCCGGCTGGAGCTCGGCCAGCATCCGCTCCACTTGTTCCCGGCAATGCCGCAACCCCTCTGGCGACAGAAACCGATCAAAGACACGATAGCCCTCGCGCAGAAAACGCTCGTGATCAGTCGTACCATAGCGAAAATGCCCATCAATTAATTGCATTGGGGTCTTCTCTTTGTTGGCCATAGCAATTTATCGAGCCACCCGTCGAGTTAATCAAGAGTTTAGTCGAGGCATTGTGTTAAGCTGGTCAATCTCCGGCGGCGGGAGGGTGTAGTCCGACCGGAGCCGGAGATCCTAAAAGTTGGGCGACGTAGGTCACCGGACCGCGACAGTCTAGCTTGCTATGCGAACGCGAGGGGCTGTATTCCACACGGTGATGTTCGGCCCATGGATATTGTAGTTTAACCGGCACGGCTTTAAATTTAGTATCATTAACAAAAGTTTTCAGAAAAGGAGTGCAAGCATGCCCCCCCTCACAGCTCTTACCCGCGAACAAAAAAGAAAATTTAAAGAAGAAGGATATATTGTCATCCACAATTTAATTGGAGGAGAGGATTTAAAAGAATTGGATAAAATGACTGATCTTTTATTTAACGGGGAGTTACACCCAGAAACACCCTATCATGGCCAATTGCCGGAGGAATTTTATACTTTTTGGGAACCTGGGAAGAAGGATCAGAAAGAAATCCCCCGAAAATATAGGATACGGTTAATGGCTTGGATGTTTTTTCACCATCCTTACTTCCGGGATATTGCCTGTCATCCGGCGATCTATTCAGTGGTATCACAATTATTTAATTCTGCTGTCAAATTCTTTGGTGATTCGATTTTCATGAAACCCCCAAAACATGGGATTGCGGCAGCATTACACCAAGACACCGCATTTTGGCCGAAATTGGAACCGAGGGCTTTAAACTTCTGGATGGCCGTCGACCGGGCGACGATAGAGAATGGTTGTCTTCATCTCATCCCCGGAACCCAGAATGTTGATATCCCCCATAAAAAAGACCCGGTTCAAGGTAATATTCTTCCGGATGATCTGGTTGATATCCGCCAACAAATCCCCATAGAGCTAGAATCTGGTAGTGCCATTTTTTTTGATAGTGGATTGGCTCATCGCAGTTATCCCAATCACAGTGAATATAGTCGCAGAGCCTATGCCGCCGTTTATGTTGCGAAGAACGTCCAGCATATCGAACCCTGGAGAATTATTACATTGGGCTCGCAAAGCAATTTGTCTTATGAATTTGAACCAATCCAGCCGAGTGTAGAAAAATTTAAACCGTGACCCCGCGTAGCGGAGCTCCCGGCCGTGACATCTCGGGCATTGACGCCGCTTTAGGGCCACCGTTTCATCAGGATTCATGCCCACCAAGCCCGCCGCCCCCGCTATTAAATACAAGCGTATCATCCTCAAGCTGAGCGGCGAGGTGTTGCGCGGCAAGGGCACGGAGCCGATCGACGCCGTCACGCTCGAGCGCATTTGCGAGCAGGTGAAGGAAATCCACGACCTCGGCGTGCAGGTGTGCGTCGTCATCGGCGGCGGCAACATCTTCCGCGGTCTGCAGGGCGTCAAGCGTGGCGTCGACCGCACTACGGGTGACTACATGGGCATGCTCGCGACCGTCATCAACGGCCTCGCGATCATGGATTGCCTCGAAAAAATGGGCGTCAGCACCCGCGTCCAGTCCGCCATCCCGATGAACCAGATTGCCGAGCCGTTCATCATGCGCCGCGCCATGCGCCACCTGGAGAAAAAGCGCGTGGTTATCTTCGTCGCCGGCACGGGCAACCCCTACTTCTCGACCGACACCACCGCCGCCCTCCGCGCCTCGGAGCTGCACGCCGACATTATCATCAAGGCCACCAAGGTCGACGGCATCTACGACAAGGACCCGGCACGGCACGCCGACGCCGTCCGCTACGACGAGATCACCTTCGTTGACGCGCTCCGCCAGCGGCTCAACGTCATGGACTCGACCGCCTTCTCGCTCTGCCTCGACAACAACGTGCCCATCCTCGTCCTCAACCTCGAGCAGGACCACGCCATCCGCGACGCCATCCTCGGCAAGAAAATTGGCACACTGGTGCATAACTAGTTTTAAGGTTTAAGCTGTAAGCCCTAAGCCTCTCCTCCGATACTTCCCTGATCTTTTTGCCCCCACTGCGGTCCGCCCCTGCTCAGTGCTAATAACTTACCCCTTAAACCTTATCCCCTGATGAGCCACCCCATCCTCAACGACGCGCAGGCCCGCATGAAGAGGGCCGTGGATCACACGCTCCACGAGTTCAGCACCATCCACACCGGCAAGGCCTCGCCCTCGATGGTGGAGGGCGTGATGGTCGAGGCCTATGGCGGCACCATGATGCCGCTCAAGCAGTGCGCCGCCATCTCCACGCCCGACGCCCGCCTCATCCAGGTCCAGCCCTGGGACAAGAGCATCATCCGCGCCGTCGAGAAAGCCCTCCAGCAGGCCAACCTCGGCATCAACCCCATCGTGGACGGCGGCCTCATCCGTCTGCCCCTGCCCGATCTGTCCAGGGAGCGCCGCCTCGAGTTCGTCAAGATCGCCCACAAGCTCGCCGAGGACGGCCGCATCAACATCCGCCACGTCCGCCGTGATGCGCATGAGGCTGCCAAAAAGGCCAAGCTGCCCGAGGACGAATCGAAGCGCCTCGAGAGGGATATCCAGGCCGCCACCGACAAGGCGATCAAGGACATCGACACGCACCTCGCCCACAAGGAGAAGGAACTCACCACGGTCTAAAGCCGTTTTCCACGCGAGGGGCGCTTCCCCTGCCGGAGCGATCCTCACCCCAGCCCGCCGCCCGGCGGGCTTTTTTCTGCCCCAACCGCACCCCTGCCTGGTTGCTCCGAAAAGCCAACCGATGCGGAGCCGGCGCCCCCGGTCTCTGGCATACTTTCCGTCCAGTATGTCCAATCACTCGCGCCCTTTTCGCCCACCCCTGCACGTTCTGGCCAAGCCCATCGGCCCACTTTGCAACCTCGATTGCGACTACTGCTTCTACCTGAAAAAACAGCCACTCTTCCCCGCCGGACACAACTTCCGTATGTCGGACGAGACCCTCGAAATCTTCATCCGCCGCTACATCGAGAGCCACGACGGCCCCGAGGTCGCCTTCGCCTGGCAGGGCGGCGAGCCCACGCTCTGCGGCGCCCCCTTTTTCGCCAAAGCCGTCGCGCTCCAGCAACGATACGCCAATGGACGCCGCATCTCCAACGCGCTCCAGACCAACGGCACCCTGCTCGACGACGAGTGGGGCGCCTTCCTCCACGAGCACCGGTTCCTCGTCGGTCTCAGTGTCGATGGGCCGCGCCACCTGCATGACCGGCACCGGCAGGACAAGCACCGCCAGCCCACCTTCGACCGTGTGATGCGCGGCCTCGCTGTGCTGCAGAAACATCACGTCGAGGTCAACGCCCTCACCGTCGTCTCCTCCACCAACGTTAGCCACCCGATCGACGTCTATCGTTTCCTGCGAGACGCCGGTTTTCGCCACCTGCAGTTCATTCCGCTCGTCGAGCGCGCGACCGTGACCGGCGACGACGACTCCGCCGCCCCCGCCCGCCACGCCGCCGTCACCGCGGAAACCGTGCCCGCTGCCGCCTATGGGTCGTTCCTTAATCGCATCTTCGACCGCTGGGTACACAACGATGTCGGCAAGATCTTTGTGCGCGAGTTCGACACCGCGCTCGCCGCCTGGCTCGACCAGCCCTCGTCGCTCTGCGTGCATGCCACCGAGTGCGGCCGTTCTCTCGCCCTCGAGCACGACGGCTCGGCCTACGCCTGCGACCACTACGTCTATCCCTCCGACCGGCTCGGCCACCTTCGCGACACCCCACTCGATGCGCTCGTGTCCAGCCCGGCTCAAGTCACCTTCGGTCGCGCTAAATCCACCACGCTGCCCCGCCAATGCCGGGCCTGCCCGGTGCGCTTTGCCTGCAATGGCGGCTGCCCCAAGCATCGCTTTCTCGCCACAGCCGCCGGCGAACCCGGCCTCAATTATCTCTGCGCTGGCTATCGGGCCTTCTTTGCCCACATCGACACCGATATGGGCCGCATGGCCACACTGCCCCAAGCCCACCGCCCCGCCGCCGATATCATGCGACACTGAGCCCAGGAGCCTGGCAAGATCATCACCACCTTCACGCTAAGGGGAATGAGCTGGTTCGCGCCCGAAGTCGGACGCGTTTCTTTTTCCTTCCACCTCCATGCTCCTTACTCCTTTGCCTCGGTTTCGGGACGCGGTAGCGCCCGAGAACCGAGGACAAACACCGGGCCCGCAGCAGCGGACAACGGTGTCGCTCCATGCTTGCCCTGAGCTGATCGAATGGGCTCCCTCCTAGCTTCCTGTGCCTGACTTCACGCTCCATTCCGAATCGGCCGCCGGTCACCCGGTCATCCCCCCGATCAACTTCCAGCGCGACCTCAACGCGGAGCAATACGCCGCCGTCTCCGCCCCGCCGGGCCCCATGCTCGTCCTCGCCGGCGCCGGCTCGGGCAAGACCCGCACCCTCACCTACCGCGTGGCCTGGCTGCTCTCCAAGGGCGTCCGCCCGCACGAGATCCTCCTCCTCACCTTCACCAACAAGGCCGCCAAGGAAATGCTCAACCGCGTCGAGGACCTCACCGGCATCCCGGGCCACAAGTTCTGGGGCGGCACCTTCCACCACATCGGCCATAAAGTCCTCCGCATCCACGGCGACACCCTCGGTCTCCCGCGCAGCTTCACCATCCTCGACGCCGACGAGGCCGACGGCTTCCTGCGCGACACCGTCGAGGAGACCGACAAGGTCTTCTTCAAGGACAAGACCCACCCGCGCCCCGGCCCGCTGCACGAGATCATCAGCTTCACCCGCAACACCCAGCGCCCGTTCGCGGAGACCATCACCCGCTTCTACCCGCAGCACGAGGAGCTGACCGAGCGCATCGCCGCCTTCGCGAAGACCTACCGCGAGCGGAAGCGCAAGCAGTGCGTCGTGGATTACGACGACCTCCTCGAGTACTGGCTCGAGCTCCTCCGCGCCGCGCCCGAGATCGCCGCCCACCTCTCCGCCCGCTTCCGCCACGTGCTCGTCGACGAATACCAGGACACCAACACGCTGCAGTCGCAGATCGTGGACATTATGGGCGCGCACCACAACGTCATGGCCGTCGGCGACGACGCGCAGTGCATCTACACGTGGCGCGGCGCCAACTTCGAGAACATCCTCACCTTCCCCGAGCGCCACCCCGGCACGCAGATCTACCACGTCGAGACCAACTACCGCTCCACGCCGCAGATCCTCGCCTTCGCCAACGGCGTCCTCGCCGCCCAGCCCAAGGGCCGCCACTTCGATAAGGAGCTCAAGCCCTCCCGCCCCGACGGCGAGCAACCCTTCCTTGTCCAAACGATGGACTCCCGCGAACAGGCCGCCTTCGTCTGCCAGCGGCTCAAGGGCCTGCACGACGAGGGCCGCAAGCTCGCCGACGTGGCGGTGCTCTACCGCGCGCACTTCCAGGCGCTCGACATGCAGCTCGAGCTCTCGCGCCTCCAGATTCCCTACGTCATCACCAGCGGCGTCCGCTTCTTCGAGCAGGCGCACGTCCGCGACCTCGTCGCGCTGCTCCGCTTCGTCTACAACCCCACCGACACGATGGCGTGGCAGCGCGTCGCCGTGCTCCTCCCCAAGGTCGGCGACAAGGGCGCGGCGAAGTTGCATGCGGCCGCGCTTGAACAAGCCAAAGCCACCCAGAAGGACTACCTCGACGCGCTCGCCTCGCCCGAGGTGGCCGCCAAGGTTCCGCCCGGCGCGCGCGAGGAATGGCCGCGGCTCATGTCCACGCTCCTCCAGGTCGCCGACACCATGCGGCATATGAAGCCGAACAACGCCGTCGAGGTCGCGATCGACGGCTGGTATGGCGACTACCTCAAGGGCGCCTACGCCAACTACCAGTCCCGCATGGACGACCTGAAGTCCATGATCGGTTTCGCCTCGCGCTACGACGAGATGCAAGACCTGCTCGCGCAAATCGTGCTGCTCAATTCGGAAACGAGCGACCGCTCCGCCGATCCCGACGCCGATGCACTCAGGCTGACCACCGTCCACCAGGCCAAGGGCCTCGAGTATGGCGTCGTGTTTCTCATTGGACTTGCCGACGGACAATTCCCGCTCCGCCGCGCCATCGAGGCCGGCGACGTCGAGGAAGAGCGCCGCCTCTTCTACGTCGCCGTCACCCGCGCCAAGGACGAGCTGTATCTCTGCTATCCCCGCGTGAACACCAAGGGCGGTCCACAGATACTATTGCCTCCATCCAGATTCATGCAGGAGGTGTCAGACACTCTTTATCGGCAATTGAGGCTAAAACGTTCCTGGGGTTGGTAGTTGTAGGGCGGGATCGTTGATCCCGCCTGTAGGGCCGGCGCTTGTCGCCGCGCCTATCTCCTGCTTGAATTCAGCTATTGCTTTTCAAGCGGCATGCCGTAGCTTGCTTCCGTGCGGTTCTCCTGGGATCGGGCCAAGGAGCGAGACAACCTCGCTCGCCATGGCGTCGATTTCACGACGGCCCAACGGGCCTTTGCCGATCCAAAGTCCATTGTTCTTTTCGACTCTGCTCACAGCACCCCGCAGGAACTCCGCTGGTGGCTGCTCGGCAAGGTGGACGCCCGAATCCTCCTCGTGCGCTACACCCACCGGCCCGGCGGCGTAATCCGACTGATCGGCGCCGGTTACTGGGGGGCAGGACGCGATTACTATGAAAACCACTGGAAAAATCAAATCTCCTAAAGCCCCGGTCTACGACGCCGAGGGCTATCAGACCAACATCAAGGATCTGAACGGGACTCCTTTGCCTGATTTGAGCAAAGTCCAGGCGAAGCCGTTTTGGGGTGGCGCCCGCGAAGGCGCCGGCCGCAAATCAACCGGCCGCCAGCCCGTGCTGCTGCGCCTTACGCCCAAGACGGTGCGCCGCCTGCGTGCCGCCGCCCGCAAGCAGGGCAAAACTATTTCAGAAGTTGCCGAAGCCCGCCTCGTCCTCGCCTGATCCGCTTCACTTGTCTCGCCATCTTGTCCTCCGTAGCTTTAGCGAAGGATGGAAGCCCTGAGCCTGTCGAATGGGCGACGGCGGATGCAGGAAGTCTCCGACGATCTGTATCAACAACTCCGCATCAAACGCAGCTTCGGCTGGTGAATCGGTTTTGAGCTTACTGAAATCATCAAAGCTCGCCACCATTACCCGACCTATCGGGGCCGGGACTCTGAGAGGGCTCTGTTGCACCAGTATTTTTCGGTGAAGCGAACTCCACATCCAGCCGGGGAAGACGGGCATCTTCTGTCGGACAGAGTCGCCTGATCCCGCCACCGCACCAGCCGCGGCCTTGGCCTGGGCGGCTAATTTGAAGTCCGGCGGCAAGGTCGGGGGCCGGGGCAGATCCGGTTTCAGGGCCGGTTTCTTCGGGACTTTGAGCAGTTTCTTCACCTGGGCGACGAAATCAGGGGTCGGTTCTCCGCTGGCCAGCCGTGTCCATTGGTAGCGCATGAATTCCTCCGGCACCGCGGTCCCGGCCTCAGGGGTGTCATCGATCACGACCGGGACGATGAAGGTCCGGCCGGCGGCCATGTCGCGCGTGCGCTCGACCGCCAGCAGCCATTCCCGGCGGAAATAGCCCTCACTGCGCTCCTCGGTGTGCGCCGATACCAGCGGCAGGAACAGCGCGCATTCGCGGATTTGTTTCTTGATCTTGGCGTCCCACACCTCGACGCCAAAGCCGCGCAGCGCCTCGGCGATGCGCCGGGCGGCGTCCGTGTCCTCCCGGGCTTAGCTCAGGAAGTCAGCGCCGGGGGTGGAGGCGGGGGAGGCGGCCATTGACAGGGCCACAGTTGCCACGAGCGCAAGTGGCTGGCCAGACGATTATTGATCCGCGAATCAGGCCATAGCCATGGGTGGAACGTGGCCTCCGGACGCGTTACCTTGAAATGTAGCCAAGCAAACCCGTCCGGAGGCCGGGTTCCACCACGCCGACTCAGAGATCACCGAGCTGCGGACGGAGGATGATCTCCTCCACGACCGTGCGACGACTAAGCCGGTAGACATCAAGAATGGCGCGGGCGATGTCCTCGGCGGGCATCATTTTCTCGGCGGTGAGACCGCTGCCGGCCCACGACGGCGTCCACACCGCGCCGGGGTGGACGCAGCAGACGCGCACGCCTTTGTCCTTCAACTCGGCGCGCATGACCTTGGTCAGGCCGGTCACACCGAACTTGGCCGCGCAATACGCCGCGCCGAAAGCGTAGGCCTGCAGGCCGGCGATGGAGGACATATTGAACACGTCGCCGCGTTTGCGGCGCACCATGCCGGGCACGATGGCCTTTGAGACGAGGAAGAGACTGCGGAGATTGTCGGCGATCTGGGAGTCAAACATCGCCACCGGCATCTCGAGAAACGGTGCGCCGGCGAACTTGCCGGCGTTGTTGATAAGCACGTCAACGTGCCGGAAGCGCCGGGTCACGGCCCGGGCCATCGCGGCAACCGAGGCCTCATCGGCCACGTTGCACAGGAACACCTCGGCGGTGGCCCCGAGTTTCGCGCAGGCGCGCGCAGTGGCGCGGAGGTTTTTCTCTTTGCGGGCGACGAGCACCAGGCGGACGCCGGGCGACTCGGCCGCGAAGGTTTTGGCGATGGCCGCGCCGATGCCCTGCGAGGCGCCGGTGATGAGGACGACGGGATTTTTCATAACGAGAGATCGCGGAAGCACGGAGGAGCGGAAACGCTGAAGGTCAGTTTGATTGATTCCGAGCTTCAGCTCTTCTGCGTTTCCGCGATGACGGTTCAGCAGAGCAGTGCGCCGAAGTCCATGAAGTCGGCCGTGAAACCGCCTTTCACCCCCTTGCAGATGACGCTCACGGCGTCGTGGGAGTGCAGCGACTCGAGGTGCGAGCAGGCGATGCGGAAGTCGGCGATGCGCCGGTCGCGGTCGAACTCGAGGTAGAGCAGCCGGGCCGCGTCCTCGACAAATTTCAGGTAGGCGCCGTTGAGCTCGGCGAAAGCCTGCTCGTCCTCGCGCTTCACCATGACCTGCGTCTCGGTCTGGAGGGCCTTGAGGCAGAGCGCATGCACGTCCTCGATCCAGATTTTTTTGCCGTCGACCTCCTCAAGAGTGATGCGTGCCTTGCTGCGCTGCGAGTGCGGCACGCCGTAGGCCTTGCGCTTGGCGCGGGCGTGCTCGGTCAACTCGGCGGAACACGGACAGGCGGAGGAGTAGACGAAATCAAAATGGATGAAGCGGCGGTAGCGGCCGTCGCGCGTCATCACGCCCTCGAAGGCGACGCTGTAGAACTGGTAGCCCTCCAGCTTCGTACGCAGGCTGAGCCGGAGCATCGGGTAGGAAAAGGCGAGCTTCAGGCGCGCGTCCTTGGTCTCCACTTTGCACAGGTAGCTTTTCAGGATCTTGCCCATCCACTCGCCGGTGGTGACGCCGTCCTTGTGCTCGTAGAATGTCCGCATGATGCGGCTCATGTTGATGCCCTTCAACTCGGCCTCGAGCGACACGGTGCCGGTGACGCTGGTCTCGAGGGAGATAACCTTGCCCACCTTGGTGCGGTATTTGAGCGGCAGCTTGAAGTTGTGGATGCCGACCTGCTGGATCGGGATGTGCGCACCGTGGATGGTCTCGTGGGCCACCTCCATCATGTCGGGCAACGTGGCGCGATAGGCGGCAGAGGGCTGGAATTTCCGGTCATATCCGCGCTTGATCGGCGGCTGATGCCTGCTGCTCGAACGATGGAGATACATCTGTTTCATGGGCGAGGGCGGGCGCTGTTCGGACCGGAATGCCTTATCATCGCGAGCCCGGCAAAGCCGGGCGTGGCGATCCAGATGGATTGCTTCGTGGTTTCACTCCTCGCAATGACAGGCTTGAGCTTCATGTGGCCTCCGGTCCGAAGTATTCGGCGTAGTTACGCGGGGTTTCGTAAAGGCGGACGCAGTGGAGCCGGCCGGCTGTGAGCCGCGGCTCAATCTGCTGCCAGAAAGCGATGACGAGGTTCTCCGAGGAGGGAATGATGTTTTTCAGGAAATCGACCTCGTCGTTCAAGTTGCGGTGGTCGCACTTGTCCACCACCGCCTCGTGCAGGATGCGCTTCAGTTTGCCAAGATCGATGATGTAGCCGGTCACGGGATCGGGCTGGCCGCGCACCGTGACCTCGAGCACATAGTTGTGCCCGTGCCAGTGCGGGTTGGTGCACAGGCCGTATTGCTTCCGGTTCCAAGCGAGGCTCTTCGTCGGGTTGTAGAGCCGGTGCGCGGAGTTGAAATGCACCTGGCGGGTGATGAACACGGTGCCCCGCAATGCGCGCACGGTCGGCGCGGTGGCTGGGCGACTGGAGGCCTGCTTCGGCATGGACGGTCAAGCGAAGCCAGATTCACGGCGGCGTCAAGGTGGAGCGCGTTGCCCTCAACGCGCTTAGAAGCGTCTTGGGGTCAAGCCGCTCCACCACTCTTATCTCCAAATTAACCATTGCCCGCGCCGCCCCGACGGAGGTTCAATCCGCGCCATGGCGATGCGATTCAGTATTCTCGGCAGCGGCAGCGCGGGCAACTCCGCCCTGCTCCAGACCGACAACACCCGCGTGCTGGTCGACGCCGGTTTTTCCACCCGGCGGCTCGCGGAGCTGCTTGCCGAGCACGGCGAAAAGCTGGAAAATATCGACGCCATCCTCCTCACCCACGAACACAGCGACCACGCCGCCGGGCTCAACGGGCTGGCGCGCCATCCGCACATCCGCGTCTTCGCCAACCGGGCGACCGCCGCCGCGCTGCAGGCCGGCCTGAAGCACCGGCCCAACTGGAATCTGTTCGAGACGGGCGCCACGTTCCGCTTCCGCGACCTCGAGGTCAGCAGCTTCGCCGTGCCGCACGACGCGCAGGATCCCGTGGGTTTGCTCATCGCCCACGGGGAGGACGACCTGCTCTCGCCGCGTCGCAGCCTCGCCTGGCTGACCGACCTCGGCCACGCGCCGGCGCATGTGCTCGAGCGCATCCGCGAGGCCGATGTGCTCGTGGTCGAGGCCAACCATTGCCCGCAAATGCTCGAGGCCGACACCAAGCGCCCATGGTCCACCAAGCAGCGCATCAGCGGCCGCCACGGCCATCTTTCCAACACCGCGGCCCGCGAACTGCTCGAAGGTGTCGCCAGCCCGCGCTGGCGCCACGTGTTCCTCGCCCACCTCAGCCGCGACTGCAACTCCCTCGCGGCCGTCGAGGCTGCGTGCGGGAGCGTCCTCGCCGCACGGTCGTGCGGCTTCTCGGTCGTCGCGCCCGGCGCCGGCACCCCTTTCTTCACTTTCTAGCATGCCCGTCAACTTTCGCCGCACCAAGATCATCGCCACGCTCGGCCCCGCGACCGAGAGCGAGGCGATGCTGGTCAAGCTTATCACCGCCGGCGTGGACGTCGTCCGCCTGAACATGGCGCACGCCAAGCACGACTGGACCCGGATGATCATTCGCCGCATCCGCGCCGCCTCAAAAACGGCCGACCGCGAGGTCGCGATCATGATGGACATCAAGGGCCCGGAAATCTGCACCGGCGACCTGGAGGTGCCGATCGAACTCAAGGCGGGCGAAATTTTCGACTTCACGGTCAAACCCTGGGCCGACCGGTCGGGCGGCGAGGAGATCCGGTCGGTCGACGTTAATTACCAAGATCTCGTGAACGACATCAAGGTGGGCGACACCGTGCTGGTGGACAGCGGCCTGATCCGCCTCGAGGTGCCCTCCAAGGATCACGCGCACATCCGCTGCCGCGTGCTCACCCCCGGCCCGCTGGCCTCGCGCCGGCACATCAACCTGCCGGGCGTGAAGGTCAACCTCCCCTCCTTCACCGCGAAAGACCGGGCGGGCTCGCTCGTGGGCATCGCCGAGGGCGTGGACTTCATCGCCCTCTCCTTTGTGCGTGAATCGCAGGACATCGACCTGCTGCGGGTCTTTTTGAAGGAGAACAAATCCCGTGCCCGCATCGTGGCCAAGATCGAGGACCAGTCCGCCATCGACAACCTCGACGACATCATCCGCGCCACCGACGTCCTCATGGTCGCGCGCAGCGACCTGGGCATCGAGGTGCCACTGCACGAGCTGCCCGTCATCCAGCGCCGCGCCGTCCGCACCTGTCTCGCCATCGGGCCGCCCCGTCATCATCGCCACCCACATGCTCGAGTCGATGATCAGCCAGCCCATACCCAGCCGGGCCGAAATCACCGACGTGGCCAACGCCGTGTTCGAACAGGCCGACTGCGTCATGCTTTCCGGTGAAACCACCGTCGGCAAATACCCGCTCGAGTGCGTGCAGGTGCTCGACAGCATCGCCCGCCGCATCGAGACGGAACTGGCGGCGGATTTCCCCGAGCTCGCCGTTTTCATCCAGGAGTGCATGAAGGTCTTCCGCGCCGCTGTGGTGCTGGCCAACGAGTTTCCCCGTTCCCTGCTGCTCGTGTTTACGCGTCACGGGACCAACGCCGCCGGCATCTCCGCGCACCGCTTGCCGCGCGCGCCCATCCTCGCCGTCACCGACTCACTCGAAACCCTGCGTCATCTGAAGATGGTGCGCTCGGTCGAGCCCTTCATGCTCACGCCCTTCGGCGAACCCAAGGCCACCATCGAGCGTGCGACCGCCTCCCTGCTGAAACTAGGGCGCATCTCGCTCGGCGACAAACTCATCATCGTTTCCGACGTGCAGACCAAGGACCGCCGCATCGACAGCATCCAGCTCCGCACGGTGCAGTGATATTTCCCCGATAAAATGCCTTTCCGCCCTCCTCGCGGTCCTGTGCCTCGGCGCCCAGGCCGCGGAAACCATGGTGAAAACCGACACGGCCCCGATCGCCGCGCGCCCGGCCCACTTTGTCGCGACCGACGCGGTAGATGCGCGGGCTCTGCTGCCCGCGCCGCCCGCGCCGAACTCGAGGTCGTGCTCCAGTTCTAGGCCGCGCGCACGCCCGGGCAGGCCGCCCGTTGCGGGCAGATCGAGGGCGAGGATATCTTTCTCTTCGGCGCGGAAGTCGTCGGCCCGTGGTTCACCGCCTCCAGCCTGCCGCAGACCGCAGCTTTTTTGCAATAGTGCGCGACGACTTCATCCCGATCAACCGCGCCGCGAAAGCGCTCTATCCCCGTCGCCGGCCGCCGTTTACCGACCCGCGCATCAAGCCCTGCGTCGAGTTCGCCGACACCGGCGCCTACCCCAGCGGCCACGGCATCCAGTCGTCGCTCTGGGCCGCCCTGCTGGGCGAGATTTTCCCGGAGCACGCCGCGGACTTCCAGCAGCGCGCGCAGGAAACGCGGCGCTTCAAGCTCATCTCGGGCGTGCATTACCCCAGCGATATCGTGGCCGGCCAGGTACTCGGCGAGGCGGTCGCCCGCGCGATGCTGCAAAATACCGCGGTGCGGAAAATTATCGAGGCGCTCCGCGCCGAGGCCGCCCCCTACCAGCCGAAATAACGGCCGGGGCATCCCCGGCCTGGCGGTCCGTTCAGTTAGCCGGAACCAGCGTGCGTTTCAATTGCTGGCGGGCGCGATAGAGACGGTTTCCCACGACCTTCGGCGTGCAGTCGAGCGCCGCGGCGATGTCGGCCATCGACTGCCCCTCGAATTCGAAGAGCACCAGCGCCGTGCGCAGGTCGAGCGGCAGCGCCGCCACCGCCGTTTGCACGGCGGCGATCTGCTCGTGCCGTACTGCCGTGTGCGAGGCCGGCCCGCCGGCCCGTGATTCGTCGGCCGCTTCGCCGCCCGCCTCGGTCCAAGCATTGAGCGACTGCGCCGGCCGTCGCCGCCACCAGCGCTGCCGGTTCCGGGCCTGGTTGGCCGCGATGGAGAAGCACCACGTCGAAAATTTCGCGCCAGCTCGGAAGGTGGCGCGCTTGGTATAGATGCGCACGAATACCTCCTGCGCCAGATCCTCGGCCTCGGCTGTATTGCCGATCATGCGGAAAATAAAGCGCTTCACGGGCACTTCCCAATGCTGCATCAGCGTCGCTAGCGCGGCATCCTCGCCCCCCTGCAGGCGGCGCATCAGCTCCTCGTCGCTCGGGCTGGCGCCCGCCTCGGCTTCCATAAGGTCAGTGCGGGTGGCCGAGGTGCAAATCGGGCGCGGCGGTGTGATCGAAGCCAGCGATCTTCGGCAACACCAGGGCCAGGTAGCGCGAGCCATCCTCGGGTGTCATCAGCATGGCCACCTTCCGGACATGGGCTGTGAGGGCGGTCTCGCAGGTGGTGCGCAATTCCTGTAATTTGTGCTCGGCAGCGGTCGCCGCAGCCGGGTCGGCCCCGCCGGTGGCCTTGAAGTCATCGCGCGTCTTGGTCGCCACTTGAATCAGCCGGCAATGCTCCTCGCAGGAAGGGGCGTAGGCCTTGTGCAGTTCCTTGATTTCGGCAAACTGCCGGTCGTTGAGGTGAAAATCAGTCCGCAGCCAAGCGGAGGTGTCGCCCCGCACCACCGCGGCGTGCAGTGCCGGCTCGCAGCTCAGACGGTAACTGACGAAACCCGTGGCGGCGGCCACGAGGACGAGAACCGTGAGCGTGCCCCACAGGTATTTCATGGCTTGAGCGCGGCCTGGACCCGCGGATCCAGGTCCACCAGGTAGGTGACGACGATGGCTTCGCGGTCGGCGCGCACATAGGCGCGCGCCAAAGCTTTTCCCGTGTAAGCGGCGGCGCCCAGCGCCACCATCGCGACCAGCGACCAGGCCGCGGCATGCGACTGCAGGTAGGCAGGCCAGGTGGCACGGGTCCGGCAGGCGATGCGCTGCCAGACACCGTGACGGAAGTTCGGGTCGGCCGGCGGTGTCACCCGCCAATCGCGCAGAGCCTGGGGAAGGGAATCACGGGAGGTGTTCATGGGGATTTCAGAATATTATACACCCGGAACAGCGAAATCCCTCAAAATCGCCACACGAATCATATTCTGAGGGATTTCCCGTCCGGCGGTGTATGACTGGATGACGGCTGCTCAACCCGTGCGGCACCTAAACCAAAACTCATCATTCCCATGAAAGCCATCAAACTCCTGCTTGCTTCCGCCCTGCTCGTCGGCTTCGCCACCCTCAGTTTCACCGGCCCCGATTACTGGGCCCGCACCCAGAAGATCGAGAAGGAACAGGCCCAAGCCAGAACCCAAGCCAAAGTCCAGGCCACTGCCCAAGTCGCCGTTTGCGCGATCTGCAGTTGCCCGGCCATGAAGAAAATCTGATCCGCTCCGCGGGCCGGAAACACCGATCCAGCCACCGCCATGCGTGCCGGGGCTGGATTGAACTTAACGCCACAACCCGCAGCTTCACTCATCCTCGCTTCTCCATGAAAAAACTTCTTCTCCTTCTCGCCCTCGCGGCTGCCGCCATTGCCGCGGTGGTGATTGTCAATCGCCACGATCACTCCCATGCCGACAAATCTGCCGCCATGGCCTCCCCGGCCGTCCCTGACGCCGCGTGGCTCGCCAAAGCCAAGGCCGAATATCCGCTCAAGACCTGCTCTGTCTCGGACGAGGAAATTGGTGGCGCGATGGGCGAAGGCATCGACCATGTCTACAAACAGGCGGGCAAGCCCGACCGGCTCGTCCGCTTCTGCTGCAAGGACTGCCTCAAGGATTTCAACCAGGATCCCGCCAAATACCTGCAGCTGATCGCCGAGGCCGCCGCCAAGGCGAAGAAAAGCTGAGCCATGAGCGCGCGGCGTTCTGCTTTCACCTCAGTGGCCGCCCTCATGGCTGCGGGCGCCGCATTCCTGACCGGCTGCGCCAGCCCGGCGCTGCCCGGGGAAAAAGCCGCCCGTGCCGACATGCGCGCGACGGGTGCCGCGCTCCTGGCTCAGGAAGGCCGGCCGGCGCTGCCCGTGCTGCGCGCCGAATCGCCGCCAGACGAATTCGTGCGCTATGCCGTTCTAAACCACCCCGCTGTCGCCGGCGCGTATTACGACTGGCGGGCGAGCGTCGAGGCGATCACCCCCGCCCGCTCGCTCCCGGAGCCGTCGCTCACCTTCGAGGCCGACATCGCAGACACGCTGATGGCGTTTATGCCGGGCCTGATGTTCGACTTCATGGGCTCCGGTAAACGAGCCGCGATGGGTCGGGAGGCTGCTGCTGCCGCCAAGGTCGCCCGGCGCGGCTACATCTCAGTGGTCTTGAACACTGCCACCGAGGTGCGGAAAGCATGGATCGAACTCGCATTCATTGATGAGGTCATCCGATTGCGCGAGACGTCGGTCGGCACACTCGAGCAATCACTCGAGATTGCCAACACCGACTACACGACCGGCCGCGGCATGGGCACGCTGGCTGATCAGGTCCGCATCACGAATGATATCGCCAAAGTGCAGAGCGAAGTGGACACGCTCGCCGATCGCCGGACCGCCGCCCGCGCCCGATTCAAATCCGCCCTGGGGTTGGCGTCCGCCGATCCCGATCCCGCCTGGCCGCAGGCTGTGCTCTCGCCGACCGCCCTGCCCGGTGAAGATGAGCTCTGGCGCCGCGCCTCCGCGGCCAACGCCGAACTCGGCCGGATGCGCGCCATGGTCGAGATGGCAATCGCCGGGGTCGAAGTGGCGCGCAAGGCCGGCCGGCCCGATTTCACCCTCGGTGTGATGGCCGACCTCAAGGCCGACCCGCTCATGGTCCGGCCCACGGCCACCCTCAAGCTGCCGGTCTGGCTCGAAAAGATCGCCGCCAGCATTGCCGCCGCGGAAGCCCGGCGCGACGCCAGTGTGGCGCGCGTCACGGCCGAGCAGCTCAACCTGGCGGCCGAACTCGCGCAGATGCTCTACATGGTGCGCGAGGCCGACCGCATGATCGCCTATATCGAGCAAACCGTCCTGCCGAACTTCGACCGCACGATCGCGACAGTCGAGGCCGGTTATCAGTCGGGCATGACAAACCCCGGCATGATTCCCGAAACGCAGTTTATGGCGCTTGCCATGCGCCTGGAACGCGCCGCCGCCCTGCGCGAGCGCGAAACCGCCGTGACCGACCTGCTGTTGTTGACCGCCGACGTGGCCCCCGCCGCCCTCTCTGCCGTAGCGACGGCAAGCACCCCCTGATCTTTACCACCATGAATTCGCTTCTCCGTATTTTTGTCCTCACGCTCGCCGCCGGTTTGTTCGCCCTCATCGCCGAATCCGCCGAGCAGCTCTACACCTGCGGCATGCACCCGCAGATCATCAAGAAGGAGCCCGGCAACTGCCCGATTTGCGGCATGAAGCTCACCCCCATCCGGGCCAACTCCTCCGGTGCGACGAGCGGCGAGCGCAAGATCAAGTATTACAAGTCATCAATGAATCCCGGCGAGGTCAGCGACAAGCCCGGCAAGGACTCGATGGGCATGGACTTGGTCGCGGTTTACGAGGGCGGCAACAATTCCGCCCAGACCATCCAGATTGATGCCGTTACCATCCAGCGCATGAACCTCAAGACCGGTCCTGTCACCCGCGGGCCCGTGCTCCGCGAGTTCCGCACCGTCGGCACCGTCGACTACAGCGAGTCGGGCTTGCGCGACATCACGATCAAATATGAGGGCTGGATCGAAAAGCTTTTCGTCAACTCCACCTGGGCGACCGTGAAAGCCGGCGACCCGCTGTTCGAAATGTATTCCCCCGATCTCTACAATGCGGAACTTAACTACCTCGTCGCCCTCCGCATGGAGGGTGCGGCCGGCGGACCACTCACTCGCGCCTCACTCGGCCGCCTGAAACTTTTCGACCTCCCCCCTGATCTTATCGCCGAACTCGCCCGCTCGGGCGAGGCGCCGCGCACCTTCGTGTTCCGCGCCCCGGCCGCTGGCATGGTCATCGAGAAAATGGCGGTCGCCGGGCAGATGATGAAGCCCGGCGAACGCCTCTACCGGCTGGCCGACCTCTCGTCGGTCTGGGTGCTCGCGCAGGTTTACGAGCAGGATCTGCCGTTCGTGCGCGCCGGGCAGAACGCGACGGTGCGGGTGACTTATGGGCCGGAACGCATGCTCGAGGGCAAAGTCGAAACCCTCCTGCCGCAGGTCGAGGAACAGACGCGCACCGCCACCGCGCGCATCGTGCTGCCCAACCCTGACGGCACGCTGCGCCCCGGCATGTTCGTCGATGTGCGTTTCGTGGCCAGGCTGGCGGACGAAGCTGTGCTCGTGCCCGATCTGGCCGTGCTGCGCAGCGGCGAGCACAATACCGTTTTCATCGCGAACCCCGATGGCACGTTCGAGCCCCGCGATGTGCGGCTTGGCGTGCGCTCGCAGGGCAATCTCTACCAGGTGCTTGATGGCCTCGCCGCCGGCGAACGCGTCGTCACCTCGGGACAGTTCATGCTCGATTCCGAGAGCCAGTTGCGCGACGCTATCCAGAAGATGCTGCAATCGTCCGGGGCGGTCACCCCGCCGGCCGCGGCACCGGCCCGATCGACCGGCCCCGGGGTGATCGGCATGAATGACTCGTCAGCCCTGCCGGAATCCGCCCGGACCCGCTTGCAGGAACTGGCCGGCACCACCATTGAGGGAGCCGAGGCGCTGGCGGCAGACGACCTGGCCCGCTATCAGAAATCCCTCCCGGCCATGCGGCAGGCACTGGCGGCATTTTTTGACAGCTATGAGCACGCGACCCATGGACCGCTCGTCAAATTCAAGGATGCCTTGCCCGACCGCGAAGACCTCAAGGCCGCGCAGCGCGACTTCGCCTACTTCAGCACCGCCGTGACCGACCTCGTCCGGGAGAACCACCTGCACCATGCAGCCGGACTGCACATCTTCCAATGCCCGATGGCCCCCGGCATCGGCACCGGCCGCTGGCTGCAGCGCTCAGATAAAATCAAGAACCCCTTCTACGGTTCCGGCATGCTCGATTGCGGCGAGGAAATCGATACGCCCGCGACCCCTGAAAAACCGGCGGTCGTGCATGGTGCACACGGTGGCGGCATGGCGGCGCTGCCGCCCGGCCATACGCCCATCGACGACCTGTCCGTCGCCGCCTACCTGCTGGCACTGCCGAATCCCAAAGCCGCTGCCGCCAATGCGGGCGGCACCTGTGGTAGTTGTGGCATGAGTGAGGCGGCCATGGCCGCGGGCGAACCGTGCGAAACCGGCACCCAGTAAACCGCCAGCAATTTTCAAACTCTCCGCCGCATGCTCATTCGCCTCATCGATTTTTCCCTGAAGAACAAGTTTCTTGTCCTCGCCGCGACTGCGGCGCTGATACTGGGCGGTGTTTATGCGTTGAAGAAAATTCCGCTCGACGCGATCCCCGACCCGTCCGACACGCAGGTTATCGTCTACACTGAATGGCCGGGCCAGGCGCCGCAGATCGTGCAGGATCAGGTCACCTACCCCATCACCACGAAGATGCTCTCGGTGCCCGCCGCCAAGGTCGTGCGCGGCTACTCGTTCTACGGCTTCTCGTTTGTGTATGTCATTTTTGAGGACGGAACCGATCCCTACTGGGCGCGCAGCCGGGTGCTCGAATACCTGAACGGTCTCCAGGGCGGCCTGCCGGCCGGCGTCTCGCCGCGCCTCGGTCCGGACGCGACCGGCGTGGGCTGGGCGTTCCTGTATTCGCTCAACTCGAAGAAACACGACCTCGCCGAACTGCGCACGATGCAGGACTGGTTCCTGCGCTATCAACTCTCCAGCGTCGAAGGCGTGGCGGAGGTGGCGTCGGTCGGCGGACATGTGAAGCAATACCAGGTCACCGTCGATCCGCACCGTCTCCACGCCTACAATCTTTCCATCAGCGAGGTCGCCATGGCCGTGCAGAAGAGCAACAGCGAGGTTGGCGGCCGCTCGATTGAGATGGGCGAAAAAGAGTTCATTCTCCGCGTCCGCGGTTACGCGCAGGGCGTCGAGGATTTCCGCAAGATCGCCGTCGGCCGCGGCCCCGGCGGCACGCCTGTCCTGCTGGGCGAGGTGGCCAACGTCCAGGTCGGCCCCGACATGCGCCGCGGCATCGCGGAGCTGAACGGCGAGGGCGAGACGGTCGGCGGCATCGTGGTGGTGCGCTACGGCGTGGACACCCGCCAGGTCATCCAGGGGGTGAAGGCCCGGCTTGATCAGGCGATGAAAAGCCTGCCGGAGGGCGTGGAATACACCATCGTCTATGATCGCACCGCACTCATTGACCGCGCGGTGAAGACACTCGAGGAAAAGCTCATTGAGGAGAGCCTTGTGGTCGCGCTGGTGTGCCTCCTCTTCCTGCTGCATTTCCGCAGCGCGCTCGTGGCTATCGTCATCCTGCCCGTCGCCGTGCTGGTCTCGTTCATCATCATGAACACGCAGGGCCTCAGCTCGAACATCATGTCGCTCGGCGGTATCGCCATCGCCATCGGCGCGATGGTGGACGCCGTGATCATCATGATCGAGAACGCCCACAAGCACCTGGAGCGCGACGGCGGGAAGAAACCGCATTGGGATATCATCCGCGACGCCTCCATTGAGGTCGGCCCTACGCTGTTCTACTCGCTGCTAGTCATTACGGTGTCGTTCCTGCCGGTGTTCACGCTGCAGGCGCAGGAGGGCCGGTTGTTCAAGCCGCTGGCGTTCACCAAGACCTACTCGATGGCGGCCGCGGCGCTTCTCTCCATTACGCTGGCGCCCGTGCTCATGGGATTCTTCATCCGCGGCCGCATCCCGGCCGAGGAGAAAAACCCGGTGAATCGCTTCCTCATCTGGCTCTATCACCCGATGATCGACCTGGTCATCAAGTTCCGCTGGGCGGTCATCATCGGCGCCGCGGCGATTGTCGCCTGGGTGTTTTTCCCGTGGAACGCCCTGATCGTTTCCCGGCTGCCCGAGGGTGGCGTGAAAAATCTCGCCGCCAAATTCAACTGGGCATTCCCCTATCAGAACCTGGGCTCCGAGTTCATGCCGCCACTCTATGAGGGCGACCTGCTCTACATGCCGACCACCTTCCCGGGCATTTCCCCCACCAAGGCGCGCGAGGTTCTCCAGCAGACCGACCGGATGATTCGCGCCTTCCCCGAGGTGCACCACGTCTTCGGCAAGATGGGCCGCGCCGAAACCGCCACCGACCCCGCGCCGATGGACATGATTGAAACCACCATCATGCTCAAGCCCGAGGACGAGTGGCCCGCCGCCGACATCATGGACCTGGAGGGGAAGGTCATTGCCCACCGCCGCCGCACGCCCGACGAACTGGTCTCCGCGCTGAACACCGCCGTCCAGATCCCCGGCCTGACCAACGCCTGGACGATGCCCATCAAGACCCGCATCGACATGCTCGCCACCGGCATCAAGACCCCCGTCGGCATCAAGGTCGCCGGGCCCAACCTCGCCGAGCTGGAACGCATCGCCGGCCAGATCGAGGCGCTCATCCACCGCGTGCCCGGCACGGGCAGTGTCTTCGCCGAGCGCGTCATGGGCGGCAACTACGTCGAGTTCGACATCGATCGCGACGCCATCGCCCGTTACGGCCTGACGATCGGCGACGTCCAGGAGGTCCTCCAGGTTGCCCTCGGCGGCATGCCGCTTACCACCACCGTCGAGGGCCTCGAACGCTATGGCGTCATCCTCCGCTACGACCGCGACTACCGCGAGAACCTCGAGGCGCTGCGTAACATCGTGATTCCTGTGAAATCCGCCGGTGTTTCCGCCGCGATGGCCGGCGGCACCTCCGGACTGATGGCGCAGGTGCCGCTCAGCCAGCTGGCCAAGGTGCGCGTGGTCGCCGCGCCAATGGGCGTGAAAAGCGAGGGCGCCGTGCCTAACGCCTGGATTTATGTCGACGTACAGGGCGCGGATCTTGGCGGCTATGTGCATCGTGCGCAGCAGACCGTCAACGACGCCCTGCGCAGCGGCGAACTCAAGGTGCCCGCCGGCTACCGCATCTTCTGGAGCGGCCAGTTCGAATACATGCAGCGCGCCCAGCAGCGCCTCCGGCTCGTGATCCCGCTCACCCTACTCATCATCATCTTTATCATCTACCTCAACACCAAGTCGTGGATCAAGACCGCCATCGTGCTCCTCGCCGTGCCGTTCTCCCTCGTCGGCGCCTTCTGGATGATCTACCTGTTTGACTACAACATGAGCGTGGCCGTCTGGGTCGGCATCATCGCGCTGGCCGGGCTCGATGCCGAGACGGGCGTCGTCATGCTCCTCTACCTCGACCTCGCCTACGACGACTGGAAAAAGACCGGCCGGCTCAACACCACCGCCAACCTCCGCGACGCCATCTACCACGGCGCGGTGAAGCGCGTCCGCCCGAAGGCCATGACTGCCGCCGTCATCATCGCCGGCCTCATGCCGATCCTCTGGAGCCACGGTGCCGGGGCCGACGTGATGAAGCGCATCGCCACCCCCATGATCGGCGGGGTCGTCACCTCCACGCTGATGGAGCTGCTTGTCTATCCCGCCATCTTTTACGTGTGGCGCCGCCGCGGCCTCGCCGCTCTGCTGCCGCCTTCGTCCCCCTCGGTTCAACCCGCGCTTTCCTCATGAACCCTGACGAACCGCCCCGCTCCGACGAGATCTGCGTGGTATGTGGCAAGGACACAGCCGGGGGCCGAGGCTTCATGGCTCTCCACCTCGCAGGCCGTCTTATCGCACTCTGCTGCCCGCAGTGTCAGAAGGTTTATCAGGAAAACCCTTCACACCATACGCTACGCCAGCAAACCCGGGAGAGCATTAGCGACATCGAACACAAGTTAGGCTGGCACAATCCCAAGTAAGCCCATCCACCCAAGACACCCTCTCAATTTGAAATCCCGATATCTCCTCCTCCCGCTGCTGGCGCTTGCCGCCTGCTTCGCGTCCAGTTGCTCCTACTTCACCCGCCAGGAATCCAAGCACACCACTCCGGCCCCGTCCGCGGCCGGACGGCTCGCCGAGCCCACCGACCAGGACGCGGCTTGGCTGGCGAAAGCCCGCGCCGATTACCCGCTCAAGACCTGCGTGGTCTCGAACGAGGAGCTCGGCGGAATGGGCGGCGCCAGCGACCGCATCTACCGCCAGGCCGGCCAGCCCGACCGGCTCGTGCGCTTTTGTTGCGAGTCCTGCCTCGATGACTTCAACAAGGACCCGGTCAAATACCTGAAACTGATCGACGCCCCGGCCATCGCGACGGCCCAACATGCGGCCAAACCTCATCACTGAGCCGTCGCGCCCTTCACCTACCCATGCCGGCCCGCACTGCCGTGCCGCGCCATTACGAAAACGCCCTGCTGGCCCGCGTCTTTTGGGATTACAGTCGCGCCCTACTTCGCGCAAAAAATACTATCCGATTCGCAGCCATGAAACACTCGCACTCCCACCAGCACGGCGATCACCACCACGTTGACGTCCAGCCGGCGGAGAATGCGAAATATTATTGCCCGATGTGCGAGGGCGTGGTGTCCGACCAACCCGGTGACTGCCCGAAGTGCGGCATGACCCTGGAACGGAATCCCGCGTGGGTCGCACCCGCCGCGGGCCAGACGATCTACGCCTGCCCGATGCACCCGCAGATCGAGCAGGACCATCCCGGGGCCTGTCCTATCTGCGGGATGGCCCTCGAACCGAAAACCGCCGTCGCCGGTGAGGCAGAGGAGGAGAATGCCGAACTGCGTGACATGACGCGCCGGCTCTGGATCGGCGCCAGCCTAGCTCTGCCCGTTTTTCTGTTCGGCATGGCCCATTTCGTGCCCGCGGTCGCGGATATGCCGCTCAGCCGCTGGGTGCAGTTTCTCCTCTCCACCCCGGTGGTGCTCTGGGCCGGCTGGCCCTTTTTTGTGCGCGGGGCCAAGTCGCTGCGCTCCGGTCACTGGAACATGTTCACCTTGATTGCGCTCGGCGACGGCGCCGCTTGGCTTTACAGCCTCGTCGCGTTTTTCCTGCCCGGGTGGTTCCCCGCCGGTATGAAGCGTCACGGTGGGGTGGATCTCTATTTCGAAGCCGCCTCCGTCATCATCGTGCTCGTGCTGGTCGGCCAGGTGCTCGAATTACGCGCCCTCGAGCGCGATCAAGGCGCTCCTCAATCTCGCCCCGCCCACCGCGATCCGCCTCGAGGGTTCCGCCGAGCGGGAGATCCCCCTCGCCGAGGTGCTCGCGGGCGACCGGCTGCGTGTCCGACCCGGCGCGCGTGTGCCGGTGGATGGGGTCATCGAGGAGGGTTCGTCCTCCATCGATGAGTCCATGATCACCGGCGAGTCGCTGCCGGTGGAAAAAAAGACCGGTGACCGCGTGACCGGCGGCACCGTCAACGGCACCGGCGGCTTTGTCTTCCGCGCGGACAAGGTCGGCGCCGATTCCCTGCTCGCCCGCATCGTGCACATGGTCGCCGACGCCCAGCGCAGCCGCGCCCCGATCCAGGGCCTGGTGGACCGCGTCTCCACGATCTTCGTGCCCGCCGTGCTAGTTGCCGCCCTCCTCACGTTCCTGATCTGGTTTTTCGCCGGCCTCGAACCCCGGCTGACCTACGCCATCGTCAATTCGGTCGCCGTGCTGATCATCGCATGCCCCTGCGCTCTCGGGCTTGCTACGCCCATGTCCATCATGGTCGGCGTCGGCCGCGGCGCCCAGGAGGGCGTGCTCGTGAAAAACGCCGAGGCGCTCGAATTGTTGGGCAAGGTCACCTGACTCGTCGTGGACAAGACCGGGACGCTCACCGAGGGCCGCCCGGCGCTCACCGACGTGATCCCGGTTGCGGGCTTCGACGAGGCCGGCCTGCTCACGCTTGCGGCCACCGTTGAGCGTGCCTCCGAGCATCCGCTCGCCGCCGCCATCGTACGCGGCGCCGAGGCGCGCAAACTCACGCTGCCTGCCATCGCTGATTTCCGTTCCATAACCGCCGGCGGTGTCGCCGGCCGCGTGAACAACCGCACTGTGCTCGTCGGCAATCTCAAGTTCCTCGCCGCCGAGGGCGTCGAGGTGCCGGCCGCGCTCACCGAGCGCGCTGCCGCGTTGCAGGCCGGGGGCAAAACCGTGCTTTTTGTTTCGGTGGACGGACGCGCGGCCGGTCTGCTGGCTGTGGCCGATCCCATCAAGGCGTCCACCCCCGAGGCCATTGCCCAGCTGCATAACCTCGGCGTGAAACTCGTCATGGCCACCGGCGACAACCGGGCCACGGCGGAGAGTGTCGCGCGGAAACTCGGCCTGGATGAGTTCGAGGCCGAGGTCGATCCCGCGGACAAGATCAAACGGGTCAAGGCCCTCCAGGCTTCCGGCGCGCGCGTCGCCATGGCCGGCGACGGGGTCAACGACGCCCCCGCGCTCGCTGCAGCCGATGTCGGCATCGCCATGGGCACCGGCACCGACGTGGCGATGGAGAGCGCGGGAGTTACCCTCGTGAAGGGCGACCTGCGCGGCATTGCCAAGGCAATCCACCTTTCCCGCGCCACGATAGGCAACATCCGGCAAAACCTGTTCTTCGCCTTCGTCTACAACGCCCTCGGCGTCCCGCTCGCCGCCGGCGTGCTTTTCCCGTCCTTCGGCCTTCTGCTCAACCCGATGATCGCGGGTTTGGCGATGTCCTTCAGCAGCGTCTCGGTCATCACCAACGCCCTGCGCCTGCGCCGTGTGCGGCTCTGACGGTGGCACGGCGGATTGTGCGGCCGGGCGGCGATTTTTGGTACCCCGTTGCAGATCCCGCGGTTTCCACCCCTCCCACGGCCAATTTCAGGTTCCACTTCCTACGGAATCTCCCCTATGTTGGTGATCTCCCTATGTGCCTCCGTCCCCACCTGGTGACTGCCCTGGTTTTGATGGTGGCGACCCCTGTCCTGAGCATGTCGAATGGAGCATTGCCCGCCGTGCCTTCCCTCGAGGTGCGCCCCACCCCCACGCCGCCGGTCATTGATGGCGTCATCAACCCCGCGGAATGGACTGGCGCCGCGCACAGTGATGCCTTCCGGCAGGTCACGCCGCTGGAAAACGCCGCCCCGACCGAGCGCACCGAGTTATGGCTCACCTACGACGCCGACAACATCTACGTCGCCATCCGCTGCCACGACTCCGCTGGTCTTGCCGGCCTCCGCGCCTACTCGATGCAGCGCGACCGGGACACCGGCTCCGATGACCTCGTGCGCATCGTCCTCGACCCCTTCCACCGGCAGAGTGATGGTTATTACTTCGTCCTCACCGCCGCCGGCGGCAAGCACGACGGCCTCATCCAGAACAATGGGCAAGGCAACTACCAGTGGGACGCCCTCTGGCATGGCAAGGTCACCCGCGACGCCGGCGGTTGGAGCGCCGAGTTCGCCATCCCCGTCAAGAGCCTCGCGTTCGATCCCGCCAACGACACCTGGGGCTTCAACGTCGAACGCCCCGTCCGCCGCAAGCAGGAGAAGATGCGCTGGTCCAACTTCGTCCGCATCAAGTCTCCCCTCTCGTTGCCCGACCTCGGGGAGATCCGCGGGCTCGCCGGCCTCCGCCAGGGCCGCGGGATTGACTTCAAGCCCTACGCCAGCCTCACCCGCCACTCGCAGCCAACGCCGGACGAAAACGAAATCAATTTCAAGCCCGGCTTCGACCTCATCTGGCACGTCACGCCCTCGCTTGCCGCCACGCTCACGGTCAACACCGACTTCGCCGACGCCGAGGTGGACGAGCGCCAGGTCAACCTCGGGCGCTTCCCGCTGTTCTTCCCGGAGAAACGTGCGTTCTTCCTGCAGGACGCCTCGCTCTTCACCTTCGGCGGCAGCTACCGTGACCCGTCCTCCAACTTTGGCGGCAGCTACCGCGACCCGCTGCCGTTCTTCTCGCGCCGGATCGGCCTGGCCGGTGACGGCACCAAGGTCGACCTGCTCGGCGGCCTCAAGCTCACCGGCCGCGTCGGCCCGTGGACTGTCGGCCTGCTCGACGTGCAGATGGCCGACCACGCCGGCGTTGATGCGAAAAACCTCGTCGTCGGCCGCGCCGCCCTGCAAGTGCTCAAAGAGTCCAGCGTCGGCGTGACCTTCACCCACGGCGACCCGCGCAGCAATGGCGGCAACACATTTGCCGGCGCCGATTTCAACTACGCCCACAACCACCTGCCGGGCAACAAGACCCTCAACGCCCACGCCTCGGCGCAGTTCACCGATTCCGACCACACTGGCGGCCGGGGCTCCGCCGCCGTCTTCACCCTCAACTACCCCAACGAGCCGTTCGCACTCTCCTATAACTTCGCGCACATCGACTCCGCTTTCGACCCCGCGCTCGGCTTCGTGCCCCGCACCGGCATCACCCAGGTGCACCTCTGGAACCGTTACCGTTGGATTTTCAAGGACCGCTTCATCCACAGCCTCGACACCTGGTTCGAGACCGACCACGTCATGGACCTACACGGCCGGATGCTGGAGCGCTCGATGTGGTTCCCCGGCTTTAGGGCCGATACCCGCGCCGGCGACTTCTTCGTCCTGCAATATTCGGATCACCGCGAGGTGCTCGACGCTCCCTTTGCAATCAGTCCCGGCATCTTCATCCCCACCGGCAACCACCGGGGGGGCACCTTTCACGCAATCTATCGCTCCGCCCGCTCCCGGCCGGTCAACCTCCTGCTGCAATACCAGCATGGCGGCTTCTTTACCGGCCGCCGCACGGACTATGAGGTGGAGTTCAGCTGGCGACCGTCCATCCACCTCGAGCTCGCCGCCGAATGGGAGCTGAGCCAGATCCAGCTGCCGCAGGGCGATTTCGATGTCCGCATTGTCTCGGCCAAGGCCGTCTACACTTTCAGCTCCGACCTGCAGCTCAGCCTGCTCGGCCAATACGACAATCTTTCGAACGAACTCGGGGTGAACTTCCGCCTCATGTGGATCGTCCAGCCCGGCAACGAGATTTTCTTCATCATCAACCAGGGCTACTACACCTCCGCCGACTATTTCCGCCCCACGCAGAACGACACCTCGTTGAAAGCCGCGTGGACCTACCGGTTTTAGGTCAAGGGCGGCGGGCGCCCCTGACACCGGCGAGGGCTGCACGGGTTACGGGCCGCCGGGTCCCCGGCCGAATTTGCCTTCCAGCCAAACGTGGAGCACCGGTGGCAGCACGAGCTTGCGGAACGTGGACGTGAGCAATCCACCGACAACGACAGTGGCGAGCTGACGTTGCATCTCCACCCCCGCGACAGTCGTCATGACCATCGGTCCGAAGTCAAAGCTGGAAACCAGTGCGGTCATAAGTTCGGCGGTTTGTCGATTCGCCCGCGGATGAGCCTACTCCCGCTGTCCGAGGCTCGTTTGATTTCATGATTCCTATCTCGGCCAACTGCAACATGGGCGGGGTCGCGCCCTAGCGAATCGGGCTCTCTTTCTTCCGCCGGATGGCGGCGATGATCGCCACCAAGACCAATTCGCCCCCCAGGGCGCAGACGATCGCCGCGCCCGTCGGCAAATCGAGCTGATAAGATGCAAACAAGCCCGCGATGCTCGCAAGCGTGGCCGTGATCCAGCCGATGAGCAGCAGCCACCGCAGACGGCTCGCCAAGAAATTGGCACAAACGGCTGGCACGATCAGATAGGAGAAGACCAGCAACACACCGCCGATTTGGACAAAGCTCGTGACCACCCAGCCGAAGAGGACGTAAAAAAGAAAATCCCACCAGCGCACCGACAGTCTTTGCGCCACAGCATCATCCAGCTTAAACGAGAGCGCGAGAAATTGCCGGCGAAACACGAAATGCACGACCCCGAGCGCAACATAGAGGCCAAACGTGCGCAGCACCTGCTCTGGCGAAACCAGCAACACTTCGCCGATCAGGGTGCGCCGTAATTCTTCGTTGCCTTCCGGGCTCCGGCTCAAAAGCAAAATGCCGAGCGCCGCGGCCACGACATACACGATTCCGATCAGGGCTTCCTGCGGCACACGATGGTTCGCCCCGCGGGTCAGGGTGAAAATCGCCGCCCCGATCAACGTAAAGCCGAGCGAAAACGCGTAATTCTGCCACGAGTGCGATTCGTAATGCAGCAGAATGCCGAGCACGCTGCCCAGCGCGGCGACCTGCGCGAGCGCCAGATCGACGAAGATGATTTCGCGGCGGACGATGTGCAGGCCGAGATAAACGAGGAGGCCCGGCAACAACAAGCAGGCCAGCATCGGCCACTTCATTATTTCGAATGCCTCGTTCATGATCGAATTCTGGCCGCCGGGGAATGCGGAGGTTCGCTGCGGCCCGGGCGGTTGTCACGCGAAACACTCATTTTGCTTGTTCAATTCCTTTCACGAGCGATTTCACCAGAAAGTCCATCCACTCGACGTAGCCTTGGGTTTCCTCGGAGGTCATCGGGAAAGACGGAAAATCCAGAACGATCCCCCCTGTATGGCTCGCCACGGTTTCGGCGGTCTTCCGGTTCTGGTAGGGCTGCACGAGAATCAATTTCAGGTGCTCATCTTTCATCCTAGTAATGATTTCGGCCAGGTGCGCCGGCGTGGGCGGAATGCCTGGCTTCGGTTCGAGGAACAGTTCCATTTTCAGGTCGAAATATCGCGCGAAATAAATCCAATAGTTGTGATAGGTAACGACACTTGTGCCCTTGTTGGGCGCGAGCAAGGTGCGCCACTCGCTGATCTTTCCCTCCAAGCGCGCCTCGAATCGTTTCAGGTTTGCCGCGAAGGCCGGACGGGATGCCGGCTCGAGCGCCGAAAAGACCCTTGCGATGTGCTCCGCGACTATCCGACTGTTGGCGGGGTTGCACATGAAATGTGGATTACCGGCCGCGTGCACGTCGCCTTGCGCCCGATCCAGGGTGGCTGGAACTTCCAGCATGTAAATTCCCTCGGCGGCGACAATCCGGCCAGGTTTTCCCGCTGCCAGTTTTCCATTTCTTGATCCGTCGAGCAGCGGCCCCAGCCAGCCGAGTTCCAATTCAGCCCCACCTTCAACCAGGACATCAGCGTGATTGAGCTTCACGATGAAGCTGGGTTTGGCATCGACAAAGTGCGGGTCCTCGGTCGGCTTGGCGAGCGTGGTCAATTCGATCTGGTCGCCGCCGATTTCCTGGGCCAGCGCGCCCAGATCAGGAGTGGTCGCGACAACGCGGAGCTTTGCCTGCGCGGTCGCAGCCAGCAGCACCAGTGCAATCAAGTTCGCAAAAATGGTTTTAGTGCAAGGCAAGGTATTGGGGCTGTTCAGCGGGCTCAGAATTTGTGTGCGCCGTGCGCGCCAAGCAAAAATTCCATCTGGAACCAGAGGGAGTGCTCGTCACCAAACAGCTTGCCGTGGTCGTAATTGTATTGTGCCCGGAATTTCGAAAACTCGCTCGGATAAAAAGTCAGGACAGGAGAAACGCGGTGGCGTTCCCCACGAAATACATCGCTGGCATCGAACGTCGCAGAGTTTCCGCTGGCATATTCGGCGCGCAGCCCGGCCACCCAGCGCGGGCGGAACCCCCACAACACTTGAGAATAGAAGCCGCGATCCTTCAAAAGCTCCCCTGGCAGCGGCCTCATCGCGCTGGAGTCGGCGCCCGCTTCGAAGTGTCGAATGAGAATTTCGGTCTGCCAGGTGGCGAAGGGGAAACCACCTTTGGCATTGGCCGGCTTCCACTTCCAATAAACATCCGCTCCGTAAACCTGAGTGCGGCTGTGCAAGCCCGTTTCGTTCGGACCGAATGCCGCCGACAGGCCCGCAAGCAGTGTTTGCGTGTCACTGAGCTCGAACGATGAAACCACGCGTGGCACGTAAACCAAATCCTGCAATCCGCGGGCGGTGCGGTCAAAAGTGGCGCGCCCCGCAAAGCGATTCACCCCCGCCCCATCAGGCTCGCCGGCGTTGCGAAAACTGAACGCCGTGCCGCCCTGACCATCCAAGACGCCCAAAATCAGTTCGGTGTAGAAT
Source organism: Lacunisphaera sp. (assembly GCA_009695095.1). Classification (GTDB taxonomy): domain Bacteria; phylum Verrucomicrobiota; class Verrucomicrobiia; order Opitutales; family Opitutaceae; genus Lacunisphaera. Next base: position 52,530 of record SIBQ01000010.1, read on the forward strand.
GGCGTGGGTGCCAGCCAGGAGAGCTGCGCCGTGATGCTCCGCAAGCCGTCCGGCCCAAAAGCGCGATTCAGAACGATCGGTTGATCGACAAACGCCCATTGATGCGGATGCTGCGGATTGTGACGGCCGAAGGCGGAGAAAAACTGGCCGAGCCTTAACTGAAGATTGGCCGGCAGCGACGTGGACTGAAGATAGGTTTCCTCCAGTTCAATCTCGGTGGCGTTGTCGTTGTCCAGCTTGAGCACGATGTTGGCGAATCCTTTGAAGTAAGGATCGATCGCGCCATCCAGAGCGATTTCGGCGTTGCGCAAAGAGAAGCCTCGCTTCGATGGATCGTGATCGCCGAGTTGGAGCACGCCCGCCGGGTCCTGTGCCGAAGACCACCCGAAATCCATCTGCGCATCGAAACTGATGTTCATGTATGCTGAGCCCGCGCGGGCCACGGCGACCGGCTGCGACATGGACTGCCCCAGGACAGGTTGCGCTTGGACCGTGGTGGTTTTTGCTGCCGCGTTGCCGGCAAGTTCAGCGGCCAATTCCTGCTCTAGCCGCTTGTCGCCTTCCGATTTCGCGACGGGCGTCGATTGCGGTTGAGGGGCGGTGGCAGGTTTCAGCTGACTCAGCTCTTCGAGTTTTCGCGTCAGCGCGTCGATTTGCTGTTGTTGCGCCCGATGCGCCTGTTCGAATTTTTCCGTCGTGTCCCGCAACTGCGCCTTCAACTGCTCCACCTCGCTCGCGGGCTGTGCTGGCAGCGAGAGAGAGCTGAGAAAGAGGGCCGACGACCATCCGATGATCTTGGTGAATTTCATGGTTTCACCGTGTCAAAGATATGCCTGCATGAACCGGGACCTTCGGAACTGAAGGGCCCGCTGTCCAGCCGTGCATGTCTCGCTGCTCATTCATCATTGCCGTCATAATAACTCCACGTAGCGCTCCAAGTCTATCATCATTCCACGCAGCTCGCACTTGGCTTCCGCCTGCCTGCGAGCAGGCTTTCCCCGTCATCCGCCAATTGAACCTGCGATGGAATCAGTGAAGGGGCAGTTTTACCGGATGACCTCAAGCATCATCGCCCGCCATCAAGACGATCACCTCAAGAACATCGCGTTCCTCATGGGCAAAACCGGCTGTTGGTTCCTGCCCCCGGACTTCGATGTGAACTACCGGTGCAACCCTAGCGGCGCGTGGACCGACCGTCACCAGATGACCTTGAACGGTAAACGTGACGGATTCACGCAGGCTGACTTTCTCGCCTGTGCAAAAAACGTCATGATGAAACGCGGCCGCGCCGACACAATTCTCGAGGAAGTTCGTTCGGCAGTAACACGATGGCCGAACCACGCCGAACAGGCGCACGTGACGGAATCCTGGCGCCGGCAAATCCAGGAAAGCCTCCGACTGTCCCTGCCGAAGGGGTCGTCAGGGAAAATCACCCACCCCCGTAACCCATGGCGTGTCCTGATCTGCACCCTCGCCGGGTTGCAAAGCGCAGGTTGACGGTTTTGTTTGCCGGGCGACCGGCCCGGACAAACACCGGGCTGGCAGCAGCCAGCAACGGTGCCTTACTAACTTTCGCTCCTCTGATGACTTCCGCCCCCATCCCCGTCACCGTCCTCACCGGCTTCCTCGGCGCCGGCAAGACCACCCTGCTCAACCGCATCCTGACCGAGCAGCACGGCAGGAAGATCGCCGTCATCGAGAACGAATTCGGCGAGGTCGGCGTGGACAACCAGCTCGTCATCCAGAGCGACGAGGAGATCTTCGAGATGAACAACGGCTGCATCTGCTGCACCGTGCGCGGCGACCTCCTCCGCATCCTCGGCCGCCTCATGAAGCGCAAGGACCGCCTCGACGCCATTCTCATCGAGACCACCGGCCTGGCCAACCCCGCGCCCGTCGCCCAGACCTTCTTCACCGACCCGGAGATGAAGGAGCAGTTCGCCCTCGACGCCATCGTCACGCTCGTCGACGCCAAGCACATCCTCCTCCACCTCGACGACTCGCCCGAGGCCATGAAGCAGGTCGGCTTTGCCGACGTCATCATCCTCAACAAGACCGACCTCGTCACGCCCGCCGAGCTCGACGCGCTCGAGAAACGCATCCACGGCATCAACGCCGTTGCCAAGATTCATCGCACGCAGAACGCTGACATTCCTATCGCGAAGGTGCTCAACATCGGCGGCTTCAACCTCGACCGGGCCGTCGAGGTGGATCCGCAGTTCCTCGAGACCGAATATCCCTTCGAGTGGGCCGGCGCCTACGAGCTGGCCGCCGGCACCTACGAACTCGGCATCGGCGCACATGATCACAGTCACGGGGATCATGAGCATCACCACGAGTGCGCCCCGGGCTGTAATCACAACGAACTGGACGTCGTTGTCGCCCCCGTCCGCAGCGCCGCTCAATCCGACCTCGACGCCGCGATCAAGGCCACCGTCCTCGCCTATTCCGACTGGGAGAAAGTCACCCCGCTGGGCGAGACCATCGCCGCCGACGGCAAGATGCACCGCCTGAAGCTCAAGGACGAGGGCGGCCACTTCCCAGTCAAAATCGAAAGGGCCGGCCACTACGTGCTCTTCACGGGCCATGACGTGCCCACGCACCTGCATGGCCCCGACGGGAAGATCGTGCGCTACGGCTGGGACCAGGCCTTCCGCCACGTGCACGCGCACGACGAGGAGGTTTCCTCGGTCGGCATTTGCGTCGACGGCGAGCTCGACAGCAAGAAGCTCAACGACTGGATCTCGCAGCTGCTCGCGACCAAGGGCGGCGACATCTTCCGGATGAAGGGCGTGCTGGTCGTCCGGGGCACGAAGAAGCGGCTCGTCTTCCAGGGCGTGCACATGTTTTTAGACGCCAAGTTCGACCGCGAGTGGAAGGACGGCGAGAACCGCACCAACACCCTCGTGTTCATCGGCAAAAAACTCGACCGCGCCGCCCTGACCGAAGGCTTCAAGGCTTGCTTGACGGAGTAACCACAAAGGCACGAAGACTCAAAGAATCTGGCTCGGCACAGATTTGTTTTCATCTCTGTGCCTTTGTGCCTCTTTGGTTCAAATAAAATGAATTTCACCAAGCACTGGGCCGCGACGCTCGACGACTACGCCATTGACCTCGCATGGTCGCCTTTGCCTGACGACGGCGAGGACAAACACCGGGCTGGCAGCAGCCAGCAACGGCGCGACGGCACGCTTCTCGCTGTCGCCTCCGCCGCGGGCGGCATCACGCTCTACGACGCCGCCACCGGGGCGGTGCAGCACGCGCTCGCGGGCCACGCGAACGGCGCGAACTGTCTGGCGTGGATGCCAGCGCATTTGAGAACAGAAGACGGAGGACGGAAGACCGACATCCTTGCTACAGGAGGTCAGGATGGCTGTGTGCGCTTTTGGGATGCTGCCGCCGGTCAACAAACGGCCGAAGCCAAACTCGGTTCTGCGTGGGTCGAGCATCTGGCCTGGCGGCCAGTTCAGAGGACAGAAGACGGAGGACTGAAAGCAGAAGCTCTCTTGTTCGCAGCGGCGGGCAAAAAACTTTTCGTCCTCCGGTCCGATGGTACGCTTGCCCATACTTTTCCCGATGCACCGAAGACGATCTCCGCGCTGGCGATCTCTCCGCCATCTGTCCTCCGTCCTCTGCCCTCTGTGATCGCCGCCGCCTACTTCGGCGGCGTGTGTCTCTGGGATGCCACGACTTTCGCGGCGCAAAAAGAGCTGCCTTACGGCAACGCCATCCTTGCGCTCACCTCTTCGCCGGATGGCCGCTGGCTCGTCGCGGGCTGCCACGACAACTCCGTCCACCTCTGGGTGCCCGCCGAGGACCTCGAGCTGCACATGAGCGGCTACGAGACGCGCCTCAAAGAGCTCTCGTTCAGCCATGACTCGAAGTGGCTGGCCACCGGCGGCGGCAAGGACGTCTGCGTTTGGGACTGCGCCGGAGCCGGCCCCGAGGGCCGTGAGCCGCTGCAGCTCCCGCAGACCGCCCGCACCACGGCGGTGGCGTTTCAGAACCAGCACAGCCTGCTCGCGACCGGCGACGCCGGCGGTACGTTCACGCTCTGGGCCCCGACCCGAAAGAACCCGATGGTCGCCGAGGTCAAGATGCCGTCCGTCGCGACGAAATTCGCCTGGAAGCCTGACGACTCGCTGCTCGCTGTCGGAACTGAGAAGGGCGTGGTTTACGTGTTCAAGACGGCCTGATCTGGCAAGTCATAGCCTTGACCCAGTGAGGGCGCTCGGCGAGGTTGCCGTCAACATGTCCGGTGATGTCCAAGCCACCCTGCCAGCGTCCCGTCCGTCGGTCTTTTTGAGCTATGCTTCCGAGGACCGGGCGGCCGCGCGGGCCTTGCGCAACACCCTGGCGGCGGCGGGTCTGGAGGTGTGGCTCGACGAAGACGAACTCGGCGGCGGCGAACCCTGGGATACCAAGCTCCGCAACCAGATCCGGACCTGCACCTACTTCATGCCCCTCATCTCGGCCACGACCGAGGTCCGGCGCGAGGGTTACTTTCGCCGCGAATGGCGCCTCGTTGCCCTGATTTTGTTCGCGGGGTTGTTGCTCCGCGCGGCAGCAGCCCCACCGCTGCCAATCGTCACCCTACCGGTGCCTTCCGCGCCGGGTGCGATGGGTTCCTCCCTCGCCTTGGGGCCGGACGGCGCCGCCTATCTCTCATGGCTCGAACCGACCGGCGGCGAAAACTGGGCGATGAAGTTCAGCCGGTTTGACGCCGCGCATCTGACTTGGGGCGAGACCCGCGCCATCGCGCAAGGCGCCGACTTTTTTGTCAACTGGGCCGATTTCCCGGTGCTCGCCGTGCAGGCGGACCGGCTGACGGCGGTGTGGTTCGTCAACAATCCCGCCCATCACGCGGCTCCCGGCCACCACGGTGCCGGCTATCGCGCGGTTTACCGCAGTTCCCTCGACCAAGGCCAAACTTGGAGTCCCGAGCTGCCCATCAGCGACGAGTTTCTCCCGGTGGAGTTTGTCGCCCTCCAGCCCCTGCGCGACGGCCGCCTGCTGGCCGCGTGGCTCGACGGCCGCGCCCACAACACCGGCAGTGACCGGCAGGCACTATACGCCCGGGTGCTCGGCGCCCCGGGACCCGATATGCTGGTGGACGATCTTGTGTGTGATTGCTGCCAGCTGTCTTTCGTGCCCACGACCGACGGCGGCGCCCTGCTTGCCTACCGTGGCCGCACCAAGGACGAAGTGCGCGACATGCAACTCGCGCGCTATGATGGAAAGAGCTGGAGCGCTCCTACCACGCTGAATCCCGATGGCTGGAAAATCGCCGGCTGCCCGGTCAACGGCCCGAAACTGGCTGAGTGTGGCGACCTGATCGGCGCGGTGTGGTTCACGGCAGCAGACAACCAGGCGCGGGTGCTGGCCCGGGTGTCGGACAACGCGGGCGACTCCTTCAGCCCGGTCGTGCGCGTTGATCTCGGCCGGCCGCAGGGCCGGGTGGATAGCGTCATGCTGCCCGACGGCACCTTGGTCATGACCTGGCTCGAGATGTCCGCCCAAGACCACGCATCGCCCGGTGGCATCTATCTTCGCACCCTCTCGCTGGAGGGCAAACTGTCGAAGCCGCAGATGGTCGCGCCCAGCAGCACCGCCCGGATGAGCGGCTTCCCCCGCATGGTTCTGCTGGGCGGACGGCAACTGCTGCTCACGGACACGGTGGACAGCGAACCCTCGCGGCTCCGGGCTCTGCTGCTTGATCTGAAATAATTTATGGGCCGGACGGCCCAGAGGGGTGACGCGCGCTTGCAAGTGCCACTCGATGGCTTTTGCTCAGACGCCATCGCGCCATGCCCGAACCCACTACCCTGCCCGCCCCCAGCCTGTTGATCGCCGTCACCGGTGGCCCGGGTTCCAGCAAGACGCGGCTGCTGGCGGAACTGGCCGCCGCCCAGATTTCCGCCGGTCAGCGGGTGGAGGGCGTGCTGGCAGTCGCGGGCCAGCGGCAGGCACCCGATGTCGGCGCGAATGAATACTGGCTCCGGTTGATCGGCACCGAGCAGGAGCTCAGCTGGGCGGTGCGGGACGAGAGCTTGGTCCCGCCGTATTATTTCGAGCCGGAGACCGAGAAGAAGCTCCGCCTCTGGGCCGACCGGTTGCGCGCCGCGCCGCCCACGCCCCTGCTTGTGCTGGATGAATTCAGCAAATTTGAAGCGAAGCGCAAGGGCCTGATGCCGCTGTGGCCCACGCTGGTGGCGGCGGGGCCGCATATCGTGGTCATCGCCGTGCGCCAGGGGCTGGTCGCCAGCATCGAAGAGGTCATCGGCCGGCGTTTCGACCTCTGCATCTCCGCCACCGATCCCGATGCGCTGGCGCAACTGGAGCGCGCCTGTGAGGATTTCGGTGAGTGGACTCGCCTCGGTCTCTTCGGTGGCGCGGCGGGCGGCCTCGAGATGACCGTCGGCTCCGCCCTGCACGCCGCCAAGATACCCCTGCGCGGGCTGGCGATGTCCTCGCTGCAGGCGGGGATGATGGTGTTCGCCGGCAGCGGCCTGAGCCAGCCGGGGCGGGTCGTGTGGGTACCGTTCATCTCGGGCGGACTGAAGGCGCTCTCCCCCGCGGGTAACCGGGTGCGGCCGATGATCGCCATCGTCATGCAGGGGCTGCTGTTCGGCACGTCGGTGCAAGCGTTCGGCTGGAATTTTTTTGCCCTGGGGCTGGGTGGTGCGCTCATCGGTGTCTGGGCCGCGTTGCAGGGATTTTTTCTGCAATACCTGATGCTGGGTGGCGAAATGATGCGTGCTTACGACACCGTGATGCTCTGGCTCGCGGACAAGTGGCACATCACCGCGCCCGGTCTGCCGTGGCTCGTCGGCGGTTGGGCCGCATTGCACGCGCTGGTTGCCGCCAGCGTCACAGTAACCGCGTGGCGGCTCAAGTCGCCGCCGGCGGCGTTGCACAACATCATTGCCAGGGAAAACATCCCGTCCGCGGCTTCCACCGGGCCGACCCGCACCGGCTGGCGACGGCTGCGTGAATTTGGCCACTGGCAGTTCTGGCTGCCGTTGCTGGTGGTCGCGACGATTCTGGCCGTCGGCGGCAGCACCTGGGAAACGCTGGCGTGGATGGTGCTGCGGTTTGTGGCGGCCGGCTGTGTCTTGATGGCGGTGGTATCGCTGCTGCGCCCCGCGCGCTGGGCGGAACAACTGCGCAAGCGCGGCTGGTGGGGGCCGGCCGTGGCCTTTTCGGGGGCAATGCGCCGAAACAGGTCTGGGAAATAGCCGGATCATTAACGATGCGGGGCCGGTGAAGACCCCGCTTGGCGTGAGTGACTTTACCCGGCGATTACTGCCAGTTGAGCAGCAGGCTGGTGAAGTAGGTGGTGTCGAGGCGCTCCGTGCCGGTCGGTGGCTGGCTGAGATAGTCGTTGGCCGCACCGAGCTTCAGCTTCCACCGCGAAGCCCCGAGCGGGAGCTCGAGAGAGGACTCGTGATGCAGGCGGTAGTTGGTGAAATCCTTGAAGGCGGGAGTGTAGGTGAGCACGTTGGTCAGCTTGGTCTTGGTGAATTGCAGGCTGTGCAGGAACGTCACGTCGAGACCAGGCGAGTCGAAACTGGTGTTGTTGGAATACGTCTCATAGAGGTAACTCGCTCCAAGACGGAACTCGAGATCCTGCCCGGCGGTTTTCCTGAGCTTGCGGCCGAAACCGAAGGACGTGGTGGAGCGGAAGTCGAGCGCCTTGATCTTGTCCTTCTCGAGTGAGGAACGGGTATACCAGCCGTTGTCCGGGGAATAGAAGAAGGAGTAATCGACGCTGGCGAACTGACGGTCGGCCGTATTTACGCCGTTGTCCTCGGCCTTTTGGGCGGCGAGGGCAAAGATGAGTTTGTCCTGAGCGCGGGCGAGAGTGGCCTTGAAGCCGAGGTTGGCGCCGAATTTCTCACTTACTCCGCTGCGGCCGGCAATGGCTACGGACGCCTCGTAGGCCCAGTGGCGTACCTTCTTGGCCGCCGTTTCCCTGAGCTGGCGCATCTCGGGGCTCTCGCCGCCCTGGCGCCAGACGGCGGCAACCTTGCCGGTGGCGGCACTCATCTGGCCGTGGCCCGCCACCACCTTGATGCCGCCCTCGGCGGATTCGACCTTGCCCAGCACGGTGCTGCCAGTGTTGAGGGCAACGTTGACGGCTTCATCGGTGGTGAAGCTCCTGATCTTCTCCTGCGCAATCTCGATGGTGCCCGCGAAGGCTGTCTCGACCTTGAACTTGCCGCCATTGGCGGAGAGCAGTTTTCCCAGCACGACGGAACCATCGGTCATTTCAATGCGATCAGCCGCCCAGGCGACCGAGGACAGCAAGATGGTGAGGACGGTGCGAAAAATATTTATTAGCAGCGATAGTTTCATGGGATTTGATTTTATAAATGCAGCGAAACCGCCATGACAACCGCGAATCTGCAGGCTTCCGGGTTGCGCTTTTCACCGGAGGCCGGTTATTTGTCCGGCATGCCGACTCGCGCCTGGTTCTCCACCTTCATCTACCACGAGCCCCTGCTATGCGCCGGCCAGGCGCGTTTCAACACCGAGCTGGCCGCGGAATGCCGCAACCTGCGCGACTACGATGCCGCCGGCCGGCGCTGGTCGGCAAAAAATTACCCCGGCGGCTACACCTCCTACGCCTCGCTCAACCAGTTGCACAAATTTTCGTCCACGTTCGCCGGCCTCGAACGCAAGCTTACGGCCCACGTGCGCCGCTTCGCCGCCCAGCTCGACATGGACCTGCGCGGCCGGACCATCGCGATGACGGATTTCTGGGTGAACATCATGCCCGAGCACGCGGCGCACAGCCTGCACCTGCATCCGCTCTCGTTCCTCAGCGGCACCTATTACGTCTCCACCCCGCGCGGCTGCCCCGGGTTGAAGTTCGAGGATCCGCGCTTGAGCAAATTCATGGCCGCGCCGCCCAAGACCACCGGCGTCCGCCCGGCCAACCAGCCGCACATCACCTACCCCGCTAAGGCCGGCCATGTGATACTGTTCGAAAGCTGGCTCCGTCACGAAGTCGCCGCCAACCGCATCATGACCGCGCGCATCAGTTTGAGCTTTAACTACAATTGGAGCTAGGGCGGGTTTTCAAACTGGTTTGTCATACTGAACGAAGTGAAGTATCCACGGCATCGATCATGATATCACCGCCGAATGCATGGATTCTTCGCTACGCTCAGAATGACAGGAAGTGCGCGTTGGTTGGATTGAAGACACTCCTTGGCTGAATGGCCCAGGGCCGGGCGGGTGAGGTGAAACCCGGCTGCGTCAGTTTTAATTACCACCGGACATGAGCGACCAGGAGGCACCTGCAATCATTTGGGGTTTACCGCGCCTCTGTCTGGAAATGCACCCGCCGTCAGGCCCCCAGATCCTGAATCTCATCTGACGGGAAAATCAGGACCCCCTGGCCGGGCTGGCCAAAGGAGCAGCGCAACATCGCGCGGGCCACCACCTCGGCCTCGATCGCCCGGTATTTCCGCAGACGGCCGAGCAGCAGTGGTTCCGCCAGCTACAGGACTGCGGCCGCCATCCGCTCGCCCAGCCGCGGCGGGGCGCGCGGCCCGAGCAGCAGGCCCGGCCGGAAGATTCCCAGCGTCGGAAAATCCATCACCTCCAGCGCCTCCTCCATCTCCCCTTTCACCCGGTTGTAGAAAACCCGCGAACGCGCCCCCGCCCCGAGGGACGAGATGACAAAGAACCGCTGTGCCCCGTTGCGCCGCGCCGCCCAGGCAAAGGCCAGCACCGCCACGTAGTCGACGGCCCGGAATGCCTCCCGCGAACCCGCCTGCTTGATGATGGTGCCAAGGCAGCAGAAGGCGTCCGTACAGCGCAAATTCACCGGCATTTTTTCCAACGCGGTAAAATCGACCGTCACCTGCTGGAGCTTCGGGTGCTCCAGCTCCAGCGGCCGCCGGCCAAGCGAGACCACGCAGTCATACTCCGGAGCCTTGAGCAACTGCCGCAGCAGAAACCCGCCCGCCAGACCGCTCGCGCCGGCAATTAAGGCTGTGCTCATTCGGCGAGCTTCCGCAGGTCTGCCGATGGCGCAATCATTTGTGGGACGGGCTTGCTCGCTCCCCAGGGCAATTCCGGGCCATCCCGCTTTTGGGAAAAGGGGGCTGCCCGCCGGTCCCCGCAAATTGAGCCCCGACTTTCAGCGGTTCAACGCTCGGGGATTGCATCGGCAGTCGTTTGGGTCCATCTTGCCGGGATGAAAAAGATTGAGCTGAGTGACGAGGCCTTCGCGGCCCTGCAACGGCTCGCAGCCGCCAGGAATCTGTCCCCCGCCGAGGCGATCGCGGCAATGCTTAGCGCGGCCCGCCCGCCCCCCGGCAGCGACCTCCTCCTCTTCTTCATCACCAGCGAGGAATTCACCGGGGAGCCCGACCCGACCGAGCGCTACCTCAACCTGCTGGCGTGGTGCGCGCGGAATTACGCCGGGGATTTCGCCGACTTCATTTCCCACCAGGAAAGCGGCCTCCGCTACCTGATGTTCAATCGCGACGAGATCAACGGGGTGCGCGCCCGCAACCACGCCCGTCAGATCGGCGGCACGCAATTCTGGGCCGTCCTGACCATCGCCGACGTCACGAAGCGCCACTTTATCTGCCGGCTGCTGGAGTTCATCGGCTGCCACGATGAAACCGTGGGGCAGGCCTGCCATTCCCTCGGCCTGCCCGCGGCGGAGGCCCACGGCTTCCTGCTGCTTAGTGCCTGACGCGAGTTTTGGTTTGTCCGGCGGCGGTCCGCCCGCGAGTCTGCCCCCGTGAACCCGGAGCCCGCCACGCCCAAGCGCCGCGATTTCCGAAATTTCCTCCACGCAGTGCGCTATGCCGTCGAGGGCTTCTGGGCGGCGGCGCGGCATGAGCCGTCATTTCGCGAGGATCTCATCTTCGTCGCCATCCTCACCCCCTTCGCGGTCATCCTGCCGGTTAACGCCGTGTCAACGGCCGTGATGATCACCGCGCTTTTCCTCATCGTCATTGCCGAGCTCTTGAACTCCGCTGTCGAGTGGACGATTGACGACATCTCGCTCGAAAAGCGCCCTCTGGCCAAGCGCGCCAAGGACATGGGCAGCGCCGCCGTCTTCATCGCCTACATCAACTGCATCGTCGTGTGGGCCATCATCCTCTCCGCCAACTGGGATCGCATCGCGCGGCTCGAATTTCTCCAATGGCCACCGCCGTTTCTACCCTAGCCACCTACCGCATCCGGCCGAAAAAGTAGGCCGCGAGGCCGACCATCGCCAGGTTCGGCATGAGGGCGGCCCATACAGGATCGAGGAGGCCCTTGCCGCCGAGCAGGGTGGCGAGGTTGGTCAGGATGTAATAGATAAAAAAGAGCCCGATGGATTTCGATACCCCGACCGCGGGGCTGACGCGCGCACCCGACATGGCGAAGGGAATGGCGATGGCGACGATGATAAGCGGCCCAATGGCGTCGAAGAGCAGGCTGTAATAGCGCACCTGGTAGCGAACCAGTTTCGGGTTATCCTCGATGGAAAAATAGTCCGTGATCCGGCGCAGCTCGTTGAACGACAGCGTGCCAGGCTTGCGGTCGATGAGCAGCATGAGGGTCGGATCCTCGCTGAAATACGGAACGATCTTCTCCTTGAACGTGACTGTGCGCTGCAGTTCGCCCCGCTCAGGGTCGAACCACATCTCGCGGCCGTCGCGGAAGGTCCAGGCGCGCTGAATGGCATCATAGGAGCCCTCGCGCGCCATGATGCGGGTCTTTTCCCGGCGCGCCCGGTCAAGCTCCGACACGGTGACGCCGTAGGCCGTCCCGGAAAAGCGGCTGTAGCGGTTGATGAACCACATCCGGTTTTGCCGCTGGTTGTCGAACGCCACGGCGGAGACGAGGCCGATCGAGCCGTCGGGGGCCGACTGGGACTCGGAGCGAAATTCAAAGCTCTCAAGCAGGCTGCGCGAAGCCTCCACCGACCACGGCACCACCCGGGCGCTGAGCAGGAGCGACACGCCGCACAGCACCACACCCGCCAGCCAGAGCGCGCGGGTGGCCGCGAAGATGTTCAGCCCGGCGCCGCGCACCGCGGTGAACTCGTTGTTGCGGTGGAGCTTGCTGAGCACGAACAGCAGCGAAAGCAGCATGGAGAGCGGCAGCACGATGGATAAGTAGCTCGGCATCAGCGTGGCATAATAGAGCAGCACGTCGCCGAAGCCGACCCCGATCTGGATGAGGTCGCGCAGGTTGTCGTAAAGCGCCGTCATCAGCAGCAAGCCCATGGTGGCCGCGAGCAGGAGTCCGAGCATATAGAGCCATTCGCGGAGGATATAGCGGTCGAGGATATTCAAGCCACCGGCAGTCAAGCAGCACGTGTGCGCGGCGCAAAGCCGAAAGCGGGCGCGGGTCGCACTTGGTGTTTGCCCGGGCGAGAAAATATCCTTACATCGCCGCATGTCCGAACCAAAGGAAGTATTCAGCTCGCGATTGGGCGTGATACTGGCGGTCGCCGGCAGCGCCGTGGGCCTGGGCAATTTCCTGCGTTTCCCCGGACTTGCCGCGCAGTATGGCGGCGGCGCGTTCATGATCGCCTATTTCATCTCCCTGCTCGTGCTGGGCATCCCCATTGGCTGGGCCGAGTGGACGATGGGGCGCAAGGGCGGCCTAGCGGGCTTTCACTCCTCGCCGGGCATCTTTCACGCCATCGTAAAGACGCCGCTGGGAAAATACCTCGGCCTGCTGGGTTTCATCATTCCGGTCGTGGTGTATATGTATTATGTCTACATTGAGGCGTGGTGCCTGGGCTATGCCCTCAACGCCGCCACCGGCACCTTCAGCCAGCCGGGGGTGAACTACGGAGCGTTCTTCAACAGCTTCACGGGCGCAGGCTCGAATGGCGTGGCGCTGCATTTCGGCCTGCAGGACGTCGGCATCTTCGTGCTGCTCGTTTATGCCTGCAATTTCTACATCATCTACAAGGGCCTCTCCAAGGGCATCGAGTTTGTCTGCAAATGGGGCATGCCTGTGCTGATCCTCATCGCCCTCATCATCCTCGGCCGGGTGCTGACCCTCGGCACCCCCGACCCGCTGAAGCCCGACCAGAACGTGCTCAACGGCCTGGGTTACATGTGGAACCCTAGGGGAATCGCCACCGGCCTGAAGAACCCGCAGCTGTGGCTGGCCGCGGCCGGCCAGATCTTCTTCTCCCTCTCGGTCGGCTTCGGTGCGATCATCACCTACGCCAGCTACCTGCGCAAAAAGGACGACCTCGTGCTCAGCGGCCTGACCGCCACCGCCGCCAATGAATTTTGCGAGGTGGGCCTTGGCGGCCTCATCACCGTGCCCGCGGCCTTCGTCTTTCTCGGCGCCGCCGGCATCATCGGCCAGGGCACCTTCGGCCTCGGGTTCAATGTACTACCCTTCGTCTTCTCCAAGATGCCGTTTGGTGATTTCTTCGCGACGATCTTCTACCTGCTCCTCTTTCTCGCTGCGATCACCAGCTCGCTCTCCATGCTGCAGCCCGGCATTGCCTTCTTCGAGGAGGGGCTGGGCCTAAAGCGCAAGGCCGCCATGCTTTCCCTCGTCCTGCTCACCGGCCTGGGCACCTTGGTTGTCTGGTTTTTTAGCAAGGACCTGAAGGCCCTCGACACGATCGATTTCTGGGTGGGCACCGTCGGCATCTTCGTCCAAGGCATGATTCTTGTTATGGTCTACGCTTGGTATATCGGCATCGACCAGGCTTGGCAGGAAACCCATGAAGGCTCGGCGATGCGCATCCCGGATATCTACAAATTTATCCTGCGGTTCGTCTCCCCTGTCTTCCTGCTGGTGGTGTTCGTGATGTTTATCGCCGCGAACGTCCTTGGTTGGAATTTCTCCCTGGCTGCCGCGGAATTCAAGCCGACCAGCTATGTGACCGACCTCGTCGGTCCGAATCCCAGCGCCGTGGCGCGCGGCACGTTTTTATTCATCCTGGCGATGGTGAGCATGATTGGCTACCTCGTCCATCTCTCGGGCAAAAACTGGAACAAGCAAATCGGAGGCAATACATCATGACCACTGGCGGCTGGATCACCATGTTTCTCTCGGTCGGTTTCGTCACCGTCCTCTTTGTCTATTGCGTGTGGCGGGTGTTGTTCGGCAAGCAGCCTGACCCCGAGGACTGACTGTGCCGGGCTCCGAGCCAATCCCGAATCTCGAGGCCGCCTACCTGGGCGGCTAAGCGTTTGCCAGCGGGCTTGCGGAATCGGCTGGACGGCCTGTGTTGCAGCCATGATTCCGCGCATCCTGCTGCCCCTCGCCCTGGCACTGGCCGTCAACGCCGCCGCCGTGGTGGTTGAAGTAAATCTGCCCTACAAAAACCTGCGCCTGAAGGACGGCATGTTTTTCACCGAGGTGGCCGTGAAAAGTTTGAACACCTCCGCCGGCACGGTGGTGCTGCTGGTGAACAAGGATCTGATCAGCCTGCGGACTACCCTGCTGCCGGATGAGGTCAACGCCCGGCTGAAGGAAATGACACCGGTGCAGTCCAAGGAGGAATTGGAGACGGGAAAAAACAGGAGGCGGCTGGCCGGCTCAAGGCCGCGGAAAACGCCGAACGCCGCCAAAAAGTGGCGGAGGACGAGGCCCAGGCCGCGCGCAACGCCAACCGGAACCTGAACGTGAAAGCAGCCGCGCCCCTCGCCGATCCGGTGCTGACCGAAGTGGCCAGGTTTGCCGAGGAACGGGCCCGGGCCTATTTCAAATACCAGGACGATCCACTTTCGAACATCGGGACAGTGGTGGGTTCGGACATCTACTTGAAAAAGCCCGAACCAGTGCCCGGCTGGACCGGGCGCTTCCGGGTGGAAGGGACCGCCTACCGGCAATACATCAACAATCAAGCGAGCGGCTTTGGCCGTGGCGGCAAGGAATTTGAAATTCTGATCTAGGCGTCGGAACGGGAATACCCCGAAGTGGTTGAAATCCGGATCAAATAGCCCTTTGGCGGAATCCTGTTGAGTCATTGCGAGGAGTCCCGTGAAGCGGGACGACGAAGCAATCCACCTGACACTAGCTGGATCGCTACGCCGGGCTCGCGATGACAAGTTAACCTGTCACAAAGCACGCCCAACCCCCTTGATTTTTCCGCGGTGACCGGTAGGTTCAGCCTCCCTCTCTTTCACTCTTACCCATCCCTTCAGCACCATGACCACCACCACGCCGCAGAAATTCGAATTCCAGGCCGAGATCGCGCAGCTGCTCGATATCGTCACCCACTCGCTCTACACGGAGAAGGAGATCTTCATCCGCGAGTTGGTGTCCAACGCCGCCGACGCCCTGGAGAAGCTTCGCCACACCCAGCTCACCGAGAAGGAGATCTTCGACGACCAGGCCGGCCTCGAGATCAACCTGACCACCGACGACAAGGCGAAGACCATCACGATCCAGGACTTTGGCATCGGCATGACCCGCGCCGAGCTGGTTGAGAATCTCGGCACGATTGCTCACTCCGGCTCCAAGGCCTTCCTCAAGGCCCTCGGCGCAGGTGAACAGAAGAACGCCAGCCTCATCGGCCAGTTCGGCGTCGGCTTTTATTCGGCGTTCATGGTCGCGAAGTCCGTCAAGGTCTACGCGCATTCCTGGCGCACCGCCGAGCCCGGCCACCTCTGGTTGAGCGACGGTTCCGGCAGCTATGAGATTGAGGAGGCCGGGGATCAGCGCCGCGGTTGCAAAATCGTCATCGAGCTGAAGGACGACTGCACCGAGTTCGCCTCGGACGGGCGGATCAAGGAAATCCTTGAGCGCTACAGCGCGTTCGTATCGTTCCCGATCAGCCTCAACGGCAAGCGCATCAACACCGTCCAGGCGCTGTGGCTCCGCGGCAAGAACGAGATCAAGGAGGAGGAATACACCGAGTTCTACAAGTTCCAGGCCCACGCCTACGAGGACCCAAGCCTGCGCCTGCATTTCAGCGCCGACGCCCCGCTCGCCATCAACGCCTTGCTCTTTGTCCCGCAGGAGAACACCGAGAAGCTGGGCCTCTCCCGCCTCGAGCCCGCCGTCTCGCTCTACTGCCGCCGGGTGCTGATCGACGCCGCGCCGAAGGACCTGCTGCCCGACTGGCTGCGCTTCCTCAAGGGCGTGGTCGACAGCGAGGACCTGCCCCTCAACATCTCGCGCGAGACGATGCAGGACAAGGCCCTCATCGAGAAGCTGAACCGGGTCATCACAAAACGTTTTCTCAAGTTCCTCGACGAGGAGGCCGCCGCGCGCCCCGACTCCTACCTCAAGTTCTACGCTAACTTCGGCCTCTTCCTCAAGGAGGGCGCGGCACTCGACTTCGCCCACAAGGATCAGCTCGTGAAGCTGCTGCGTTTCGAGTCGTCGCTGACCGACAAGACCAAGTCCACTTCGCTGGCCGACTACGTCACACGGATGGGCTCCGAGCAGAAAGAAATTTACTACCTCACCGGCGCCAATCGCACCACGATCGAGAGCGGCCCCTACCTCGAGGGCTTCAAGGCCCGCAACCTCGAAGTGTTGTTCTGCTATGAGCCGGTCGACGAATACGTGATGAACAATGTCCGGATGTTTGACGGCAGGCGGCTCATCGCCGCCGACCATGCCGACGTGAAACTCACCAACCTGCCGCAGCCGCCCGAGGGCGCGCTCAGCACGGATGACACCAAGACGCTCACCACCTGGCTCAAGGAGGCGCTCGGCGACCGCGTCGCCGAGGTCAAGGCCAGCGAGCGCCTGGTGGATTCGCCCGCGCTGGCGATCAACGCCGACAAATTCATGTCCGCCCATATGCGCCGCATGATGAAGGCCATGGACAAGGAGGGCGCGGACACGCCCATCAAGATCAATCTCGAGATCAACCCGCGCTCCGCGGTGATGAAACGCCTCTTCGAGACGCACACCGCCGCGCCCGACAGGGCGAAGCTCGTCGCCGAGCAGATCCTTGACAACGCGCTCATCTCCGCCGGCCTGCTGGAGGATCCGACGAAGATGGTCGCCCGGCTCTACAAGCTGCTCGAGTCGGTTTGAGGTAGGGCCGTCGGGTGGGCGTCGGTTTCCACACCGACGCCAGTCGCCGATGTGGAAATCGGCGATCACCACCCTGTTGATCTCACTTCTTGATGCCGACGTATTCGAGGTAGGGTTCCTGCGAGCGCGGCCGGCCGAGGAATTTCTCCACCGACTCCCCGACATCGCGGGTGTGGCCCACGCCATAGATTTCCTGGCGAAGCCGCAGTCCGGTCTTCTCATCGAGGAAGCCGCCCGGGGCGGACTTGAAGGCGCTGGCCATGTCGATCGCGAGCACCTTGGCCCACTGGTAGCCGTAATAGCCCGCGTCGTAGCCGGCCATGTGGCCGAAGTAGGCGACAAATGCGGTGTCGGGCGCCGGGGCGAGCGTCACGCGGTTGAGCACGGCGTTGGTCTTGGCGACCACGTCCATCTTCGCGGCCTCGGCGGGCGGCACGGCATGCAGGGCGAGGTCGATCAGGCCGAGCGACAACTGGCGGCGCGTCGCGTAGCCCTCGGTGGCCTGGCGGGCGGCCACGATGGCGGCGATGGTCGCGGCCGGGATTTTCTTCTCCGAGTTGCGGTAGTCGGCCGCAAAGGTGTCGAGCACGGCCTTGTCCCACACCCAGTTCTCCAGCATCTGCGACGGGGCCTCGACGAAATCCTGCGGCACGGCGAACCCGGTCTGCGCGACGAAGCGCGAGCGGCTGAGCATGCCGTGCATCACGTGGCCGAACTCGTGGAAGAGTGTGACGACGTCGCCCTGCTTGAGCAGCGAGGGCTTGTCGGCGGACGGCGCGGGAAAATTGCAGAGCAGCGCGGCGACCGGGAGGTCATAGCGGCCGTCGGCCAGCACGCCACCCACCTTCTGCGGGAAGCAGGCGAAGTGGTTGAACTTCCCGTCGCGCGGGAACATGTCGAGGTAGAACGCCCCCATCGGCACGCCGGTGGCGGCGTCCGCTACGACATAGAGCTGCACGCCCGGCGCCCAGGTGTAGGGCGCCGCGACCTCGGTGAACTTCAGGCCGAAGATCTTCTGGTAGATGGCGAACATGCCGTCGAGTGTCGACTGGTAGGGGAAATAAACGCGCAAGGCCTCGGTATCGACGGCGTAGCGGTCCTTGAGCAGCTTGTTGGTGTAGTAATTGATGTCCCACGGCTCGAGCTTCGCGTCCGCCGCGGCGGTGTGCTTCGCCTTCAAAGTGCGGAGGGTCTCCATCTCGGCGGCGAACTTCGGCTGCAGGCCGGCCACGAGTTCCTCCTCGAATTTCACGGCGGTGGCGCCGGTCCTGGCCATGCGGGTCTCGATCTGGTAATCGGCCCAGGTGGCGTAGCCCAGGCGCCGCGCGATGTCGCCGCGGAGGGCAACGAGCCTGGTGAGGACGGGGATGTTGGTCTCGCGGGCGAGCGAGTTGCGGGCGATGTTCACCCGGCGGCGCGTCTCCGGGAGGTCGGCGTTGTCGGCGATGGCGGTGGCGTGCCAGGTGACATTGGCCAGCACGCGGTAGCGCCCGTCGGGCTGCTTGACGCCGGGGCTTCCGAGGAAACTCGCCGGCACGCCGGCCAGTTCCTCCGCGGTGAAATCGAGCGGGGCGCGGGCGGCGTTGATGTTGACGGCGAACTCGGTGTTAAGCCCGGCGAGGTCCTTGCGGAGTTTCTCGACCTCGGCCCGCTCGGCGGCAGGCAGGGCCAGGCCGGCGCGGCAGTAGGAGCGCATCTGCTCGTCCACCAACCGCTGCTGCTCGCGATCGAGCTTGGGCTTGGTGTCGACGAAGGCCTTGAGGGTGCCGTAAAGATCGGCGCGGTAATCGAGGCCGACGCTCCATTCCTGCAGCTTGACCGTCGTCTCGTTGGCCGTGTCGCGCATGGCCTTGTCCGTGCTGGACTCGGCCACGGTGCCCAGCACCTGGTAGACTTCGCCGACCCGGGCCGTGATGGCGTCGTAGGCGGCGAACGTGTTGGCGAAGGTCAGCTTGGCGGAATCCTGCGCGGCGAGCGCGCCCAGGGCCGCATCGGCGACCTTGGTGGCGTTCTCCGCCTGCGCGGTGATCTCCGCGGACGTCAACGGATAGGCGGGGAGGACCAGGCTGCTCCGGGCGCGTTCGGCCTGCGCCTGGAAATCAGCCAGTTTCGCGGGCTGGGCCCGGGCCGGGAGGATCAGCGTGACAATGAAAAACAGGCCCAGGGCCTGACGGAGGAGTCGGGAGGGGGTTCGCATAGGGGGATGATTGCGGCCAAACTACGCGCGGCCCGCGGAGCGGCTCAATCCCTAAACGACGAAACTCCGGCTAGGCGGCTCCGAACGGCGTGCCGCTGGTGGCCGCCGTGATCTCGTACTCGAATACCCGCTCCACTTTGTGGGAGGAAACGCGCATGCGCAGCATGGTGCGGAGGAAACCACGGTTGTTCGGGTGATAATGGAACTCCGCCGCCTCGTTGCGGAATTCGCGCCGGCTGCGCAACTCGCCCACCACGCGGATAAACTCGAAGTCCGCCGAGTAGTAATCCTGATTCAGGCTACGCAACCAGAAGAAGGGTTTCGCCTGCCAGTGCAGGCAGCGCCAGACCAGAGTGCGCTCGTATTGGGCATCGGCGATGCCATGTCGCTCGCAGTGGACTTCGCGAAAGTTTTTCAAGGGCCCGTTGGGTGCGGGGGGAGAAGGTGCCAAGAAGGCGCAGCCCGCGGCAAACCGAAAGATACCCTAGGACACAGATGAGGCCAATCGGCTGATAAGTATTATTACAACCGATCGGGCCTCGCCTATTGCAACTAGGGGAGAGGGAGGGATTGATTCGCTGCGCTCAGGGCTGCGCCCCAAAGCCTGCGGATTTGCCCTTGTCCTCCCCTCACCGTCGCCCCGCGGCTGCGAGGGCTTCGCCCGGTCCGCCATTTGCCTTTGGCAATTGGCGGAGAGGGAGGGATTCGAACCCATTAAAGCCTCTTTTTAGGGAAATTAGCAAATGATTAAAACGGAGAGATTTAAGGATTTCTCCTATGAGAATAAACAATGGGACGCCCCGGGTAGATAGAACCAGAAAGAACGGAAAAGAACTAAAACGAAGCAAAATTGGCAAGACTCTGGCAGGACTCCCAAGGGATGATTACCCTAAGGGGGGAGGGGGCACGCGCGGCCGAGATCGCGAAACAATTAATAGATTTGGTCGGAAGGATTTTTTGTGACAATGCGACCTCGGCCCGGGCTCAAGCCTGATCTGACCAGCTTGGGGGAGATCGTAGCCGATCCATAGCCAGACATATCCCAGAAAAACAGTACCCCCTGCTCTTTTTATTTTATTATTTAATCTTCCCCCTCCTCCTCAAAAAACATGAGAGGAGTGGTTACAGTAGCTGAACTCCCCGATTCCCCCCTTTTTAAACACATTCAGTTTAATGGATGATACACTGAGGATTGATAATAGCTTCCCGCGCCGCTTTATGACCTGCCTCCGAGTTGACTGCCCGTATCGTTGCGCGGAGATTATCGGTGTTCCTTCCAGTTATTGCATCCAGACGACTCCCGTTATTCGGGCGTCACCAACCGAGCTCCCACGAGCCACGGTGGTCAATTGATGTGGGCCGCACCCTGCGGACCAAAACGCCTGTGGTGCTTGCTCGGTTGGCTCAGCACCATGAAGAAATATAAAGGTATCCGCTACGGTTTTCGCCCCGCGTCCTACTGGGAAGACCTCGACCCCCTGTCAGCCATCCTCCGCAATGTAACCGGGGAGAACCGCCGCCAGATGATTACCGACTACTGGAACGCAGGGAAGCTTGAGGAGCTTGACCCAGCACTGCTGAACGATGTGCCGGATGATGCTGCGCGTCAGAGCCTCGGCCGCATCCATCCCAGTTTCATGGGCGGTGAGTATCTGCCGGGCTATTTACCCGGTGAAGTGGAAATCGCCCGGATCTGCCTGCGCTCCACCACCAGTGATGTCATTTCTCTTCGCGCCCGTCCTAATGAGACAGGCATCGCCTACCGCATTGCGGACGAATACGAGGGAGATTTCTCTCTCCCCATCACCCAATCCAAGCGGCCCCTGACACTCGCCGAGTTGGTCCGCCAATTTGAGCACGGCTGGTTGCACGAATTAGAATACGACGGAGGGCTGGCACTGGGCTACAACAACATGAACGCCGAGGGATGCGACTTTGAGGATCTGCGCAACTTCACGCGCATAACCTCGATCCTCTACCGCCAACTTGAGCGTCATTTTGAATGCGTGTATGACGATTGGGTGAAGGAGTCGTGCGCGCAGCGCGATCGTGAGAACGAAGCAGTGGAAGATAAAACGGAAGAGCTGCCGAAAGCTTCCTTTCCAAATTATTTGGCCCAGCTAGCGAAGAAACCCGCAGAGTCTGGACGTGCGGTGACGGGAAAGTCCCCCGCCCGAGATTTCCAGATCGTGTTCCCTGCGCTCGCAAAACCCGAAAAGCTCCCACCCCAAAAATAACCCCGCTCTCCCTAATAAGGTGGTCGCACCACCTTAATTTAGGTGGGGCGATTATTCATCAGCCATGAGCACATTAATTTTGCCGGTATTCAAAGGCTTGCCCCATTGGTTCTGCATGACGGTCGAGGCGGAGCCAGTGCTTCATCTCCTGCGCGAGGATTTGTGCGTCACTCAGAATTTCTGGGACCATAACGCGCCCTCATCGATTTCTGATCTAGTGAAACGCTTTGAGGAAGCTGAACATTTTTATTATCCGTTGGGTTTTTCAGTCCGCTCGATCGTGCTAGCCGCCTCGTTTGAGTGGGTCGCCACTTGGCCCTTTCGTCGCCAAGTTGGCCCCGGCAAGTTTGCGCGTATGGAAGACCTCGAAGGCGAGTACCCATGGGACGTCGACGCGAACGACACAATCTTTCAGCTGCATATCGACAGAAAATATCGCCGCCTGCTCTCCGTGGGCGGGGCCAGTCCCGATGAGGCTGCTGATAACTGGCTGCATGTCGCTAGCAGCCTAAGAAAATTATCCCAGTGAAATCTATCACGACTAAGCAACCCCTCACCAACAAACTTAAAAAAACTCTACCATGGACGCACAGCAGCAACACGATCACAGCCGAGCCAAGAAACTTAATTTAGCTGGGAGCAGACAGAGACTGGAAGCATTGCTTAAAGCCAAGTGCGCCGCGGTGAGCCCATAGACGCAAGTGTGCGGCGAATGCCCGAAAAAGCAACCAAATTGCAAGACTCTGGCAGGACTCTGACGACCCTACTATGAGAAAGTGGCGGAGAGAGAGGGATTCGAACCCCTTTCCGTCGGTGGGCTAAGTCGCGAACAAACGCGGACTTAGTTGATGGTTATTATTTTAGACAAGAAGATAATGGCATAGAAATACGCCAAAGTGAAGCCAAAAACACGATTTTGGCAACCTTCTGGCAACCTGATTTCTGCGCCGCGATCTTCATTTCAATACGAAATCCCTAACCGAGACGGCCTTGGCTTTCAACTCGAAATCTCTGCCTGGCACGTGGGAGGGTTTGGAGCGTCCCGTTCTGCAGAGCGACGGGCCGTTTCTATGCCGGTTGCCGCTGGCCCGCCGAGGCACCGGCATAGGACCAGACCATCAGTGCCCTGCCGGGTCCTTGTTGCATTTCCTCGGAACTTATTATTATACCCCGAGGTTTAGCAACATGCCCACCAAACTCCAGTCCCTCGAAAAACTCGCCCACGCCCAGGGCGCGCTGCGCCCCGTCGACCTGCGGCGCCGCCACCTTCCCAGCAGTTATCTCAGCCGGCTCGTGCGGGCCGGCCGGCTGGTGCGGCACAGCCGCGGGATTTATGCGCCTGCGGAACAGGAGATCGGCGAACATCACGATTGGGAAATCGCCTGCCTGCGGGTGCGCAAGGGCGTGCTGTGCCTGCTGACGGCGCTCGCCTACCACGGGATCGGGACCCAATGTCCCCATCAGGTCTGGATGGCAATCGACGGCAAGGCCTGGCGACCCCGCTTCGATCATCCTCCGATGCGCTTCGCGCGCTTTTCCCCGCCGGCGCTGCGGCACGGCGCCACCACCGTGCGGACCGCGACCGGCACGCTCCGCGTTTTCAGCCCGGCCAAGACGGTGGCGGACTGTTTCAAATACCGGAGAAAATACGGCCTCGACGTCGCGATCGAGGCGCTGGTCGAAGGCTGGCGGGCCAGGAAATTCACGATGGCGGAGCTCGGCGCCGCGGCGCGGGTCTGCCGCGTCAGCCGGGTGATGCGACCCTATCTGGAAATGCTGCCCTGACGCCCCGGAGGCGCGGTCAAGGAGGAATGCCGACGGCGTCTTCCTCCCCGCTCGGCGCAGGACTTGACCGGTCCGCCCAAGGCCGGGACTGTTCAGGCAGGTTGCAACACCACCGCGTCGTGGTCCGGGAAACGGACGAACAACTCAACCAGGGCGGCGTGCATTTCGGTCGTCTTGAACTCCGGCTCGGCCTCATCGACCCAAGTCTTCATCAGGTAGATGTTGTCACCTTCCACCTGGTAGGCCATCCGGCCGGCGACCTGCTCCTCAAAGCTCGCGGGCAGGGTCGCATACAGGGTCGGGATCACGCGGGCGTCGGCGAGGGAGTGGTTCATGGCGAAAGCGGGGTTCAAGAGGTAAAAAGTGCGACGCCCGCCGCCTTCGCGGCCCGGGCGAGGTCGCGGTCGGTGGTCGCGAGCGTCGCCCCGCGCCGCATCGCAAGTTCCAGATAGGCGGCGTCATA
The DNA here is from genome assembly GCA_009695095.1 of Lacunisphaera sp. Lineage (GTDB taxonomy): Bacteria > Verrucomicrobiota > Verrucomicrobiia > Opitutales > Opitutaceae > Lacunisphaera. The sequence goes on from SIBQ01000010.1 coordinate 76,207, forward strand.
GATCGTGAGGCCGTATTGGCGCGCCAGCGCGGCCGTGTCGCTGCCGGCCCGTTGCGCCGTCTCGTCGTCGGCGACCACCGGCAGCGCCGCCACCAAGTTGAGCGCCTCGGTGATGTCGGCCTGCGACGCGCGCTTGCGGCGTTCCGCCATGATGAGCCCGTTGGCGACTTCGACGCACCAGTGGGCCGGGACGAAGGTGGCCATGCCACCCTCAAGCGCGGCGAGGGCCTTGAGCGCGGACGGCGCCTGTTCGTCCTGCAGCACAAAGCCGAGGGTCGTGGAGCCGTCGATGACGAGGGCCTTCATCGGTCAAAGGCGGCGGCCGGCGTTGATGAGGTCGCGCGCGGACTCGCCGGCGCCGAGCGAAAGCCGGGAGCGGAGGGCGCGCAGGCGCGCGAAGACGCCCCGGTCCACGCTCGGCTGGCCGGCGGGCACGAGCCGCGCAATGCTGCGCGAATGCCGGGTGATGGTGATTTCCCGGCCGCGCTCGACCAGATCGAGCAATTCGGGCAGCTTGGTCTTGGCCTCGTAGGCCCCGACGGTTTTCTGCGGTTTGGCGGTGGTGAGCATGGTGATTTTAGACTGGTCTAAAGACTGGTCTGATTGGGCGCGGAGTCAAGCGCCGAGATTCGGCTTGGCGGCCGGACTAACTGATTGATTTGTCAGGTATTTTGGCCCCATCAGGGCTAAAACTCACTAGCAACCAATCGCCCTGGTCCTGCGTGTGATTGACTTTTACCATTAACATGATTGGTTTGTGATGTGTTTTGGCCCTTCCAGGGCCAAAACGGTATGGAAACCAACCTAAGAACCCTCGGGCCAAACGTGATCGCCTTCGGATTAGGGTGCTGGATGATGTTTCGCCCGTAGACAATGCCGGCCACGCCCTGCCCGAGCAGCGCTTTCGTCCGCTTGAGAATCTCCTCTTCGGGCGCCTTGCTCCCGCCTCGAACCAAGACTGGGATGTCGCCGGCCGTCTCGATCACCCGGTGATAGATGGGAACGTCCTCAGTTGGATCCGCCTTGATCACGTCAGCCCCCAGCTCGACGGCCTGCCGGACGAGCGGGATGATCTTGCCGGGATCGCCATCCACCATGTAACCGCCGGCGATCGAGTTTGGCTGGAACACCAGCGGTTCGATCATTAACGGCATGCCATAGCGATCAGACTCCGGTTTCAGCCGAAGGATATTCTCAATGCACTGCGCTGTCAACTCCGGTTCGTTCGGGATCTGAAACAGGTTCACCACCACACAGGCGGCATCGAGGCGCACCGCCTGGAGCACTGCATCCTCGATCATCCGCGAGAAAAGGAATCGCGGCAGCTGCCGGCCATAGACATTGGCCACGTCCGTCCGCAGTACCAGGGCCGGCTTGCGCTTCACCTTCCGGCTCTGCAGATGATGCGCCTGGCCCGCAGTCAATTGAATCGCATCCGGCGCGGCCTCCACCAATGCCTCCACCACCCTAGGCAGGCTTTCGATTCCCGCCAGAAAAGGGGCCTCGTTGAAAAAGCCGTGATCGATCGCCACGTCGAAGCAGCGACCGGTCTCGGGGTTAAAAAGACGATTGAGACGTGCAGCCTTCATAAAAATTCCAAGTCCCCCACCCGGCGATATGCCGTCAGCGCCGGCGGACGACCGGCATCACCCCGCTTGCCGTTCCCGCTGGCGGCTTCCCGGATCCGGAGAATCCGCCGCCGGGGCGCAGCCGGCGAGGCCGCCCGGACGACGTCCAGAATTACTGAAGCACGCATGGCACTGAATGAATGGTTGAGGCTTTAGGGAACTCGCGTCGTTAGCACCGACCCGAATCGATGACTTCTGGATGCACGATGGCATGCGATGCTGTCAAATGCCGAGGCCGGAACGACGCTTGTCGCAACAAGAGACAAGCATGCCCATCCCGCACCCACGGCACTTATTTGGGGCCACACCGAAAGCCGTGCCTGCACCATACCGCACCCCAAGGGTTTTGCGATGCTCCACACAAGCCGAGCCCCTTCGGAACTGCCTTTTGGTGTCAGCCAATACACGACCGGCAGCCAGCCGCTCGCGCAGGACCTCACTCTCTTGCGCCGCCTAGGCATTAACCGTATCGAGGTATGCGAGTGCAAGCTACCGACCAAGCGACTCCGGCACGCCCTCGCCGCCATCAAAGACCGCGGCTTTGAAGTGGCCAGCGTTCAGCCTCGCATCCACTCGCTCTATCCCAACTCCCTGCGCCGATATCCGGAGGGGCCGAATGAGCGCATGGCGCAGCTGAGAAACAGCATTGTCACGTTTGCGCGTTTCTTTCCCGGCACCACCCTGGTCCTGAACACTGGACTCGCCCCCAGAGGCGACCTCGCATCAGCGTGGCGCGAGCGCGAACACCTCGTCTCCCGCGATCTCGTGACGACCAACCGGAGTCTGGTCAGTCACCTGCTGCAGGAAAGCGAAGGCCTTTTCAAATCGAGGCGAAATCGCGTTGTATTGGCGCCATTGGCGGAGGGTATCTAGGATCATGGTAAATTCTGGTCTGGGATTTTGGAGCGATTCGATCACGGGAGGCGCGTTGGCGCCACTGTTTCTTGCAGAGTCTCCAAGGGGATGACGATGGGCCGAAAATTTCCTACAGTGGGCAGCTTGTATTGCGAACGAACCGTTGCGCTATTGAATCCGAAGTTTGACGTAACGGATGCCATGGCCGGAGGGCTGCCGCGCCCACAGGGTGATCAAGATGGTTCTATCGGCGAGCGGAGTCACCGATGGCTCCCCGAAGGCAAAACTCGTCCAATCCTTGAAATCCGCCGTGGCGCTGCCACGAGACGCAATTTCGGCGGCCCAGACGCGTTGATTGATCGCAACGCCGAAACTGGTTTCGGATGGACTGGCAAGTGCCAGCCACACGCCGATATCACCATGTTTGCGCTGGTTGTAGACGAATAAGGCCCTTCCATCCGGCAATGGGGCCAGCGCCGTGGACTGGCCGAGAATGCCGGTCGATAGCGTGGGGCTCCAAGTCGCCCCGGCATCGGACGAAATCGCATATTTGTTGGTCTGAGGGTTATCTCCTTGGATATGCCAGCCTGTGCCCAAGAGCCTTCCGTCGGACAACTCGATCACCCATGATTCCGCTCCTTGGGCATCTGCTTCGGCGAAACTCAGCATGGCGCTGTGCGACCAGGTCTTGCCCTGATCCCGGCTGGCCAGGCCGATCACCTGATTATGCGCCACCGCAAGGTTGGGATCAAAGGTGTTGTAGGGGGCATAGCAGCAGACCATATCTCCGCGCCGGGTGATGCACATCGCGCCCGGGGCTTCAGCGCTGCCCGGGATCGGCATTGGAATGACAGAGAATGGCGCCCACGTCACCCCATGGTCGCTTGATCGGGTCCACACCAGTTCGTTTTGCTTCAACCCGTTGGTGGCTTCGGACCAAGCTTGCTCGCCCGGATGGTCGATGGGGGTGCGTGTTCCATAAAAAAAGAGGTCGCCGGTGGGTGAGGCGCTAATTGAGCCGAAAATGGAATAGCGGACCTGTATTTCCGGCCAAAGCAATCTTGCCTCCGACCAGGAAAGGCCGCCGTCCTTCGATCGGGAGACCATCGGTTTGAAATCATTGCCACCCATCGCCGTCTGCGCTTCGAACGTACAAATTAGGTCGCCGTTCCTGGCTTCAACGCAGCGTGATCCGGCCGCTACGCTGTTCGGCGTGCCGGGAGTTTGTTGCGAGACGAATCCCTCAGTAATTATTTGGTATTTCATGTGTGTTGGTGCTGACGCGCTAAATTGTTTTATTTGGCCCCAAGCCTGTCTTTGGAGAATAGCTTGTGAGATTGATGAGCGGTCATTACTTGGGGGCCAGCTGACAGGGCATCAGTTCCGGCGTGTTTTTCCGACACCACGCCAGGACCCGCTTCACGTGCTTCATCGTACCGCTGCGGTAGGGCGACTGACAGCGGACGCCTACATTGCCGCCGCCCGCAACCCGCTGGATGCGATCTACGGCTGAATCCCAAAGGCCCTCTTCTTTCACAAGCGGGATCAGCGCCTCGTGCAGAAAACGGTTCAAGGAGGCTGCGAGGGGCTTGGCCTCGCGCAGCCGGCCGGCCGCACAGAGTTCATATAGCTCGACGACCTTGGGGGCGTTGAAACCGGTAATCGAACAATACCCGCCGCGTCCGCCCGCAGGAATTCTTTCATAGAAGTCCTCGCCCCCGAAGATCGCAATATCCGGGGCGTGTTTGAGCAGCGCCTTCACTTTTTTGACGTCGGAACCCGTGTCCTTGATCCCGATAAAGGTCGGCACCTCGGCGGCGATTTCGCCGAACAACTGCGGCTCAATTTTACGCTTCGAACGGCTCGTCAGGTACAAGATGATCGGTGTCTTGCCCGCCTCGTCGGCAATTTCGCGAACAAAGCGCTTCACCTCGTCGTCCTTGAGCTCGAGCCAGAGTGGCAGCGCAATCTGGATGGCATCGGCGCCGGCTTTCAGGGCGACGCGAATGCGCTGTCGGGCCGTGCGCGTGCTCAACGCAGTCGCGCCAATCTGCACCGGCAGTCCGACATCATGCGCCTGTTCGCAGGCGATTTGGGTGACCCGTTCAAAGGTCTTATCGTCCTGGGCGTAGAATTCCCCGGTGGTGCCCCCGGTGTAGACTCCGTGCACGCCGGTTCTGGCGTATGAACGAACCTCCGTGATGAAGCGGCGGGAATCGAGTTCGTCGCGATCGGTCCAGGGAATGATCAGCGCACTCCAAACACCGCGAAGATTTTTGCGGGTAAGTTGCTTAATTTTTGCGGGCATAAGATTTTGGGGTTAAGTGTGTCATCAAAAACGGTGGAAGGCGCTCCGGCGGAACCCGGCCTGCCGGGTTTTAGGCCAAAGCATCCTGCGCGCGATCATCCTCACGCAGGTCTTCCGGTCGCGGTCGCGGGTTGGGCGGCAGTTTGACGACGACCAGGACAGCCGTGAAAAGGAGAATGGCCAACGCGGTCCAAAAACTGGCTCGAAGACTCCAAGTGTCGGAAATCCAGCCGTAGAGCACCGGCGCCAGGCCCACGAGGGTTGAAATCAGGGCGAGAAAGGCAATGTTGCGGCGCACTTGCGACTTGGGCGAGCACTGCGCGGGATAGTTACTGTAGTACACGCCGAAGAGCTCGCCAGCGCCGTTGAGGCCAAAGGCCAGCATGAACCAGTACCCGGGCACCATGAGAACCCAGAGCACCCCTGCGATCTGCAGGCCGATGGTGACAAGCAGCGGTACCTTCGGGTTGGTGCGCGTGAGCAGCCAGCCCAGCAGAAATCCGCAGAGCATCTTGAACGAGAACCGGAGCGTCAGCTGATATCCCGCCAAATCCTCTGACATTTTCCCGACCGCTTCGTGCGTGAAAATGCTCATGTTAATCTGCACCATGTTGCCACAGTACACGAGAAGATAGGCGATGCTGGCGATGAGCAGGACGCGGTGGCTAAGAAACGATTTGAAGCCTCCGATAACGGCAGTGTTGAAACTCTCCCGCTCGACATCCGCTTTGGGGAGGGGAATCCGGTAGAATCGTACCAGGAACGCGGCCAGCGCCATACAGGCTGTGCTAGCCGAGAAAAGCATCGCGTAGTTGTAAGGGTAGGCGACCGCCATCCAAGGCGGCGGGACCCAACCGAAAAGCTTTCCATCTAACAGTAACTGGGCTCCCAGCGAACCGATGACGGCGAAGCCGGGGCCCCAGCCGAAGGCGAGGCCCAGGGCCTTGCCGCGAAGGCGCGCGGAAACCCCGCGGCCAAGTGCCTCCCAGCTCAGAGCGCTGACCACGCCGTTGGCGGCCCCCACCACCGCAGCGTGCACGACGAGAGCGCCGATGATGAACCCACTGGACGGCTCCGCGATAAGCACAGCAGCCACCCCTGCGCCTATCGCGGCCACCAGGCCATAGGCAAAGCGCAGGGTCGTCTTCAGAAGACGTGCTTGAGGAAACAGCCAGGTGAACACGACGGGGCCCCAAGCCATGGCCAGAAAGACAGTACCGGGGAGATTGGCGATCGTGTCAGAAGTGTGCAGGCGCTTGCACAGCCCAGCCTGCACGAAGCCGACATACAGCGTAGGTGCGGCAAGGTAAATCAGCGATACCTGCGCCGCATAGACGAGTGCGTTGCGGTTCTGGAGTCGGGGCTCCAGGCGGCAATCGGTCGCATCTCCGGTATCGGGTGCGGTGGCAGCAGACCGTTTGGTCGAGTCAGCCACGGTGATACCCTTGGCTTCCTTCAGTCGGTAGATAGGAAACTGAAATTTCCAACTGCCTAGTCAATGGATTTGGGGGGATAAACATCAGCCTCTGTTTTCTCCATTCGGCCAATAGGAGAATGGCGGCGCAAATGAAAATACCCTTGAGTTGTCTCGAAGCGGGACAAAAGCGGAAGGTTCGCTTGGTCACCATATACTCAGCGAGAGAACAAGCGCGGAGATAAGGCGGGATCCAAGTTGAAAAATTTCAGCGCATTATTCCGGAGAATGAGGCGTTTGGCTTCCGACGTGATTTCTGCGGCTTCAATGCGAGCCCGCTGCGACGCCACGTGATATAGCGGGGTGTCGCTGCCAAAAAGCAGGCGTTCCGCGCCGACTTCCTTCACAGCCCATTCAATCAGTCCGGGCAAAATGCTGCGCGCGCTGGAGGTATCAATCCAGAGATTCCCGTTCACGGCGGCCTGCACGGCACGAACCTGCAAATCAGGCCGCTGCTGATCCCCGGCTCCATTCCCCAGATGCGCGAGCAGGAGACGCACCGAAGGATAGCGATTGGCGAATGGGACGAAATCGGCCGGCAGACTGTTGGGGCACCCACTGTGGGTCATCACTGGCACACCAACCTCCTCGAAGAATTTGCATAGCTCATCCCCATGTTCTGTGATGCGATAACAATGTTCCTCGGGATGGATTTTTATGCCCACGCACCACTTGGCCTTGAGCATCATTCTCGCTTGATCGTAGGTCTTTGGCTGAAGGGGATTGACGATGACATACTGCAACAATCCGGTCACTGCTGGTACCTCGCGATAAGCTGCGTCATTTCCGGCTGCGACGTCGGTTCCGGTACCTCGCGGCATCAACCCGGAGAGAGGAGAAACCACGGTCCATTGGACCCCTGTGGCCTGAGCACGGGACGCCACTTCTGCCGCCGGGGCGCTCATGAATTCGCACGCCAATTTATTGGCTCGTTCAATCGGGTTGCTGGGCGGATAAATCCCGTAGTGGCCATGGGAGTCGATCGCCTGGATTTCGCTGATATTCATTCGCTGTGGGTCCGCTAACCCCGAAGCTTGCTTCGCTTGGTCGGCGGAACGGGATTGAGTGTAGATTGCATGGGGCTCGAATGGATTTGCAGTGGTCTTGATAAATGCCCCGGAGCTTGCTCCGGGGATGGTTTACTCGAAGGGAAATAAAATTTGGGGGCGTGCTTCAGTCGTGGTCGGACGAATCTTTGGGGCTTGTTCAAGCAAGATTCGGGTTGGCGTCCGACTTCGCCTCCGAGATAGCCGATGGAAAATTTCCCGGGGTTCGCCGGTTCATCCCGCCCGAAATTTCAGATCCTGCGATCGCCGCTCCCTCTCGACACGAGCCATCGCCCACGGTGACCCCATCGCCAGCGTGGATGGTGTATACTATATAGGTCACCGTAGTAAAAGCAGGATTAAACAATTGGCGTGATTGTTTTATGGAATTGTGATTAAAAGTATACGACTGTATGGAAAGTTTGCGCTGTCAACAGCAATTCCCAACAATCACCGCGATTCAGGCGGCTGAACCAGCGGAACACTCAACGGCCCGCCTTTTATGATCATCGACAGCCACGTCTACTGTTTCCCGGCCCCGGACACCCGCGCCGGTTACACTTCGGGCGCCGCGCACCTACAGTTCTGGCAACGGCAATATGCCCTCCACCATCAGGCGGCGTTCCGCGTGCGTGACCGGGCGCCGGGCGACTCTTACCTGCTCCTCGATCCCACTCCTGATGATCCCCTGCGGTTGTCGGCCAGCCGCAACTTCCGCGTAGATCGGGTGTGCAATCGGTTGGTGTGGACTGTGGCAGGCGAGGATTACACGAAGCAGCAGCTGCCGCCGAACGTGATCGAGTTCGGCCCCGGGGCGATCATCGCGGAGATGGACCATGCCGGCGTTGACTGGGCGCTGATCCACGTGGACGCCACGCTCACCAAGGATCCGGCGTACCTCAGTTCGTGCGTTGCGGCTTTCCCTCAT
>SIBQ01000030.1 GCA_009695095.1 Lacunisphaera sp.
AACTACGCCGCTCAACTTCCTGCTGTCCCGACGGAGGGAGGCCGGAGGCCGACCGGAGTCGGGACAACGCAAACCCAACCCAACACATCAACCCATAACAGGCGCCCAGACTAACCCTCCGGGTGGCTCGAAAAGTTGAGGCCGGTCACCCCCACAGCCCAAAAGATCTTCACGCAGCTCTCGGCGGACGACGCGCCCGGGGCTTGCATGAAATGTCACACCGTCGACCGGACGGACACCGCTACCACCGTTACCACCGTTAACTGGCGCCCGGCGCGCCCACAGCCGGACATACAGCCGTTCAGCACGTTCGCACGCGGCGCACTTCAGCATGATGGGCGACCAGGGCTGCATGACCTGCCACACGTTAGCGGTTGGAGCCGACTACGCCGGCTCTTTTGGCACCAACCGCAACCCGGCCGTGTTCCGCAGCAACTTCGCACCGCTCTCAAAAGCCACCTGTTCCGCCTGTCACCAACCCGCCAAGTCGGGTGAAAGCTGCCAACAGTGTCACAACTACCACACCGGGGAGATGAAGAAACTGCGCGCGCAGGCGGCCGAAATGCCCGCGGCGGCCCAGGGGACCCGCCGGCGCCGGTGAGACAGCACTTGCGCCCTGAGTGTTTGGTTGTTTTCCCCGACCAGTTTGCGCCGGCTCCGGCCAATGACGGTCCAACCAGCGGGCCTGCCGTGCCATAGTCCCGTCCCGGTGGTACGAAGGCGGGTCAATACGCGATATTCAGCTTCTTATAGATGAAGTGCATCAACCACGCCGGGCCAATGAACAGGAAAACCACATCCTTGAAAAACGACGGCTTCTTGCCCTCGATCTTGTGGCCGATAAACTGGCCGATCCACGCGAACACAAACAGAATCAAGCTGCTCTTCCAAATTGGGAGGGGGCACAGAATGGACTGCCACTCCAGCAGGAAGTAACAAACCAAGACAAAGCCTAGCAAACCGAACGCCAGCAGGACCGACAAGCGGAAGTAAAACGCCAGTGCGGCCAGCAGGAGCGGGTGCAGCCACTTGAACCCCCGGGCGATTGCGGCTAGCGCTGCCGGCACCGGAATTGACCAGAGCAGGCCCATGACGGAAAAAAAGATGACCGGCACGCAGATCCAGTGGATGATCTCATTCGCATCATTCTGGTGGCTTTCCCCATACTCGGCGAACCACTGGTCGGCGGATTTCTTCGGGGTGCGCATGCGGGTAGACCACCGGGCAGCTTGCCGGGCCGGGCGACTCCACGCAAGCTTGTCCGCCTTGGCGGCGAATCACCGCGGCACTTAATGATGGATTTGCGGTCTTCTCCGTGACAGGTACGCTCCGCGCCATGAAAGCCATCCGCCTGCTGCCCGCCCTCCTGCTGTTTCCGCTCGCCGCCCAGGCCACCGAGCGTCCGCTGAAAATAGACCACGGTCGGACCTTTATTGATATCGACGTGAAGGCCACGGTGGATTCCTTCACCGGGCACCTTGATGCCTACGATGCGAGGGCAAACATAGATGACGCGGGAAAAATCAAGAGCGTAACTTTCACCTTCAAGTTCGCGGACCTCAAGACCGGCAAGCCTGATCGCGACGCCAAGATGATAGCGTGGCTCGGCGGCGGGGCACCCGAAGGCCGCTTCGAGTTGGGGAACCTTGCGCTGCCGCCTGACGGACAGGGACAGGTGTCGGGGCGGCTGACCTTTCATGGCGTGACCGAACGGGTGGAGTTTCCTGTCAATGTCGCCAAGGCTGAAGGAGTCTACATCATCTCCGGCGAGACGACCATTGATTATCGCATCTGGAACCTGAAGGTCATCCGCATCGCTCTGGTGTTGAAGGTGGATCCCGACGTGAAGATTCGCTTCAAGTTCGTCGGCGCCCCGGCCGAGGAACCCAGGAAGTAAATGGCGGGCGGCAACGCCGGCCGGTGGGAGCGTGCTTGCCCGCGGTTTCGGGTCGGGCAGAGTCGCGCCCAAAACCGCACCCCATTTAGCGCGACCGCTTTCGAGCGCTTGTCTTCGAGCGCTTGTCTTCGAGCGCTTGTCTTCGAGCGCTTGTCTTCGAGCGCTTGTCTTCGAGCGCTTGTCTTCGAGCGCCGGCGCCGCGCGCTCAGCGGAGTCGCCGCTATGCTGCTCATCCGGTCTATCGTCAAGGGCGCCATCGTGCTGGCGACGCCCGAGCGACGTTTCGCCGGGCAATGCAACCGGATGCTCCACGTGTGCCGGGGCGAATGAGGCTCGGCTGACCAGCCGGTCACTTCGCGGTGTCGAAGATGCCCACGAAGGCCTTGGGCACGATGGCCACGGTGCGGCAGTTGACCACCGGCAGGATTTTTGCCGCCCAGATGTTGATTTCCTCCAGGGTCAGCTTGTCCACCAGGCCGTCCCGCAGGGCGACCACTTCCTCGATGCGACCGGGCTGCTCCTGCGCGCGCTTGAGGGTGTTGACGAGAAAATCATTTTGGCGAAAAGCCCGCCGTAGCTGGCGGCGGAGGATGCCGCGCGCCCCTTCCAGTTCCTCGGCGGTTGCGCCCTCGGTCGCGAACCGGGCGGCGGTGGCCTCGACCGCCGTGGCCACCTGCCGGACATCGGACGGAGTGCAATCCACGGTGGCCTGCAGCAGGGCAAAGTCATGGAAACCGCCGAAGGGCATGAAGGTGGCCGAAGGGCTGTAGGAAAGGCCGAGCGCCCCGCGCACCTCGTCCCGCACCCGCAGCTCTAGAATTTTCCCCAGCACCTGCAGCGCGGCCTGGGCGCGAGCGTCCATTTGGCCCTCCACGGGCCAGTTGCCGAGCACCATCCCGACGTTGAGCTCTCCGACAAACTCAATGCGCCGGTAACCGGCCGGCGCAGTCATCTGCACCGGCGCCGGCGGGGTGGACAGGATCTTTTCCGCCGCGCGCGGGGCCAGGGTGCCGAGGGTTCGGGCCATGCTGGCGGTAACAGCCGTTTCCGTCACATCTCCGACGATGGTCACCTCAACGTAGCCGCTGGTGAGCGGCTCCTCCATCCAGTGGCGCACGTCGGCCACGCCGAGCGAAATGTAATCAAGCGGCGAGCCGGACATGAAACGCGCATCGCCACGGAACAGGTAATCCATCATTTCGCGCCGACCCTGCCCCAGGCCCATTCCGCCGGACGCGCGGCTCAGGTAGGCGCGGGCTCGTTCATCCTCGTGCGCGTAGGCGTTGAATTTTGGCTGCCGGAGGAATTCCGTTGTCAGCCCGAGGAAGGTCTCGAGATTTTCCGCACCCATGGTGCCGCGGAAGGTAAAGGCATCGTTGTCGGACACGTCGAAGCTGAATTGGAGAAACCGCCGCCCGATGATCTGCACGATCTGGTCGGTCTGATAATAGACCGTGCCACTGCCAAGCAACGTGTTCAGGCCGAATTCCTTCAGGGCCGGTTTGCTGCCGGGCATGGCGAGCAGGCCCGGTCCGACGCGCACGAAGGCGCGCACAATGCCGGGCTCCTGCCGGTTGGGCACGAAATTCAGCCGCACGTTGTTGCCCAGACGCATCAGCCGCGCGCCGAGTTCGGGCACCTCGCGCCGCTCGACCACAGGCGTGGACGGGCCGGGATTATTAAGCCTGAACACCAGGTCCTTTGGCGGCGGCGGCAGCAGGTAGGGCAGTTCGCCGCGCCGGTGCTTTTGAACGGTCTTCAAAACCGCGGCGGCATCCAGCTGCATGCTGACATCTCCGCTGACATAAAACGCCATCGTCGCCGGATTCCACAGGCTTCGAAAGGTCTGGTTGACCTCCGCCCCGGTCAGTTTTTGCAGCCACTCCCTCATCCAAGCATATTCCGTTTCCGGCCCCACGAACACGGTGTGCGTGGTGATGGATTCGAGCAGGGAGTTGCACAGCTCGACGGGATCCATCACGGGGGCCTGCCCGGCCAGGTGCGTGGCGAGATCCAGGTAATGCTGGCGTTGTTGCTCGATTTCCGTCGGCTCAAACCCGCGGCGCAACGTCTCGCGCACGGCGAGATCCAGCCCGAGCAACCCGTCGGCCCAGGCCTTGCCCTCGACGCGCACCGTGGCCGTGGCCGAATCGTGGTGCAGCAGGGAGCTGTGTTCCGCCCGGTGGTCGCTGAAACCCGGCAGAATGAACCGAAGCCGGTTGGCGAACAATTCCATCACAAACGCGTGCCGCTGCAATTCGGTTGCGGCTTTACGCGCATCTGGCTGCAGAATCGGCGCCGCGCAGGCGGCCCTGACCTCGGCCGAGCCGACGCCGGGGATGCGCAGCACGCCGGCGCGCAGCTCCTTGATATCCGGGCGGCCCTCGGTGCGGACCGGGATGGGCGTGGCCGGCCGCAGGAGCTGGCCGAACTGGTCGCGTACCAGCGCGGCCATTTCCGCCGGGTTGAAGTCACCCGCAACCACGAAAACCATCAAGTCGGGCCGGTAGCCGAGCCGGTAGAAATCAAGAAACTGCTCCCGGCGCAGCGCGCGCAGGGTCAGGTCGGTGCCAATGGGCACGTGATCCGTGAAGGGCAGACCGCGAAACACGACCGGCAGGGTCGCCTGCATCTGCCGGTCGGCCAGGCTGTCGCGGTTGCGTTTCTCGGCCAGAATCACCCGCCGCTCACGGGCGATGTCGTCGGGATTGAAAGTGACGCCGTCGCTTACGCCGCGGAACCACCGCACCCCGTCGGCCAGCAGCGCCGGGGAGTCTTCGCTGAAATCAAGGCTGTAGGCCGTGAAGTCGAACGTGGTGACAGCGTTCACATCGCTGCCGTATTCGAGGCCGGCCCGGCGGAACAGGGTAAGCATCGCGGGCACGTTCATTTCGCGTGTGCCCTGAAAGGACATATGCTCGATGAAATGGGCGACCCCCAGCTCGTCCGGCCGTTCGTCCAGCGAGCCGGTCAGCACGATGAGCTTCATGGCCACACGCCCTGGCGCCCCGTGGTGCGGCAGCAGGGCATAACGAAAGCCGTTTTCCAGCCGGCCCCAGACGACCCGGCCATCGGGTTTCTGCGCAAAATCCTCGTGCGCCCAGCGGCCGGTGCGCGGGCCGGTTTCCTTGGGCGCGGCCAGGGCCGACGTCCAGCCCAGCACCCAGACCAGGGAAATGAAACGAAACACAAGCATCACAACGGGTGCACAATACCGTGCGCAAGACGGCGGCGGTTTCAACCCCCGTGTTTGTTCGGCCGCCCAGCCCGCATCCGGACAGGCGGCAAGGCGGTTAGACCAGGTTATCCGGCGTGACGCTTTTCGAGCACGGCAAGGGTGTCAGACAGCGACATCTTCTTCACGCGTAGAAGCACGATCAGGTGGTAGAGCAAGTCGGCGGCCTCGCCGGCAAACTCCTTGTTGTTGGATCGCAGGGCGGCCAGCGCCGTCTCGACGCCCTCTTCGCCGACCTTTTTGGCTACGCGGGCCACGCCCTCCTTCGCCAGGCGCACGGTGTAGCTCATTTTGTCACCGCTTTTGATCCGGACATTGATGGTCCGCTCGAGCAGGGCGAGGAAGCCGACGCCAGTGGCGCCATCATGGCCGAAACAACTAGGTGTGCCGCGGTGGCAGGTCGGGCCGTCAGGCCGCGCGGTGATCAACAACGTGTCGTTGTCACAATCCACCTTGAGGCTGACAAGGTGCAGGAAGTTTTTCGACGACTCGCCCTTGGTCCAGAGTCGTTGCTTAATGCGACTGAAAAAAGTGACACGCTTGGTGCGCAGGGTTTTCTTCAGGGCTGCAGCGTTCATGTAGCCGAGCATGAGCACCTGCAGGGTGGCGGCATCCTGTACGATGGCGGGCACCAGGCCGGTGTTTTTATTCCAGTCGATCTTCGGAATTTTCATGGGCGGATGGGGACACCGTCGGCGAGGAGTTGGTTTTTAAGGGCGGAGATTTGGATGGTGCCCTGGTGGAAAACGGACGCCGCGAGAGCGCCGTCAACGCCGGCTCCGCGGAACACATCACGGAAGTGTTCGGCGGTGCCGGCACCGCCCGAGGCAATCAGCGGGATGGTCAGCACCTCACGCACGAGCTTCAGCTGCACCAAGTCGTACCCCTGGCGCATGCCGTCCTGGTTCATGCAATTCAAGACAACCTCGCCGGCGCCGAGTTTCTGCGCTGCGCGCGCCCAGTCGATGGTGCGCCAGCGCGTGGCGCGGGTCTTGTCGGGGTCGCCGGTGTATTGCTTCACGAAGTAGTCGCCCTGCTCCTGCCAACTGTCGATGCCGACGACGACACACTGCGAACCGAACTCCGTGGCCAACGCGGTGATGAGGGCGGGTTTCTCAAGCGCGGGCGAGTTGAGGGAGATTTTGTCCGCCCCGCCGTGGAGGATCTGGCGGGCGCCGTCGAGCGAACGGATGCCGCCAGCCACACAGAAGGGAATGTCGAGCACGCGGGCAACGCGGGTCACCCAATCAATCGAAACGGTACGGCTGTCGCTGCTGGCAGTGATGTCGTAGAACACCAGTTCGTCGGCGCCCTCGTCGCGATAACGCTGGGCGAGAGTAAGAATGTCGCCCACGACCTCGTGGGCGCGGAACTGCGTGCCCTTGACGACCTGGCCGTCACGAACATCGAGACAGGGAATGATGCGACGAGCTAGCACGCGAGAGCCTCCCGGAGCGTGAATTTCTTCTCGTAGAGCGCCCGGCCGACGATCGCGCCCGCCGCGCCGGTGGCCTGCAGGGCGCTCAAGTCATCAAGCGATGACACGCCACCTGAAGCCTGGATTTGCAGTGATGGAAATTTTTTCACGAGTGACGTGTAGAGCGCGGTGTTCGGGCCGGTCAGTTTGCCATCGCGATTGATGTCGGTGCACAGGACGTGGACCAGCCCGCCGGCCAAGTAACCGTTGAGAAAATCATCCAGCGCCAGCCCCGTGTCTTCCTGCCAGCCCGCGGCGGCAACGCGCGGCGTGCCGTTTGCATCGAATTGCACGTCGGGGGAAAGGATGATTCGCTCCGCGCCGAATTTCTTCAGCCAGCGGCGGACCAGCTCCGGTTGCTTCGCAGCGAGACTGCCGATGATCACACGTTGCGCGCCCGCGGCGAGCAGGGCCTCGATCTGGGCCTCGTCGCGGATGCCGCCGCCGGTCTGCACCTTCAGTCCGCTTTCCCGCGCGAGCGATTCCATAAGCGCGGTCTGGCGCCTGGCGGGATCCTTGGCGCCGTCGAGGTCCACGACGTGCAGCCAGGTGGCGCCAGCCAAGGCAAAGCCCTTCGCCACAGCGAGAGAATCGCCGCTGTAGGACTTCTCCCGGTCGAATTTACCCTCGGAGAGGCGCACAACGCGGCCGCCGCGCACGTCGATGGCGGGATAGATTATCATGCGCGGCCCCCCACAAAATTCTGGAGCAATCGAGAGCCGGCCGCCCCGGAGCGTTCTGGGTGAAATTGCACCCCGGAGAAATTGCCGCGTTTCACCATGGCGGCGAAAGGCGTGCCATGCTCGCAGCTGGCGAAGGTGAACGGGTTCACGGGGCCGGCGTAGCTGTGCACAAAGTAAAAGTGCGCGGCCTTTGCGATGCCATCCAGCAACGCGACCGGCTTGCCCGCCATGATGGTGTTCCAACCCATGTGCGGCACCCGGATGCCGGGGGAATCAGGGAGCAGTGCCACCCGACCTGGAATCAAGCCGAGCGTTTTTGTGGGGCCCTCGGCGGAGGACTCGAAGAGGAGCTGCATGCCGAGGCAGATCCCCAGCACGGGCTGGGTCAGGCCGCGCAAGCATTCAATAAGTCCCTTGGCTTGCAGTCGTTTCATGCCCTCGACGGCCGAGCCGACGCCAGGTAAAATGACGTGCTCTGCGGCGCGGATGACAGCCGGGTCCGCCGTGAGTTCGCTGCGCACACCGAGCCGCTCCAGCGCAAAGCGCACCGACGAGATGTTGGCGCCGCCACTGTCCACGATCGCCAGCATCAGAGCACTCCCTTGGTGCTGGGGATTTCGCGGCCTGCGCTGCGTGCGATGGCGGGACGCAACGCGCGGCCGAAGCCCTTAAAGAGCGTCTCGACCATGTGGTGCGTGTTGTCGCCCTTGACGCTCATCTGCAACGTAGCGGCGAGCGCGTCACTGAGCGAGCGGAAGAAGTGAGGCACGAGTTCGGTCGGCAATTCGCCGACGATAGCGCGCGGAAACTTGCCCTCGAAGACAAAGTAGGCGCGGCCGCTGAGGTCGAGCGCCACTTGCGCCTGCGACTCGTCCATCGGCAGCACGAAGCCATAGCGGCCCACGCCGCGCTTGTCGCCCAGGGCCTGCTTGAACGCGGTGCCGAGCGCGATACCCACGTCCTCGACCGTGTGGTGCTCGTCGATCTCAAGGTCACCCTCGCATTTGATGGCGAGTCCGATGCCTGCGTTTTTCGCTATCTGCTCCAGCATGTGGTCAAAAAAGCCTATGCCCGTGTCGAGCTGCGCCGGCGCCGCCTGGTCCAGGTCCACCGCGACGGTGATTTTGGTTTCCTTGGTGTTGCGCACAATGGTGGCGCGGCGCGGCGCATCGACGAGCAAGCAGGCAATTTCCGCCCAGCCGCGTGCCTTTCGGTCATAGCGCAGACCACGCACGCCGAGATTCTGCGCCAGCTGCACATCGGTCTCGCGGTCGCCGATGACCACCGACTGCTCGCGCGACCAGCCGGTGTCGCGGAGATAGTCGGTCACCAAGCCGGTCTTGGGCTTACGGCAGTCGCAACGGTCGGCGGCGGTGTGCGGACACACCCGCACCGCCTCAAACTCGACACCCTGCGAGCCAAGGATATCCAGCAGGAGTTTTTGCAGCGGCCGGAATTCCTCCTCGCGAAAACTCGGCGTGCCAAGGCCATCCTGGTTAGTGACCATGACAAACTTGTAGCCGGCATCGCGCAGACGGAGCAACGAGGGGATGGCGTCGGGCTCGAGCGCGAACTTGTCGAGCCGGTCGATTTGCTGGTCAAACGGCTCGGCGATGAGCGTGCCGTCGCGGTCGATGAACAGGATTTTTTTAGACACGGGACAAGACCTCCAGGGTGGCGTTGTTTTCCTCGGCGGTGCCGACGGTGATGCGAATGCTGTGGGGGACATCCTTGCTGCGGTCGCGCCAGACGACGCCCGCGGCCCGGCCCGCAGCCATGGCGCCCGCAGAGTCGGCGACCTCGACGAGCAGGTAATTGGCATCGCTCGGCCAGACTCGCTTTACCGCCGGCAGCTTGGCCAGGGCGGCGGCGAGGCGCGAGCGCGCGGCCACCAGCGTGGCAGCGGAATCGCGCGCGGCGGCTAGTCCGGTGGGCGTAAGCGCGGCCAGGGCGGCTTGGAGCACCGGCGTTGGCACTGGGTAAGGGGCGATGACCTTTTGCAGCACGGCGATCACGGCCGGGTCGGCGATGGTCGTGCCGACGCGTGCTCCGGCAAGGCCGTGGACCTTGGAGAGTGTGCGCAGAACGATCAGGTTGGGATTCGAAGTGACCTCGGCGGCGAGGCTTGGCTGGCCGGAGAAATCCACGTAGGCCTCGTCGACCGCCACGACCGAGCGGGTGGCAAGCGCACGGACGAGCGCCAGCACCGCGGCGCGGTCGAGCAGACCGCCCGTCGGGTTGTTGGGCGAGCAGAGGAAGACGAGCTTCACCTCGGACGTGGCCGCCCGGAGCACGGCGTCGGCATCGAGCGCGAAGTTCCTTTCGCGGACGAGGGGCACGGTAACAGTGCGCGCGCCTTGGATGCCGGCGGCGACGACATACATCCCGTAGGTCGGCGGCGTGATGAGGATGGCATCTTGTCCGGCGCGGCAGAAGGTACGCTGGAGGAGATCGATGCCCTCGTCCGAGCCGCGCGTTACCAGCACCTGCGCGGAAGTGACCCCGTAAAGCGCGGCCAGTCGCGCGACCAGATCAACCGGCTGCGGCTCGGGATAGCGGTTGAGCAACGGCCGGCGCACCGAGGGCGTCTCAGGATTCTCGTTGGCATCGAGCCACACGCGTCCGCCCTTGGCCTCCTTTCGGGCGGAGCTGTAGGCCGTGAGCGCCAGGATGTCGGGGCGAACCAGCTTGAGGACGGAATCGGCGGTGCTCATGGGATAAACAAGGTGGTAAGAGCGAATCTTACGGAGGTTTTCATTTTGACAAGGAATCCAAGCGCACACGCACGGCACGCTGGTGAGCGGTGAGGCCTTCGGCTAGCGCGAGGCGTTCGACGACCGGGCCGAGTTTTTGCAAGCCGGCGCGGCTGGCGGTCTGCACCGTCATGGTACGTTGGAAATCAGTCAGCCCGAGTCCGCTGCAGGCCCGGGCCCAGCCGTAGGTGGGCAGCACATGATTGGTGCCGCTGGCGTAGTCGCCGAGCGACTCGGGAGTCAGAGCCCCGAGAAATGCCGAGCCAGCGGTGCTGATGCCGGCAAGCAACTCGCGCGGCCGGGCGACTTGCAGGACAAGGTGCTCGGGAGCGTAATGGTTGGCGATCTCGACCGCCTCGGCGCGGCTCGCCGCGAGGAAAGCCCGGCTGCACGCCAATGCGCGGCGGGCGATGGCCGAACGCGGCAGCTGGGCGAGTTGTTTTTCCAACTGTGCCAGGACGCGGCGGGCGAAATTCCTTGAGAAGGCAACTAGCACCACCTGCGAGTCCGGGCCATGTTCCGCCTGGGAAAGCAGGTCGGCGGCGACGAAGGCGGGGTTGGCGCGATTATCGGCGATGACCAATACTTCAGACGGACCGGCCGGCAGGTCCATGGCCGCGCCGATGGCGCCGCGGGAGACCTGCAGCTTGGCTTCAGTGACGAACGCATTGCCGGGGCCGAAGAGCTTGTCGCATTTCGGCACGCTGGCGGTGCCATAGGCCATGGCCGCGATAGCTTGCGCGCCGCCTATTTTATAAATCTCGTTGATGCCGCAGAGGCGCGCCGCGTAGAGGATCCAGGGATTAATGCCGTCGGACCTGTCCGGCGGAGTGCAGAGCACGCGCACGGCACAATTTGCCAGCTGCGATGGCACGCCGAGCATCAACGCGGTGGAAGGCAGCGGCGCGCTGCCACCCGGAACGTAGAGACCGACCCGGCCGATGGGCCGCGTGGTTTTTTCGCAGATGATGCCGGGCGAAGTTTCAATGCGCAGATCGGCCGGGCGCTGGGCGGCGTGGAACGTGTGGATGTTTAGGTAAGCGGTGCGGAGTGCGGCCTTGTCGGCCCGGAGCAGGCCGGACTCGGCGGCGGCAAACTCGGCCCCGGTCACCCGCAGCGAACGCAGCGAGACGCCGTCGAATTTTTTGGTGAAGCGACGCAACGCAGCGTCACCATCGCGGCGAACGGCAGCGATGATCGCGCGCACGGCGGCCGCGACCCGCGGCTGCGCCGACTGGGCCGGGCGGCGGAGCGCAGCGGCCCGCCCGGGGGCGGAGAGTGTTTTCCAGAGAAGGAGTTGCATAAGCGGCGGGCAAAGCGCGATGAGGTCAACGCGCTACACCATCAGAGCATCATTTTCTCGATGGGCAGCACCAGGATGCTGCTGGCGCCGGCTTTTTTGAGCGACTCCATGGTTTCCCAAAAGACCGCTTCCTGGCAAACGGCATGGAGTGCGACCCGGGTGTCGTCGCCGGCAAGCGGGAGGATGGTGGGATTCTCCGAGCCGGGCAGAAGTTTTTTGATTTCCGCGAGGGAGGCCCGGGGGGCGTGGAGCATGATGTATTTGGCCTCGGCGGCGCGCTGCACGCCGTCGATGCGGCGCAGCAGGATTTCCAGCGCGTGGGTTTTCTCCGCGGAGAACTCGCGAGTGTTGCGAATCAGCACGGCGGTGCTCTTGAACACGGTCTCGACGGCGCGGAGCTTGTTGGCCTCCAGGGTCGAGCCGGTGGCGACGAGGTCGCAGATAGCATCGGCCAGGCCGAGACGCGGGGCGATCTCGACCGAGCCGCTGAGGCAGACGACCTCAGCGGCGATTTTTTGCTCGTCGAGGAAGCGTTTCGTAAGTTGCGGATAGGAGGTGGCGATGCGCAGGCCCTGTAAGTCGCGCAAACCGGTGTAGGCGCGCTCCTCGGGCAGGGCGAGGGCGAGCCGGCAGCTGCCGAATTCCAGCGATCGCTCGACGAGGTAGCCGCCGGCGCCGCCGCTGGTGTGGCGTGCAAGCGCGGCTTCCTCGAGGACGTTGGTGCCGACCAGACCGAGGTCGCACACACCGTCCATAACGAGCCGGGGAATGTCGTCGTCGCGGACGAAGAGGACATCCACCGGAAAATTATCAGCGTGGAGCAGGAGACGCTCCTTGGGCATTTTCACGCGGATGCCGCAACGCGTGAGCAGGTCGAGCGAGTCAGCGGAGAGGCGGCCGCTCTTTTGCATGGCGAGGCGGAGGCGGTCTTTGGGCGGAGTGGTGAGCATGATGGAGGAAGTGAGGGTGTAAAGTGAGGGTAAAGGCGGGACGAGCGTGTTGGAATGGGGTCAAAGGAAAACCCCGGCGGATACACCTGCCGGGGTTTTGGAAATTGGATCCATCTGCCACGGACAAGGCGCTTCCGGCCTTCCCGTGCGGGGGAAGGCTAGTTCACGTGGTGGTGATGATGGTTGAGAACCATGGGAGCGAGGGGCGTTTTGATGGCGGCAGGCGGGTGGGGGTGCAAGTATTTTCCTCTAGCGACCTGCTTCACCTTGCGCAACTTGATGTGGCATAAGCGAAAAGCATGGGTCCGAAGGATTGCCGGCCTGGCCGGTAAGTCATCGGGGCCGTGCCGGCCGCGCTGATCACCGCCGCTGGAGCGATCATCAGTATTGGCCGGTTGATGAAACGGCCTACCGGTGGCGCGGGCCAGAGACGCTGTCTTGTCTTTGACAGCACTTGGGCCGACACTCGGCGTCAAAATTCAACCAGATCCCGGCCGCCACGCCTCCTCCCCACTTTGATTACCCCGAATGGTTCCGCTGGTCTCTTTTTCATCCGCCAGCTCACCCGCCGGCACGGCGGCCTGATAATTTTCTTCGCCGTTTTTCTTGGGATATCGTTTCTCACGCGTGTAGCGCTGCTGGTGAAGGCGGCGCACGATGTGACCTGGACCCTCAGCCTGGTCGCAGCCTTTGGTTGGGGCCTGGTTTATGACCTCGGCGCGGCGGCGTTTGCCTCGCTGCCGCTGGCGGTGCTGTTGGTGCTGCTCCCCGCCGGCTGGTTCCAGCGCGGCTGGCAGCAGGGGCTGGCGCAGATTTTCGGCTTTGGGGTCATCTACTTGCTGCTGTTCGGGACGGTATCCGAGTGGACCTTCTGGGACGAGTTCGGGGTGCGGTTCAATTTCATAGCGGTGGACTACCTCGTCTATACCACGGAGGTCATTGGCAACATTCGCGAGTCCTACAACCTGCCGCTGATCGTCGCGGGCGTCTTCGCGGGCGCGGCCCTGCTGCATTGGGTGGCGCGGCGCACCGGGATGCCCGCCGCCTGGTTGACCGCCCCCGCCGAGCCGTTTGGCCGGCGGCTGAAGGCTGGCGCCATCTGGTTTGCGGTGCCCCTGGCTCTCGCCCTGGTCCTGAGCAGCGACTGGCTGCCATATTTCAAAAACAATTTCAACCGCGAGCTGGCCAAGAACGGGGTCTGGTCACTCTTCGCCGCCTTCTGGAACAACGAGCTCGAATACGATAAATTCTACACGACGCTGCCGGCCGACGAGGCCTTCCGCATCGTGCGGGCGGAGCTGGTGCGCGACGCCTCGGCTACGCTCGGGGTGGATCCCCTCGACACGCTGCGGATTGTGCGCAACGCCGGTCCCGAACTCCGGCCGAACATCATCCAGATCACGGTCGAGAGCCTGAGCACGGACTTCCTCAGCATCTTCAACCGCGCCTCGCGCCTGACGCCGAACCTCGAGGAGCTCGCGGCCTCGAGCCTGGTCTTCGACAATTTCTACGCCACCGGCACGCGCACGGACCGCGGGATGGAGGCGCTGACCCTGGCCATGCCTCCGACGCCCGGCCGCTCGATCGTGAAGCGCCCGCGCAACGAGGACATGTTCACGCTCGGCTCTGTCTTCCGCGCAAAGGGCTACGACACCGCCTTTATCTACGGAGGCTTCGGCTACTTCGACAACATGAACTATTTTTTCGGCCACAACGGTTACCGCGTCATCGACCGCACCGGTGTGCCGAAGAAGGACATCACGTTCGCCAACGCCTGGGGCGTGTGCGACGAGGATCTTTTTCGCTGGACGATGCGCGAGGCGGATGCCGGCGCCGCGAGCGGCAAGCCGTTTCACTATTTCGTGATGACCACATCAAATCACCGGCCCTACACCTTTCCCGAGGGCAAGATCGACCTGCCGTCGAAGATTTCCGGCCGCGCCGGCGCGGTGAAATACACGGACTTCGCGATCGGCCAGTTCATCCGCGACGCCGAAAAGAAGCCCTGGTTCAAGAACACGGTGTTTGTTATCGTCGCTGATCATTGCGCCTCGAGCGCGGGCAAGACGGAGCTGCCGGTGCAGAACTACCACATCCCGCTGATCATCTATGCCCCCGGCGGCCACATCGCGCCCGGGCATATCCGCACACTGACCAGCCAGATGGACTATGCCCCGACGCTGCTCGGCCTGCTGAACTGGAGTTACCCGAGCCGCTTCTTCGGCCGCGACATCCGGCAAACGGACCCGAAGGAGGGGCACGCCTTCGTCGGCACCTATCAAAAGCTCGGCCTGCTCAAGGGCGATGATTTTCTCGTCCTCACCCCGGTGCGGCGGCAAACGCAATACCGCTACGACCGGACCAACTTCGGACTGGCGGAGCAGCCGGTCAATCCGGCGTTTCAGGCCGAGGCGGCCAGCTACTACCAGACCGCCAGCTATCTCTATCAAAACCAGCTTTATCGCGAACTGACCACGGAGGAATTTCAGCGCCAGCTCGCGGCGCCCGCCCGGCCATGAACGGATCCGACATCCGCTTCCACCAAACGCCCTGGGTGGTACTGCTCTTGCTGGCGGGCGCGGTGGCACTGTTCGAATTCACCGGCCTCGACCTCTGGCTGCAGGACCATTTCTACAATTTTGCTTCACACCGCTGGCTCGTGGACGAGAAGGAGCCGGTCGGACGCGCGATTTTCTACCACGGCCCCAAGGCGCTCGTGTGGGTCATCGCGTTGACGACCCTGGCCCTCGCGGCCGGCCCGGCGCGCTGGCGGGAACGGTTCCAGCTCGACCGGCGCGGCATGTGGCTGGGCGTTCTGGTCATCACAACCGTGCCGGCGCTCGCAGGACTCGGGAAAAAATATACCAATGTTTTCTGTCCGTCGGAAATCCGGCGCTACGGTGGCGACGTGGCCTATGCGAAACTCTGTGCACCATTCCCGGATGCCGAGCGGCCGGCACGGCGCGGCGGCTGTTTTCCCGCCGGCCACGCCAGCGGCGGCTTTGCTCTAATGGGTCTGCTCGTGGTGCGCGCCTCCCGGCGCTGGCGAAACGGGGTGATCGCCCTTGGCCTCGGGCTAGGTTGGTGGATGGGTTTGTATCAGATGTTGAAAGGCGCGCATTATCTCAGCCACACCCTCACGACCATGCTCGTGGCGTGGCTGGTGCTGCTGCTCTGGCAGCGGGCGTTGAGCATCGAACCAGCCGGAGGGTAATTGTTTTCAGGACAACCAGCGCCCCTTTCCTGTCATTCTGAGCGCAGCGAAGATTCTATGTATTCGCTGATGATATCATGACCGATGCCGTGGATGCTTCACTGCGTTCAGAATGACAAACCAGTTAGAATACACGCCCGAGTTACGGCACGCCCAAAGACAGAGCCGCCTCCCGCGGGGTATTAGTCGCGTCATAAAGAAGTTTTGAACGATTCGACGGAGCCCGTGTCGTAATCCCATGCCTTTCTCCTGGAAAACCCGTCATCATGCCGTGCCCCTGCTCGCCGGATTGGCTCTGCTGGCTGCCCCGGCCCCGGCCGAGACGCTGGCGGAAAAAACCCTGAAGGATATCGTGGCGCGCGAACGCGACGTCCTCAGCCGGGCCGAGCAGGAGGGCGAACAGCTCGACGAAGCCCGGTTGAGGGGTGAGTTGCAGAACGTGATCAACAGTTTCGACGTACTAATCCAGAAGAACCCGGAGTTTGCGCCAGCCTACGTCGCCTACGGCATGCTCTTGGGCCAGGTCGGCATGACCCGCGAAGCGGTCGGGATATTGCTCAAAGCCAACAAGCTTGACCCGGAAATCCCGCTGGTGAAGAACGAAATCGCCCGGCACCT
Organism: Lacunisphaera sp.; assembly: GCA_009695095.1. Classification (GTDB taxonomy): domain Bacteria; phylum Verrucomicrobiota; class Verrucomicrobiia; order Opitutales; family Opitutaceae; genus Lacunisphaera. The sequence goes on from SIBQ01000030.1 coordinate 16,131, forward strand.
CGCGGAGGATGGCAAACTCGTCGAGGCGCTGCCTTGGCTGATGGCAGCCGTCGACCTCGAGCCCAAGGAGCCACTCTACCTTTACCACTTGGGCAAGCTGCTGTCCGAGGGCCGTGATGATTTCATCCGCGCCGGCCCGTTCACCCGTCCCGCTCTCGATTTGGCGATGCTCGACGCCTTCCGGCGCGCGGCCGAGTTGGCGCCGGACAACTTGCCCTATGCCTACCGCCACGCCGAGGCCTATTACGATCTCGAGACACCGCAGTGGGACGAAGCACTCAAGGTTTGGGCGGCCTTAGAAGAGCGCACCAAACCCGGCGTCGAGCAGGAGACCATCCGCCTGCAGGCCGCAAATGTGCTGCTGAAGCTCGGGAAGACCGAGCACGCCCGCTTGTTGCTGGCCAATGTCACCCAGAGCGTGTTGCAGAAGCAGAAGCAAACTTTGCTCGACCAGCTTGCCCAAGCCGGTGCAAAGTGAGCGGTCATGGGCCTGCTCAACCGCTTCGAACGACTCTTTGGCCGACTCGCCATCCCGAATCTCTCGCTCTACCTGATCTTCGGGCAGGTGCTGTTCTGGAGCGTGGCGTTTTTCGGGTTTTTCGACCTCGAGCGCATCGTGCTGCTCCCGCTGGCCGTCCGCGCGGGGGAGGCTTGGCGGCTCTTCACCTTCCTGCTGCAGCCGCCAAATGCCCATCCGGTGTTTATCGCCTTTGCCTGGTATCTTTTCTACCTGATGGGCAGTGCGCTGGAAGGCCACTGGGGCGTGTTTCGCTACAACCTGTTTATCTTCGTCGGCTGGGCGCTCACCGTGGCGGTGGCATTCTTATTTCCGGCCAACTACGCCACCAACCTGTTTCTGGCCGGCAGTGTGTTCCTGGCCTTCGCGTTCCTGAACCCGGACTTTGAGATGCTGCTCTTTTTCATTCTGCCGGTGAAGATCAAGTGGCTGGCGCTGCTGCAATGGATTTTATACGGTTATGTGCTGCTTTTCGGCGCCTGGCCGGTGCGGCTGGCGGTGCTGGCCGCGATCGGCAATTTTCTGATTTTCTTCACCAGCGAGATCATCCAGCGCCTCAAGACCGGCCGGCGGCGGATGGAGCACCAAGCCCGCTCTATCGCCACGCGCGGGAGCGAACGCGAGCCCCGGCACCGGTGCCGCGCTTGCGGCAAGTCCGACCTCACGCATCCGCAGATGGATTTCCGCTACTGTTCCAAATGCGCCGGCGAGGAGTGTTACTGCACCGAGCACATCGCCGCGCACGAGCACTCGGCCGCGGCCGGAGGGAGGTAGGCCATGCCGGCGAAACCACGTACGCTGGGCGAGTGGTTGCAACGCGCTGAAAAAGGCTACGCCCGGCACCAGGCTGCGCTCGGCCAGGTGGCGACTAACGCCCACGACGAGGCGCTGTATCTGCTGTTGCACGCGCTCAGGCTGCCGCTCGACAGCAAGGCGGCGGTGTTGCGCCGCAAGCTGACCGCGGACGAGCAGGGGCGGATAAAGGGAATCCTCCACCGGCGGCTCGAGGAGCATGTGCCCGCGGCCTACCTGACTTGCGAAGCCTTTCTGGGCGAGCACCGGTTCTACGTGGATGAGCGCGTCATCATCCCGCGGTCGTATTTCGTCGAGCTGCTGCCGGAGCAAATCCCATCGTGGCTGCCGGCCGGCCGGCCGGTGAAGCGTGCCGTGGATGTTTGCACCGGCTCCGGCTGCCTCGCCATCCTGCTCGCGCACCAGTTTCCCGGCGCCAGGGTTGACGCCAGCGAGCTGTCACCCGACGCACTGGCCGTCGCCCGGATTAACGTTGCGGTGCACGACCTGGGCCGGCGCGTGAAGCTGTTCCATTCGGATGTTTTTGACGCCGTTCCCCGCGCCAGATACGACCTGATCCTCAGCAATCCGCCCTATGTGCCGACGCGCGCGCTGCGCGGGCTGCCCGCTGAATTCAAAAAAGAGCCGCCCCTGGCGCTCGATGGCGGCCGGGACGGCCTTGACGTCATCCGCAAGCTGTTGCGTCAGGCGCGCGACCGGCTGCAGCGGCACGGCATCGTCGTGCTCGAGGTCGGCAGCCTGCGACCGGCGATGGACCGGGCGTTCCCCAAGCTTGAGCTGCACTGGCTGCAAACGGAAGACGGCGAGGACTGCGTGTGCGTAGTGCAGGCGGTCCGGCTGATGAAGTGGCGTGGGTAGCCTTGGATGGGCTAATCGGCATTGCCACGACCGGGGGCGTTGCTTGCATGGGGCGCACCCCACATGGAGGCCCACTACCTGGAATTCCTAAGCATGCTGGTACGATGGCTGCACATCATTGCCGGCGTCGCTTGGATTGGTTCGTCGTTTTACTTCATCTGGCTCGACAACAACCTTGAGCCGCCGCCGGCCGGCTCGGACAGCGCGAGGAAGGGCGTGGCGGGGGAACTATGGGCCGTGCACGGCGGCGGCTTTTATAACTCGCAAAAATATGCGGTCGAGCCCGCCGTGCTGCCGGAAAAATTGCACTGGTTCAAATGGGAGGCCTACATCACGTGGCTTTCAGGCACCGCGCTGCTCGTGCTGGTTTACTGGCTGAAGGCGCAGGTGATGATGGTGGATCCCAACGTCCCCACCCTGACCCCGGGGCAGGCGGTCGCCATCGGCGCCGCGAGCATGATCGGCTCGTGGATCATCTATGATTTGCTCTGCCGCTCGCCCCTCGGCAAATCCGATGGGCTGCTCGGCGTGGTGGTTTCCGGGCTGATCACGCTGCTGGCGTGGGGATTGGCGCGCACGCTCGGCGGCCGGGCGAGAGGCGCGAAAACACCTTGCCCCGGCGCGCGTCAGTGACGGCCTTCAGGCGTTTGATTTTGGACCACTTGTTATGGCCGGCCATAGCTAACTGTAAGGTTTAAGAGCGGAAGCTACAAGCAGGGAAGGGAGGAGAGGCGAAGGTTGGACGGCTTACGCTCTTACAACTTATCCCTTACCACGCTTCTTGACCGGCGTGACGTTCTTCATGGCGCTGGGCGCCGCGCCATTGTTGATGGGCAGGTCGGGCTCCGGCATCCGGTTGATGACGAGCTGCTGGCCGATGGTGAAGAGGCCGTTGATTGTCGAGTAAAGGGCCAGGCCGCAGGCAAAGTTATAGCAGAAAAGCGTGAACATCCACGGCATGACCTTCATCATCGTGGCCTGGGCATTGTCGGTGGTGGGCGTGGGCGTGAGCCGCATCTGGATGATCATGGTCGCTCCCATGAACAGCGGCATGATGTTGATCGGCAGGCCGAAAAGATGCCCCACCGTGTCGGGCGCAGACAGGTCGTTTGACCAGAGAAACGGCGCGAAACGCAAATCCGACGCGCTCTGTAGCATGCTAAAAAACCCGATGAAAAATGGGATGGTGATCAGGATCGGGATGCAGCCGCCGACCGGGTTGACTTTGTTTTCCTTAAAGAGCTTGAGGGTCTCAGTCTGGACCTTCTGGGGGTTGTCCTTGAATTTCTCCTTCAGCACCTTCAGGTGCGGCTGGAGCTTGGCCATGCGCTTGGCGGAGCGCGACGCGGCCAGCGTGAGCGGCAGGAAGACGATTTTCAGGAGCAGCGTGGTGATGACAATGGCCCAGCCCCAGCCTGGCACGATCGAGTGCACCCAGGTCATGATGGTCAGCAGCAGCGGGGCGAAGAAGCCGGAGAAAAAGATCCGGTTAAAAAAGAAGGAGTCGAACTGCATGACCTTCTCCTCGCCGTGCTTGAACACGTTGGCGTTGCTGAGACGCTTGTATTCCTTGGGGCCGGCAAAGAATGAGGCGCCAATGGTTGTGGCGGCGCCGGGCGCAAGCGGCTTGATCTCAAACTGGGCGTAGCCGGTGACCCCATAGGCCTTCTTGTCCTCGACGAGCGCGAGCGGGAAAAGTTTCACGCGCTCGACCCGCACCCTGGTCCCGGGCTGATCCGGCGTGAGAATCATGGCGAAAAACTGGTTTTCCACCGTCGCCCACACGACGGGGGCGGAACGTTCAATGAAGGGCGGCGGGGTGCCGTCCCTCATGCCCAGCATGGCGAGGAAGCCACCGCCCTCGAGGTCGCTGCGGGCGATGAAGTGTGAGTCCTTGCCGTCAGAATAGCCGGAGTTCAGGTAGAGACCGTAGTCATTGGCATCGAGTGGCGCGGCGGTGCCGAGGTTGAACACGGTGCGCGGCAGCAGCAGGGCCTTGTCCGTCAGGTTGCGGAAGGTGGTCTCGTGGCGGAGCTGGTAGTCGTCCTGGCCGGCCGCCTTGGCCAGCGAATAGCGGCGGGTGACTTCCAGGTTGCCGGCAACGGCGCGATAAACCACCTCGCTGGCTGTTTTCGAAACGAGCGCATAGGCCGCGTGAAGGTCGGCGCCGGGGAAATCCGTGAGGCTAAGTACGGGTGCTGCCTGCGGGGCATTGAGAATGTAGCGCTCGGCGGTTTCATTGCCCTGCGCATCAAGGCGGGCAGCTTTCTGGACTAGGCTGATGGAGTCGATGGCGCCGCCGCGGCTGGTAAATTTAACCGCGAGGAAATCGTTGGCGAGCGTGACAAACTCGGCGGGGAGGGAGACAGCGGGCGTGGCGGCCGTCAAGGTGGTGTCGCCGGGCGAACTGGCCGGGCCGACGGCCGGGGCCTCGTTCTTAGCCAATGGACTGCCGCTGGTGGTCGGGCTCGCGGCCGGGCGGGGCGGGGCGGGCGGGGCCAGCCGGGCGCTGTAATAGAAGCTCGCCATTGCTGCGAGGAGGAGCAGGACCCCGATGACGGTGTTCTTTTTGTCCATGAAGAATGAATCCGGCGGTCAGCGATCAGTTTTTAGCCAGGGTGGCGGGACGGATGCAGACACAGGAAAATCGGCCCGGTGGAACGGGATCGGGGCCGCCCGGATGCCACGGCCCGCATTTGCCCAGCCGGCAAAGCGTGAGGCCCAGGCCGGCGAGCAGGCCGTGCTCGCGCAGCGCCTCGCGGGCATAGTGCGAACAGGTGGGAGCGAAGCGGCAGCCGCTGGCTGGATTCAGCGCGGCCAGGCCGGGCGAAACGGCTTGCTGGTAAACCCAGATAAGCCCGCTCGCCGCGCGGGCGGGCCCTGCTTCGGCAAGACTTCGCAGGGCAAGGATGCGAGCCATCCATCCCCGGGAGTCCGCGTTCGAGGCGGATGAATCCTTCGCGGCGCCTCCACCTTCGCCAAGGCTACAGTGGACAGGCACGATGACATTTTGGCCGGGGTCAGTCATTCTTTAGTGGCGTCAGCTTGCGGCACGCCTGGGCGAACCGTTGCTCCACTTCGGGAAATTCCAGCCGGAGGAGAGCGGCGCGGGCGGTGAGTACGAGGTCGAGGCCGGGGGGCACGAGGGCTTGGTGTTTGCGGTAGATTTCGCGGAGGCGGCGCTTGGCACGGTTGCGGTGGACGGCATCGCCGACGGCGGCCCGGGAAGCGACCACGCCCACGCGGGCGGGGGTGGCGGTAGACTCGGCGGGACGCGTCCGCCAGGTCAAGAGGAAGGCCCCGCAATCGAGGCGGCGGCCCTGCTCGCGAACGGCGCGGAAATCGTCGTTGCGCCGCAGGCGTTGCCCGGCGCGCAGGTTCATCTCAAACGACCGTGAGGCGCTTGCGGCCCTTGCGACGGCGATTGGAGAGAACCTTGCGGCCACCCCGGGTGGCCTTGCGGGCCCGGAAACCAATCTTGCGGGCGCGCTTTTTGCGGTGCGGGCGGAATGTAGGTTGCATAGTTTTATGGGAAAAAGAGGGCCAAGTCAGGGGAGCGGGCGAGGGGTGTCAAGCGAGAGGTTTCCGGCTAATCGGCTCCGCGGCAAGCCCGGGCCGCTTACATTCTCGCCTTGGCTTTCCGCCGTGAACAACCTGCGCACAAATAGTTTTTGCGTTCGGGCGCGGCCCTCGCGACCTTGGGCGCATGGCCGAGTCATGCAACAAGAAGACCCGTTCTCCGGACGTCCCACCCACCTCACCAGCTCCCGCCTCCCCGGCGCGAAAGGCTGGGCCGCTGTTCTGGACGGTCACCGGCAACGACTTCGGGCGCTCGATTCACTGGGCGAAAAAGCAGCCCAATGTGGTATCCGAGCAGATAAAGACCGCGCTCTCGTCCTCGTCCAGGAAGACGAAGTAAGCCTGCTGGAAGCCACCGGTGGCGCGTGGGCCGCGCTGGGCGATGCGATCCGCGAATTTCGCCGGCAGCTGCCAGTCATCCCGTTTGAGACTTTCGGCTTCAGCTCGGAAGTGGAGGATCCGTTCGAGGTGGATAGCGCGAAACTGCGGCGCATCGGCGGCGGCGTGGAGGCGCTGGCTTTTGTGGATGCAGCGCACTCGGTCTATAAATTCTTTTTGTTCCGTGAGGGCGGCGAGGTTGGCGCGACCTTCGCCTTTGAACGCGGCGAGGGCGACCTGCTCAATGCGACCGCCATCCCAGGCAGCTACCGTCTGCTATTCGAGAAACTACGGCTGACGCACCAGTTCGGCATCCCGACGGAGATTGTCGGCATCACGCCCGAAGGCATCGTGGTGGCCAAGCAGACGTTTGGCCGCCTGCTGCCGGAGAAGACGGACATGTCCGGACTCGCTCCGGATAATCTCATCCCGATTCCCTCGCGCTTTCTCCGCGCCGACCGCGACCACCCCCGCCTGGTGTTTCTCGACAGCGTTCCGTGGCTGGTGGCCGACACGCATGACCGCAACGTAGTCATCGACGAAACCGGCGCGTGGCGCATCATCGACCTCGTGGCCGCGCCACTGCCGCCGGAATGGCTGGGCCAGATGGCGTTGTTTGGCGACTGGGTCGAACGCGCCCGCCGCGACCCGCGCGCCGACGTGCTGGCGCCGGCGAACGACGACGAGCTCTGACAGGGAGGGGCTCTTGCCCCCGGTCGCGCCGTGGCCTTGGCGAAGGCTGATCAGACGCCCGGGCCGTAGCCCGCAACGGCCCCTACCGCGTTTCGCTCAGCCGGCCGTATTTTTTCAGGACCGCGCGCAGCCGGTCGTGCGGCAGGCCGATGATGACGTGATCATCGCGGCCGGTCATCGTCTCGCCGGCGACGAGGGCATTGACGATGGCCTCCTCGGTCGCCTGTACCACGGCGGCGAACAGCGGGCTCACGTCGTCCGTGGCGAGAAGCTGCACGGTGCCGGGCTTCTTCTGCCCGACCGGCACGGTGTTGGCGGTGGAGAACGCGAGGAACAGGTCGCCCGAGCCGTCGCCGGACACGCTGCCCATGCGGCCGAGCGCCAGCGACGGGCGGCGCGCGAGCCGCTTGAGCTGGTGCGGCAGCAGCGGCGCATCGGTGGCGATGATGACAAGAATGGAACCGGCCTCGTCGGTGCGGACCGTGCCCTGGAGGATTTCCTGGCCGACCGGCACGCCGGCGATGCGGAGCTGGCCCCGCAAGCCGTAGTTGGCCTGCACGAGTACGCCGACGGTGTAGCCGGCGCCGGTTACGCGCGAAGCCGTACCGATGCCGGCCTTGAATTCGTGGCAAACCATGCCGGTGCCACCGCCCACGCTGCCTTCCTCGACCGGCCCGGGCTTCGCGGCATCGAGCGCAACAAACACATGTTCGGGCTTCACATGAAAGCCATTGATGTCATTCAGCCAGCCGTCCCAGGTTTCGGCGACCACCGGCAGCGACCACCAGACCTGGCCGCCCGCCCGGCCCTTTTTCACCTGCCACTGTATGATGGTGTCACGCACGACGCCGACGCTGTGGGTGTTGGTGAGCGCGATGGGCCCATCGAGGACGCCGGCTTCGTCGATCCACGCCGTGCCGGTCATCTCGCCGTTGCCATTGAGCGAGAACCAGCCGGCGAAGACCGGTGCGGCGTTCGCTTTGCCGCGGGGAAAGATGGCCGTGACACCCGTGCGCACCGGGCCCTCGCCCACGACGAGCCGGCCCGTGCCGCGGATGAGGGTTGTCTGGCCGACCTCGACGCTGGCGACATCCGTGATGGCATTCAGCAGTCCCGGGGCGCCGTCGAAGGGCACGCCGAGATCGCGCGCGCGCGGCCCGGCGGCAAGGGAGACATTGAGGATGAGCGAGAGGGCGAGCAGCAGCCGGCGGGCGAAGTGGGCCATGGCGGGAAAATAGATTCACCCACTTGACAACGCAACTCCGCCGGCGACTTTATCATCCGCGTGGCCCGCAGCGCCGAAGGGCGGCAATAAAACGGCCGTGACGGGGATTGCGGCCGGGAAGAATGACCGAGGCGCCGGAACGGCCTCAGCTCTTCTGGCTGGCGAGGAAGGCGAGAACGTTGTCGGCCTGCTTGTCGGTTACGCCGGTGTCCTTGTAGACAATCTTGCCGCCCTTGATGACATAACACTCGCGCGAGGCCATGAGGGTGCCGGACTGGCCGAAAGCCTTCACGACCTTCTTGTCGGTGTCGGCCAAAAGCGGGAAGGGAAAATTGTTCACCGCCTTGAACTCCTTTTGCTTCTCGACCGGGTCAGTGCTGACGCCGACGATTGCGGCTCCGTGCCGGGTGAGCTCGGCGCTGGCATCGCGCAGCGAACAGCCCTGCTTGGTGCAGCCGCCGGTGAGGCTTTTGGGGTAAAACCAGACGACGGTATAGGCGTGGTCCTTATAAACCTCGCCGAGGTTCAGGGTCGAGCCGGTATCAGTGACAGCGGAAACGACCGGGGCGTCGTCGCCGACCTTGAGCGAATCGCCAAAAAGTTTGGAGAAAGAGAACATGGCAATAAGGAGGATGAAGTAGCGGGTAACTTTTATAAGGCCACAAGCTAGCGGAATGCCGCCAATTGGCAAGTGGCGAGACAAGGGCGTAAAACGAAGTAAAACCGGCAGGCGACCGCGCAGGAAAATCGCGGTTCCCGTAAAACGATATTTAATCCCCGGGAAATTTTTGACCTCTGGAACCGAGGTCCCGGTGGCGGTTCTGTGGAGGAGTCGCCGCGGGAAATACGCGGTGACGCCAACTAAACCAAACCACCATGAAAAAGAACAGCATTCTCAAGACCCTTATTCTCGCCGCCGTGGTGCCCCTCGGCCTCGCGACGTCCGCCCGCGCGGCCGACACTCCGGTGCCGGTCTCCGGCAACATGGGCCTGCTCGGGCAGACCTATGCCAGCCTGACCTATAGCTACCTCAACCTCGACCGCTCGCCGACCCACGCCGACAGCTACGGTTTCGACTACAACCAGTCGCTCAACACCGGCCTGGATGGCATCCTCAGCTATAACATCACCCAGGCCGGCTTGGTGGCGGGTGCGCGCTTCAATCAGCAAATGATCGGCGGAGCGCTGCGTGCCTTCAACACGTCTCACGCGTGGGGCAAGCCCTACGTCGAGGCGGGCGTGGGCTATGCCTGGACGAAGTTTGCCGGCAGCAAGGACAACTCGGTCGTCTGGTCCGTCACAGCGGGCGCGGAGCTGCAGATCGCCCCCGCGTTCACCGTCACGCCGTTCGTCTCGTATGTGGACGCACCCGATCTCACCAGCAGCGGCACGTGGAACTTCGGCGTGAAGGCCAACTACTGGGTTGACCTGACCCCGAAACTTTGAGCCGCCTTCGGTGTTAGTCTGGGCCAACAAAGAGGACCCAGACCATGAAAGGTAAAAAGCATACGACCGAGGACAAGATCCGTATTTTACGGGCGGCCGATGGCGGCAAGAGCATCGCAGAGATCCGTAAGGAGAAGAACATCTCGGGGCAGACCTTCCACCGTTGGAAACGGAAGTTTGGCATGATGGAGGTCAGCGAGGCCAAACG
>SIBQ01000031.1 GCA_009695095.1 Lacunisphaera sp.
GTGGACTGGTTTTCGGGAGTCACCTCAGAGCGTCAGTCAAGAATCACATCGGTATCCTGTATAGCAACTCCACTTTTTTTTGTATAGCACCCTGTATAGCAATTAAGGGGGTAGTCTGTTTTTTTCTTTAGATGCCGGTTGATGAATCCCAATCCTTCAAGTCACCCCCACCCGAGCCCCCCCCGCCCCTATGTTGGCTGCCAGCCGCCGCCCTGATTGATTTCCGGCCCGTTCTCCCGCTGCGAGGGTCAGGATAAGGACGGAAAATCGAAGCCCGTAGGATTCAAAAGGGGGACACTGGGGGGACACCCGCAATTTCTTTGACCGTCGAATAATGCGATAAATACGCTCTAACTAATTGATAGTCAATTGGTGGGCCCACCGGGATTCGAACCCAGAACCAAGGGATTATGAGTCCCCTGCTCTAACCGTTGAGCTATAGGCCCGTGATAACGGCGAAATGTGCAATCTGTCGGCGAGGGTGCGAGCCTATTTCGACCGGGCAAGAGACGGCTCGGCGTATTTCCCCGCGGGCCGGCCTCTCTCTGCCCGGGTTGGGCTTGCGACCGGTGCGCGAGCCCATATGCCCGCGTGAAGATCCACCCCCTCCTGCGCGTCCTGCTGGCCGGCGTGTTGCTGTATACGGTGACCCTCCGCGCGGAAGTCACCCTGAGTTCCGGCTTAGATTACTCGACCGGTTACTACGGCCTGCCGGTCTCCACGGAGATCACCACCATCCCTTTTCCCATGTCCTATGTCGTCAATCAAACGACCTGGGAACTCAGCCTGCCCTACCTGCGCATCAAAGGCCCGGGTGAAGTCGTGCCGGGCATCGGCCGTTTCACCCGGCGCCTGGTGCTGCTAAAAACTGTCAACCAGGGCCTGGGCGATCTCACGCTCGGGGTCACCCGACAATTTGCGGTTCCTGCGGACCAGCCGTGGTCGTGGGCCGCGGGGGCGGAGGTAAAGATCGGCACCGCGGATGCCGACCAATACCTTGGCACAGGCCAGGACGATTTTGCCACCCACGTGGATGTCTACTACACGGCCGGTCCGTTCACGCCGTTTGTCACGCTGGGCTACCGCTGGCTGGGCAACCCGCCCGGCTCCAATCTGCGCAATTACCTTTTCGGCACGGTCGGATTCAGCTGGGCGTGCACGGACAAAGTCACGCTCGGGCTCCTGCTGGACTGGGCGGAGAAAACTTCCGCGGGCGGCGAATCGTCGGCCAACCTCACCCTGTCGGCCAGTCGTGCCTTCGGTGAAAACTGGCAGGCCCAGGTTTATGGCATGCTCGGCAGTTCAGACTCCTCCGCGGATTATGGCCTGGGTCTCGGCGCAAGCCGCCGGTTCTAAGCCCGGCGGGGCGGCCGCTTGACGGGTTTCGGGAGGACTTTGGGCGTGGCCGGCGGCGGCGGTCTGGCCACAGATGTCGCTGGCCTGGTCACGGTCGGTGTGGCCGTTCTGTTCGTTGAAGTCGTGGGGTTGTTCGCCGCTGGCGGTGTCGCCGGCTTGCCGGCCCCGGGAGTGTTGCCGGTCGCCTGCGCGGCGGCCTTGGCTTTTGCAGCGGCGCTGTGTTCGTTGGCCACGGCCTCTTTGTCAATCTGCTGTTTTTTTGGCGGGCAAGTTTGCTGGATTTCAGGTTCTTGATTTTGATCCCGTTTTTGCCGAGCTCGGCCGTGAAGTCCACCTGTGCATCGCCCGGCACGGCGACCATCTTGCCCGCGTGCGGCGTGACGTGCACCAACCCGATGGATGTGCTGAGGCGATAGCGCGCCTCACCCTTGGCGTCCGGTTGAAAGGAAACCTCAAAGACCGTGCCCCGCACCGCGGCCACACTGACCGGGGTCTGGACGGTGAAGGTGGAGGTCGGGTTGAGCTTGCGCACGCGCGTCAGCATTTCGCCAAAGGCCAGCTCGAAGCTTGTCTGGGAAACACCCGTTCCCCGCGGCTCGGCCTCGTTCGCCGCCAGCGCTTCCGCTGCCAGCGGCGAGTGCAGGGCCACGGCAATCTTGAGCCGGCTCTTTTCCTTCAGTGCCACCACGGAACCGTTGGGCAGCACCAGCATGACGCTGGATTTGGCAGCGGTGGTGATGGTATCGGCTGTCCCCAGCTGGGTGCCTTCCGCCACTACCTCGGTTTCGGTTGATTTGTCGTGCTGCACCTCGACGGTGCCCCGGACCTGCACGGCGACGACTGTGGCGGGGGTTTCCGGTGCCACCGAGCCTTGGAGCCTGCCGGCCAGGCCGCCCAGCCCAAAAAACAGGATGAAAATCAGTCTGCAGGGGCGAGGAGGCATGAATTCAGGTTAATCAGATCGGTCCCATGGTCTAGTCTGCTCTGTCCCGACACCAGCGGGTGGCGCCCGGTTACGCGGAAATAACTTGGTCGCCCCCGGCTGGCCCGGCAGGATGCGCGCCCATGGCGCTTACTGTGGGCAAAACACTCCGACAAACCTGGTGGGTGCCCCTGCTGTGTTACGGACTGGCGCTGTGGCTGTCGCACACGGAAACCCTGCAGTTGGCCGAGGCGCGCACCCTCGACTGGCGCACCCGTTATCGCGCTTTTTTTCAGCCCCCGCCCGACCCGCGAATCGTCATCGCACTGTTTGAGGACGGCACGGAGGCGAACATGGCGCCCTGGCCGGTGGACCGGGCCTGGCACGGCCAGTTGAACAAGTTTCTCGCAGCGGAAAAAGCCGCGGTCGTCAGTTGGGATGTGATCCTCGACGCCAGCCGCGAGGGCGACGGCGACCGCGCGATGGCCCGCGACACCCGCCAGGCCATCCAGGACGGCACCAGGGTCGTGGTGGGCGCGTCGACCAGCTCCGCTATCGTGGAAGTCCGGCCCGGGGCGGAGGGCCCCACCCAACCGCTGACTACATCGAGGGGGATCTCCGGGGTATTCAGGGGGAAGCCTACGGGCTGCTCCCGTTTCCCGAATTGCGCGCGGCCTGCTGGTGGGGGGCGGCCGATGCGCCCCGCGGCCCGGATGGCATCATCCGGGAAATCCCGCTGATCGTCCGGGTCGGGCAGAATTATTACCCCGCCCTCGCCCTGCAGACCTTGCTGGTTTATTTGCAGGTGCCGCCGGCGGAAGTGCGGGTGAAGCTGGGTGAAGCCGTTATTGTCCCGACCAGGGACCGGATCTGGCGGATTCCCATCGATCGCCGCGGCTGGTTTCTGCTGAACTACCGCTACGATCAGCCGGCCGGCCATTCCGATTTCTCGACGCACAGCTACTTGGAACTGCTCGCGAAGATTAATGATTACCGGGTGGAGCAAAAACCCGGGGCGCTCAAGCCGCCCGACATGGCGGAAAAGATCGTCTTCGTCGGTCAGACCGTGACCGGCAAGGCCGATGTCGGTCCCACCCCCCGGGCGCCTTCAGTCCGCTGGTCCTGGTGCATGCGAATATCCTGAACAATATGCTGGCAAACGATTACGCCCGGCGGCCGTCAGACTGGCTGGCCTGGGGCTTGGTGGTGCTGCTCGGCTACGGCGGCATCACCGGGCTCGCCCATCGCTCGGTGATCATCCCGTGCGGCGGCACGGTGCTGGGCATGGTGGGTTACGCCGCGCTGGCCACCGGACTGTGGGTTTATGGCAGCTGGTGGCTGCCCGTCGTCGGCCCGTTGCTGGGCTACACCGGGTTGCAATTCATGGTCATCGGCCGGCGCATTCGCGAGGAGCGGCGGGTCGCGCAGAAAATCAAGGGCATGTTCGGTGCCTATGCTTCGCCCCGCTTGGTCGAGCGTTTGATCAAGTCCGGCCAGCCACCCCAATTGGGCGGACACGAGGCGGAGATCACCGCGTATTTCAGCGACATCCAGAGCTTCTCCGGTTTTCCCGAAGTCCTGCCGCCCGCCCGTCTGGTTGAGCTGATGAACGAATACCTCACCGCCTGCACGGATCTCGTCCAGGAGGAGGGCGGCACGCTGGACAAATACATCGGCGATGCCGTCGTGGTCATGTTTGGCGCGCCGCTCGCCCTGCCCGACCACGCCTACCGGGCCTGCGTCGCCGCCCTGCGGGTGCAGCATAAGCTTGGCGAGTTGCGCGCCAAGTGGCAGGGCGAAGGCGCCCAGTGGCCGCCCGTGGTGGCCGCGATGCGGACGCGCATCGGCCTGAACACCGGCCGCTGCGTCGTCGGCAACATGGGCAGCCGCACGCGTTTCAATTACACGATGATGGGCGACGATGTTAATCTCGCCGCCCGTCTGGAGTCGGGCGCGAAGAGCTGGGGCACTTACTCATTGTGCAGCGGGGCCACGAAGGTGGCTTGCGAGCAGCACGGGGGCGACCGCGTTGTCTTTCGTCCGCTTGGCTGCATCGTGGTCAAGGGGCGGACCTCGCCGGTGCCGATCCATGAGATCATGGGACTGAAGGAAAACCTGACCGCCGGCACCCGCGAGTGTCTGGACCTGTTCGGCCGGGGGTTGGCGCGCTTCCAGACTCGCAACTGGGCCGGAGCCCGGGGGTTGTTTGAGCGCAGCGCCGGGCTCGAATCAAACATTCCCGGTCGCACCCCGGGGGTCACGAGCAACCCGTCACTCGTCTATCTCGAAATCGTCGCCGAATATTCCCGCCAGCCGCCGGCGCCCGACTGGGATGGAATTTTCTTGATGAAGGAGAAATGAGCCAGGCTTGGGCACTTCGTTGAAAAACCAAATGTGCCTCAGCCCTCGTAGGCCGGCAGGGTCTTGTCCACGGACTCGCGGGTCAGACGGGCATAGGAGGGCAGTCCGTTGTCGTAGGGCACGACCACCTCGCCCTGGATCAGCGGCGTGGCGTAGCGGAAGAACTGGAAGTTCAGGCTGATGCCGTCCTCGTTGATCCACTCGCGGGGGAGTTTCTTCAAGTTGCCGACCACATCGGTGAGGGGCGTGAGCCCGGTCTCGCAGGTGTAATTGTCGCCGTCGCCGCGCACGAGCGTGACGAGCTTGTCGGACTCGCCGTTGACGGCGGCCTTCACCGCGGCCTGGCCGGCGAGAAACGCCTCGTCCGCGTCGGTCTTGGAGCTGAAGTGGGCGGCGGCGCGCTGGGTAATGCCGAGACGGGCGACCCGGGCCTTCACGCTGAGCTGGGACTCGACCAAATCCTTCATAAACTCGCCGACTCCGCCGATCTGGGCGTGGCCGAGCGCGTCGGTCGAGCTGGTCTCGACGGAAACGTAGTTGCCGTCCTTGTCCACCAGTCCTTCGCCCACGACGACCAAGCAATGTTTCTCGCGCTTCAGCACGCGGCGGATGTCGTCGAGGAATTTCTCGTTGGTGAACGGCACCTCGGGCAGGTAAACCAAGTGCGGTGGATCATTCGGGTGGTCGCGGCGCTTGGCCAGCGAGGCCCCGGCAGCCAGCCAGCCGGTGTTGCGGCCCATCACCTCGATGAGCGTGACGAGGTCGCCCTGGCCCATGGCCTCGGCATCGAGCGCGAGTTCCTTGACGGTGGCGCCGATGTATTTGATCGCGCTGCCGTAGCCGGGGCAGTGGTCGGTGGCGGGCAGGTCGTTCTCAATCGTCTTCGGGATGCCGATGATGCGCAGCTCGTAGGCCTGGGCTTTGGCCAGCTCGCCGATCTTGACGGCGGTTTCCTGCGAGTCGGCGTCGCCGATGTGGAAATAGTAGCGGATGTTGTGCGCCTTGAACACCTCGAGCACGCGCTCGAAATCCTGCGGTTTCTTCAGCTTCGTGCGGCAGGTGCCCAGCGCCGCCCCGGGCGTAAAGCGGAGGCCGCGGATGGCCTGCTGCGATTCGGCCGCGAGATCGACGAAATCCTCGTTCAGAAGGCCCAGCACGCCGTTGAGCGCGCCGTAGACTTCCTCGATGGAGGCATGGTTCAAGGCTTCGGCCACAACGCCTGCGACGCTGGCGTTGATGACGGCCGTGGGGCCGCCGGACTGGCCGATCAGACAGTTACCGACTAATTCTTCTACCATGGTGTGGTGAGGTTTAAAGCTGTTAAAGAATCCAAAAGAGGGTTCAAAAAAGGGCGCGCCACAGGCGGTTGCAAACTAAATCTCCCGGAGAACGAAAATCGGGTATCCGGCTTCTCTGTAGGGCGGGATCGCTGATCCCGCCATGGTGCGAAAGACTTGTATGAGCGAGCTTCGACAGTGAAGCCGCTGTCATTCCAAGCAAATTCGGCGGGATCAGCGATCCCGCCCTACACCTACAGCAGCTTGCCCGGCCGGTAGTCCGCCGCGCCCTTGTGTTTTTTTGCCAGGGGCGCCACCGCCGTCACCAGCGCGTCCACCTGGTGCGGCGCGGCGCCGACAAAGCGTTCGCTTTCCGACAATATGTCCACGAGCCGATTCCGGCTGAGCCCAATTCTTTTGTCCCCGGCCAAACGCGATAGTAAATCGGCGTCACTGGCCGCGCCGGCTTGTCGCGCCGCAGCCTTGGCGGAGGCGGCAGCACTGGGCGAAGGCGGGCCGCCCGATCGCAACGCCTTAGCCGCCGCGAGCGCGTGCTCCTTGATCGCCGCGTAAGCCGTCTCGCGGCCTGCGCCGGCTTTCACGGCTTCCATCAAAATGGTCGTGGTCGCCAGAAACGGCAGGTTGCGCTCGTTCTCGGCCGCGATGGCCGCAGGAAAAATCTCCATCTGCCGCAACACCGTGAGGAACGTCTCGAGCAAACCGTCGAGGGCGAAGAATGCATCCGGCAGCGCGACCCGGCGCACGACCGAGCACGACACATCGCCCTCGTTCCATTGGTGGCCGGCGAGGTTGGCCGTCATCGACACGTAGCCGGACAAAATCGTGGAAAACCCGCACACCCGCTCGCAGTTCCGGGCGTTCACCTTGTGCGGCATCGCGGAGGAGCCCACCTGCCCTTCTTGAAAGCCCTCGGTCAGCAGGCCCGCGCCGGCCATCAGCCGCAGTGTCGTGGCGCAGCTCGCCGCCGCCGCGCCGGTTTGGTGCAGTGCGCTCACGACGTCGAAGTCGAGGCTGCGCGGGTAAATCTGGCCGGTCGCAACCAGCGATTGCCGGAACCCCAGATGCTTGAGGATTCTTGCCTCAAGCTGATCCACCTTCGCGGGGTCACCGCCGAGCAGGGTGAGCTGGTCGAGCTGGGTGCCGACCGCGCCCTTGAGCCCACGGACCGGATAGCGCTCAATGAGATCGTCAAGCCGTGCCAGGGCGATGGCCAGCTCCTGACCGAACATCGCGAGCCGTTTGCCGAGCGTGGTGGGCTGGGCGGGAACGTTGTGCGTACGGCCGGTGATCATTACGTCGCGATGCTTCTCGGCCTGCCGCGCCAAGGTGAGGAGCGCCGCGACCACCTTGAACCGCACAAGTTGCAGCGACCGGGCGATCTGCAGTTGCTCCACGTTCTCAGTCAGGTCGCGGCTGGTCAGGCCGAGGTGGATGAACTGGCGCTTGGCCAGGTCGGAAAATTCCTCGAGGCGCGCCTTCACGTCGTGGAGCGTCACCTGTTCGCGCTCCTTGATGCGGCCGGGGTCCACGTCCTCGCGCACCCGCTCGTAATCCCTGATCGCCTCGGCGGGGATGGCGACGCCGAGATCCTTCTGCGCCTTCATCACCGCGATCCAGAAATCGCGCTCGAGCAGGATGCGGCCGCGCGCCGACCAGTTATCCTTCATCGCCACCGAGGCATAGCGCTCGGCGAGCACATTGGGGATGGTTTCGGCGGCGGCTGGCGATTTCATGGCGCGCAACGGTTAGCCCAGCCCCGTGGCGTTGCCAATGGAAAAGCGTGCCAGTACCCGGCGCTCCCCGGTGCAATTCGCCCCGCCAACCTCCAACTGCGCCACGACCGAAAAACCGTGTCGCTTTCAGTAGCCCAGCGCCAGCCGCAGGCCGAGCGCGATGAACAAGCCGCCGGTCAGCCGGTTCAGCCAGGCCGAGAGGTTGTAGCGCGATTTTAACCAGTCACCGAGCCGGCTCGCCGCCAGCGCGAGGGCCAGGCAGACGACCGTGCCGTTGAAAATGAAGATGCCGCCCAACAGGAGGATTTGCGGCGCGAGCGGGCCGTTCGCGGGATTGGCAAACTGCGGCAGGAACGCGAGGAAGAACAGCGCAACCTTCGGATTCAGCACATTGGTGATGACCCCCTGCCGGAAGATTTTCCCCAGCGAGGTCCGCGGCAACACCTGCCCCTTCAACAAACCCTGCTTCGACCACAAGGTGCGCACGCCGAGAAAAACCAGGTAGGCTGCCCCGGCATAGCGCAGCGCATCGTAGGCCAGCGGGAGGGTTAGCATCAGCGTCGACAACCCGAGCGCCGCCGCCGCGACGTGAAACAGGCATCCCGCACCAGTGCCGAGTGCCGATACGACGCCCGCCACCCGGCTCTGGCTAAGGCTGCGGTCGATGATATAAAACAGATCCGGCCCGGGCGCGATGCTCAGCAGCAGCCCGGCCCCGATGAAGATGAGCAGCGAGTGGAAATCAGGCATGGCTTCTACATAAGCATGCGGGCGAACCGGACAAGCCGGCCGTGGATCAAAACCATCCAGATGCTCATCCGGGCGAACCCCACGGGCCGCTCAGGCCGCGAGGCAGCGCACCGCCATGTCGCGTAGAACGGTTTCCTGCTCGTTTGGCCGGCGGATGATTTCCTCGAACACCCGGACGAACTCCTGCTGGTTGTCGATCAACCGGCGCAGTGGCGGCAATTTGGCCCCGCTGACCAGCTTGCCGACATACCACTGGTTTTGCGTGAAGAGATTGAATGAACTCTTCTCCGCATCGCCGCCGAAATGCTTCGCATAGGCCTCCTGCGCGCGGGCCCACGCCGCCTTGTCAAAGCCGTAGGGACCGGGCGCGCGCAACTCGCCGGCATCCAGCAGCACGCGGCACTGGATGAGGATGCGGTTGCGGTTCTGCAACGCGCTGAGGACTGGCCGCGCGTCGCCCCCGTTGAAAAAATGCCGCTGCAACTCCGCCAGGGTGCCGCACAAATCACCCGCGAAAAAACGGTCTGCTGCTGCGAAAAAATCTCCCTCGGCAAAATTCGGCGTCAGTTCCTCGACCTGCGCCTCTGCTATCACCCCGCTCTCGCCGGTGTAGGTGGCAAGCTTGCGCGTCTCCTCGGTCAGCAGCCGGGTGTTGGCCCCGACTTTCTGCAGCAGCAGCTCGAGGGCGCCGGAACCAAACTTCACGCCCCACTCGCGCGCCTCGCCGAGCGCCACGGCGGCCAGCGCCTCGCCGGCAGATTCACCGTCGCCGCCACCCGCCAGAGCAAAGTCAGCCCGGTCCTCGCACCACTTGGGGAACGAGCGGCGGCGGTCCACCGGCGCGGCGGTGATGACAATCGCCACCTCGGCCCCGTTTACCTTTTCGAGCAATTCCTGCAAGGCCTCCACCTGTTTGAGCGTGCCCTCGGCCCGGCCAGTCACGGTGTCGGCGAGAAAACTCAGGTCCTTGAACCACACGACGCGCTTGCCCCCAAACATCGGGACGGTCTGCACGGCGTCGCGGAAGCGGTTCACCGCCGACTCCACCTCGTCCACGTTGCCGGCAAAGCCGCTGATGATCTCGCGCGAGAACTCGTCTGCCGTGGCCTCCGCGGCCAGGGCCTCGAACCGCTCCTTGCCGAGCCGATTGACCATGAAGTCGTCCGGTCCGCAGACGAAGGTGAAGTTTTTGGTGGCCGCGGGCATGAAAAACAGAGTTAAGCACGTATTGCGTGAACCTGGCAAGATTGACCTTGCCCGCCTTGGTTTGTCATCGCGAGGGCGGCGCAGCCGCCCGTGGCGATCCATCTAGGGCGTGTTTGCAAAATGGTGGAACAGGCCTGATCGGACCGAGTCGGAGTGGGCACATGTATTGCTCAGATCGCCAGATGATCCCCGAGCCGCGTTGGGTGCGGCTAAAAAAATTGATCTGATACGGCGCGAAAAACGCGGCGCTGGCATAATGGCACAGTGCCGGGAAGAGGTCGGCCGCCCAAGGACGACCGGCTGATGCTCAGTGCCATTATCTTCGTGTTGCGCACCGGCTTGCCGTGGCGTGACCTGCCCGAGCGTTACGGACCGTGGTCGTCGGTCTATGCGCGCTACCGGCGCTGGTGCGCCAGCGGCCTGTTCGCCCGGATGCTCGCCGTGCTGGCCAAGGACGCCGAGGGCGAGTTGCGGCACCTGGATTGTTCGCACATCAAGCTCCATCAGCATGGCGCCAATCCGCGGGGCGGTCAGGCGGCCCAGGCAATGGGGCGCACCAAGGGTGGGCTGAACACCAAACTGTCCGCCGTCGTCGATGCGCGCGGGCGCGCGGTGGCGCTCAGCCTCGCGCCCGGACCGCAGCATGACCAGCACGCAGTCGTGCCTTTGCTTTTCTGCGTGCGGGGGCGCCGGGTCGTGGCCGACAAGGGCTTCGATGCCGATGTCTTTCGGGCCCGACTTCACACCCAACGCACCCGCTGCTGCATCCCGCCCAAACGCGGCCGCCGGCAACCGGCCCGCTTTCATCGCGGCTACTACCGGTGCCGCCATCAGATCGAGAATTTCTTCGGTCGGATCAAAATCCATCGCCGCATCTCCACCCGTTACGAGAAACTCGCCGAGACCTTCCTCGGCTTCGTTTTCCTCGCTGCAATCCTTGATTGGTTCACTCATTGATTTTGCAAACACACCCTAGGTCTTCTCCGGGTTCTCCGCCCAATACGGCTTGGATCGGCTGGTTTATTTCGAAACGTTTCGGGGAATCTCAGATGCCATTGCCAGGGAAAAGCAGATCAAGGCGGGCTCGCGGACCAAAAAGATTGCGCTGATAGAAAGCGAAAATCCGCAATGGACCGACCTGAGCGCGGATTGGTTCGCGTAATGCGTAATCAATTCGCCAGCGGGGCGGCCACCTTGCGTGCCTCGCGCATGATATCGCGACGCAGCCAGTCGATCGCGGCCGTGACCGAGCGCTGCTTTACCGCGCAACGCGGGCCGGGATAACTCAGCTTCCGCGACCAGGCGCCGCCGGGCGCGTGCAGGCCAATATAGATGGTGCCGACGGGGTTCTCGCCGTTGCCCCCGGTCGGCCCGGCAAAGCCGGTGATCGCCACGCCGAAATCCGCCCCCAGTTGCTCCGCCACGCCCGTGGCCATCGCCACCGCACACTCGGGGCTCACAGCGCCGTGTTGCGATAGCAGACACTCAGGGCAGTCGAGCAGCAGCATCTTGGCGTCGTTGCTGTAGGACACGATGCCACCCTGGAAAAATTTCGAGGCGCCGCAGATGTCGGTGAAGCTGTTGGCCAGCAGGCCGCCGGTGCAGGACTCGGCCACCGCGAGGGTGCGACCGGCCTGGCGCAATTGGTCGGCCACCACCTGCGCCAGCGAGTCGTGGCCGTAGCACACAAAATCATCGCCGAGCAGTGCGGTGCATTCCCCGGCTAGGGCACGCAACGCCGTCATGGGATAACGGCCGTCGGGCGAGCTGATGCGGCAGTCCACCTGCCACTGGTGCGCGCAATAGGCGATGCCCAGTCCGGGCCAGCGGTCGAAGATCGGCTGGAACCGCGTCTCGAGCATCGATTCGCCGACACCGGCTGTGCGGAGCTGCACATAGGCCTCGCCCTCCCTCAAGAGGCCGAGCGCCGCCAGCCGCGGCAGCACCTGCTCGGTGAACATCGGCTGCATTTCGTTCGGCGGGCCAGGCAGCATGATGAGCACCTTGCCGTCCTGCTCGACCCAGAGGCCCGGCGCCGTGCCGTTGGCGTTGGGCAGCACCGCACCGAGTTTGAAACGATAGGCCTGTTTCAAATTGTTCGGCGTCATCTTCCGGTTGATGCGCGCAAAGCGGTCGGCGATGGTCTGCTCGATCCCGGGATCGAGCACCAGCTGCTGGCCGAGCGCTTGCGCCAGCACCTCGCGTGTGCGATCGTCGCAGGTCGGCCCGAGCCCGCCGGTCGTGATGACCACGTCGGCCTTGGACCAGCTCTCGCGGAATTGCGCGGCAATGGCGTCGGCCTCGTCCGTGATCGTGACGTTGCGCTGCAGCAAAACACCGCGCCGGCCCAGCTCCTGCCCGATGAAGGTCAGGTGGCCGTTGGCCGTCAGCCCGAGCAGCAGCTCGTCACCCAGCGTGAGCAATTCATAGCGGGGCGCGGAGGCGTGCGGTTTTGACGATTCCGGGGTGGCCATACAGTGTGCGGAGGCGCAACCTACCCTGTTTTCCCAAAAATGCCAGCCGCCGAACGCCCTCCTCTTTCTGTCATTGCGAGGAGCCTTGCGACGAAGCAATCCAGCTAGATGGATCGCCACGGGCGGCTGGGCCACCCTCGCGATGACAACACGACATGCCCGCCACGAAACACAGCGACGCCCTCAAGGCCAAAGTCCGCGCCCTGCCGGACGGCCCCGGCGTTTACCTGATGAAGGACCGGCTGGGCCGCATTATTTATGTCGGCAAGGCCAAAAGCCTCAAAAAGCGCGTGGCGTCCTACTTCCAGTCGGGCCGCGACCGCGCCCTGCGCCACCAGCCGAAGATCCGCACGCTGATCGAGATGATCGCCGACTTCGAGATCCTCGAGGTCAAGTCCGAGCCCGAGGCCCTCCTGCTCGAGGGCAAGCTCATCAAGCAGTGGCGGCCGAGATACAACACCGACTTCACCGACGACAAGCGCTTCCTCCTAGTCCGCGTCGACCAGGAGGCCGCGCTGCCGCGGTTCGTGCTCACGCGCTTCAAGAAGGACACCCGCTCGCGCTACTTCGGGCCCTTCGCCCACTCCGGCCTGCTGCGCAAGACCCTCGCGACCATGCGCAAAAGGTTTGGCATTTTGCTCGCCGACACCACACCGAAAAAAATCTCCGCCGACACCTGGCAGCTATACGATGACGCGCGCGCGGACATCTCCGGCTGGCCCAACGTCGTCACGGGCGAGGAATACCGCGGCCGCGTCGCGCAAGCCGCCGCCTTCCTGGACGGCAAGAGCCGGGAATGGCTGGCGACGCTGCGCGAGGAAATGCAGGCCCGGGCGGCGAAGCAGGAATTCGAAAAGGCCGCCGAATTGCGCGACGTCGTGCTCGCGCTCGAGCGCACACTCGCCCGCACGCGGAAATTCACCCGGGACCTCACGCAGCTGCGGCCCGACGAACTGGCGCTGCGCCAGTTACAGGAGGCGCTGGGCCTGGAGCACTCGCCGCACCACATGGAGTGCTTCGACATCTCGCATATTTCGGGCACGTTTGTCGTCGCCTCGATGGTGCGCTTCACGGACGGGTTGCCCGACAAGGACCAGTATCGCCGCTTCTCGATCAAGGGCTTCATCGGCAACGACGACTTCAAGGCGATGGAGGAGGTGGTGTCGCGCCGCTACCGCCGGCTGATCGCGGAGCAGAAACAGTTCCCCGACGTCGTCGTCATCGACGGCGGCCGCGGGCAAGTGGCGGCGGCGTTGAAGGCTTTTGTCCGGCTCGACTGCCCGCCCCCGGCTATGATCGGTCTCGCGAAGAAGATGGAGACGATCATTTTTCCGGACGCCCGCGCCCCGCTCAATCTGCCGCTCGGCCATCCCGGGCTGAACCTGCTCCAGCGCCTGCGCGACGAAGCACACCGCTTTGCCAACACCTACAACGCGGATCTGCAGTCGCGAAAAATCAAGGAAAGCATCCTCGATGACGTCCCCGGCCTCGGCGAAAAGCGGAAGGCG
Source organism: Lacunisphaera sp. (assembly GCA_009695095.1). Lineage (GTDB taxonomy): Bacteria > Verrucomicrobiota > Verrucomicrobiia > Opitutales > Opitutaceae > Lacunisphaera. Next base: position 13,609 of record SIBQ01000031.1, read on the forward strand.
TCGCTCCTCGCCCATTTCGGTTCGCTGGAAAAGCTGCGCGCCGCGACGGCAGAGCAGATCGCGGCGGTGCCGGGGTTCGGGCCCAAGGCCGCCGGGAAACTGCAGGTGTTTCTTGCCCAGTCCCCTTCCGCCGCTCGCCAAAAAAAATAACTAAAGTGTCATGGCCCGTCCTCGCATCTGCGGGGTGGCGAGGCAATCCCGCTCTTCGCCGCCGCGTGGAGCGGTGCCCCGGTGGCGGCCCGCACGATGATCGGGCATTCCGGAGACGAGCCCTAGTTGAGGCGCACGATCGCCGTGTTCAAAACGGTGGCGAATGTCACCCACAGCACGTAGGGCAGCCAGAGCGCGCCGGCCGCTTTCTCGGCCCGCCAAAGCCCGGCCTGCAGCCAGACCAAGAATCCCCAGAGCACAAGGATCTCGAGCAGGGCCCAGGCCGGCTGCCTGAGTCCGAAGAAGAGGACGGGCCAAAGCGCATTCAGTCCGAGCTGGACAAAATAACCGGCCACCAGCCCGCGCACGGCCGGGCCGCCGGCGCGCCACGCCCGCCAGATGGCCACCCCCATCAGCACATAGAGGATGGTCCAGACCGGACCGAAAACCCAACCGGGTGGATTCCAGTCCGGCTTGTTCAGCAACGGATACCAGCTCCGGACATGCGGGAAAGTCGCCCACGAACCGATGGCCCCGGCGGTAAAACTGGCGGCGATGAAGCCGACGAGCGCCAGGATCGAGCGAAGGGGCGCGGGGGGCGGGGCCGGATTCATCGCCGCAGCCGCACCACGAAGGCCAGCACCGCGTCCGGCAGCAGCCATTTCAGAAACAGGAAAAGTTTCGCATGGAGCGGGCCGCTGTAGCGCGAGGCGGGGTTGTTCGACGCCAGCGCCTTTTCGACCAGCCGGGCGATGTCGTCGGGCACGCCGGCGATGAGGCGCATGGTTTTCGTGCCGGCCTGGTAGTTCTTATAGAACTCCGCGTAGGGTCCGGCGTTTTTGACCACATCGGCCGAGGCCTTGTCCGCCGCCTCGATGAACTCCGTGGCGATGAACCCCGGCCGGATGAGCGTCACGCGCACACCGAACGGCTTGAGCTCGCCGCGCAGGCCGTCGGTCAGCGCCTCGAGCGCGTGCTTAGTGGAATCGTAGATGCTGGAGAGCGGCCGGGCGATCTTGCCGGCCACCGAGCCGATGTTGACGATGCAGCCGCTGCCGCGTTCGCGCATAACCGGCAGCACGAGCTGGGTGAGGGCGATGAGCGAAAAGATATTCGTCTCGAAGTTTTTCCGGATCAACTCGACCGGCACCATCTCCACTGGCCCGCGCGTGCCGTAACCGGCGCTGTTCACCAAACCGTCGATCCGGCCGAACTTTTTCAGCGTCTCGGCCACCAGCTTGGCGCGATCTGCCTCGCTGGTGATGTCGCCCGCCACCGCGAGGACTTTTGCCCCAGATGGATCAATCTCGCGGGCCAGCGCTTGCAACCGGTCGGCCCGGCGGGCGGAAAGGACGATTTGGGCGCCGGCGCGGGCCAGCCGCCGTGCGGTCTCCTCCCCGATCCCGGCGGAAGCGCCCGTGACGATGATGACTTGGTCGACCAAGCTTGCCATTTCGCCAGCGTGTCATTTCAGGCGGGTTTAACAAGATGTTCATGATTTTGGCTCTGTTCCGCCGCAAATCGTGCTAGGATTGTCCTAAGTTTATCCCATCCGGTCCGTCTTACTTCCACAGTTCATCCTCACAATTCCATGAAATCACTCCGCTTCCTCCTTCTTCCGCGCCTCGCCGTAGCCATGTGCGTAGGCGGGTCCTCCGTCCTCTGCCTCCGCGCCGCGCCGATCAGCTCCACCATTTCCGCCGTCACGGTCTACACCGACCGCGCGGTCGTCACCCGCAGCGCCACGGTCGACCTGGCCAGCGACACCACCGAGCTGGTGTTCGCCAACCTGCCGCAGGCGCTCAACGAGCGCTCGCTCCAGGTCAGCGGCCGGGGCACGGCGCAGGCGCTCATTCTCGACGTAAGCGCGAAGCAAACCTACATCGATTTCACGCCCAACGCCCGGGTGAAGGAGCTCGAGGACCAGCTCAAGGGCCTGATGAAACAGGCGCGCGGGCTCGATGACCGTGCCAACCTGCTGTCGGCCCAAGGCGACATGCTCGACCGGATGGAAGCCGCGCTCTTCGCCCCGCCGGCCAAGGATGTGCCACGGCCCGATTTCAACCAGTTCACCAGTTCGCTCACCTTCCTCACCGAGCAGAAGACCAAGCTGGTGACCGAGCGCGCCACGCTCGATGAGCAGCGCGAGGAACTGCAGAACAAAATCAACACGGCGCAGAACCAGCTCAATGAGCTGCGCGGCGCCGGCGGCCGCGGCTACAAGACCGTCACCGTGCGCGTCTCCGCCGCGCAGCCCGGCAGCCTCGATGTCGCCCTCTCCTACACCGTCCCCGGTGCCAGCTGCTCGCCCAGCTACGACGCCCGCGTGCTCAGCGGCGAGCGCGCCGTGGCGCTCGGTTACTTCGGCATCGTCCACCAAAACACCGGCGAGGACTGGAAGGATGTCGCGCTCACGCTCTCGACCGCCCGCCCCGGTCTCGGTGGCGCCGCACCCGTGCTCGGCGTGTAGAATTTGGATGTGTTTAATCCGATTGCAGTGCAGACAGCTGAATTTCGCGGTCGCAGGGATGAAATGATGCGGGCCAAAGCCATGCGTGAAAACGCCAATGCGACCATAATGGCTGCCGGTGCGATGGCAGATAAGTCGGCTGCGCCGCCTCCGGAAGAAAAGGACGCCGAGATGGCCCAAGCCACCATCGAGGCCGGCGCGACGAGCGCGTCGTTCAAGATCGCCACCTCAGCCAGCGTGCCCAGCGACAACTCCCCTCAGAAGGTGCCGATCACCTCGGCCAAGCTGAACGCCATCCTGGAATACAACACGGTGCCGAAGCGGCTCGCCACGGCCTACCTGGCGGCGAAGGTCGTGAACCTGTCCGAGTTCCCGCTGCTTGCCGGGGCGATGAACGTCTTCCTCGACGGTACTTTCGTCGCGACCAGCAGCCTGCGCACCGTGATGTCAGGCGAGAAGTTCGACCTGGCGCTCGGCGCCGACGAGGGCATCAGCGTGAAATACAAGCGCGTGCAGAAGTTCACCGAGGACACCGGCCTGACCAATTCCGGCAAGCGCATCACCTACGAATACCTGATCACCATCCAGAACAACAAGCGGACCACCGAGCACATCAATGTGTCCGACCAGGTGCCGCTGTCGCGCAACGAGAAGATTGTCGTCAAGGTGCAGTCGCCCGACGCCAAGGACGTGAAGCCACCGATGAGGGCGCGCTCAAGTGGGCGTTCGATCTCAAGCCCGCCGAAAAACGCGAGCTGACCGTGAAGTTCACCGTCGAATATGCCAACGACGTGAACGTGGCCGGGCTGGAGTAACTGCCAGCCTGTAGGGCGGGATCGCTGATCCCGCCTCGAAGGCCACATATGATGATCGACTGCAGGCGGGGTCAGGCGACCCCGCCCTACAGTTTGACATCTGAAAACGTGATTGAAGGATGCGTAATACCGCACATGTCCCAACCGCTGACATTCCTCGTCGACAATGGCTCGCTCGAGCCGGCCGCCACCCTCGCCCTCCGCGAGCTGGCGGCGAAGCTCGACCGGCGGCTGGTCCTCCCGGTGGAACCGGTCTCGTTGCTCCACTCCTCTGGCATCGACGCGAAATTGCTCGGTGGCCAGCCCGCGGAGATCTTGATCCCGGCGCTAGCGCAACGGCTGGGCGCCGGGCAAAACGAGTTTGTCCTCCTGCCGCTTTTTTTCGGCCCGAGCGAGGCCCTGACCGTTTATCTGGCGGAGAATCTGGCACGGCTGCGGAAAAAATACCCCGCCCTGCTGGTTCGCATCGCCCCGCCGCTGCACGCCCCCGGCGATCTGCGGCTCTCGCGCATCCTCGCTGACCTGGTGCGGGCCGAACTGGATGCTGCCAGCGCGGAGCGCGTTGCCCTCGTGGACCACGGCAGCCCGGTGGCCGCGGTAACGACCGTGCGCGATGAACTGGCCCGGCAGCTTGCCGCGCAACTTGGGTCGCGCATCGCCCTCGTGTCGCCGTGCAGCATGGAGCGGCGGCCGGAGCCAGCCTATGATTTCAATGAGCCGCTGCTCGCCGGCCTGCTGGCCACCGCACCATGGTCGGGCAGCCGGGTGATTGTGGCGATGCAGTTTCTTCTGCCCGGCCGCCATGCCGGGCCGGCGGGCGATGTGGCGAGGATCTGCCGGCAGGCGGAGGCCGCGCGGCCGCATTTGCACACGCGCATGACCGGCTTGGTCGGCAGCCATCCGCTGCTGGTGGATATTTTGGCGGACCGCTGGCAGCAGGCGCCGCTATAATCACGCGGGCGAGGTCTCCCTCTATCCCTCTATCCCTGGAGCGTCGGTGACCTCGCCGTCGGTGTGGTCCAGGCCTAGCGCACCGCCAGCGCCTGCGCGTGAAGTTGCGGCAGCTCTGCGGCAAAGCTTGCCAACCGCACCACTTCGCCGATGACCACGAGGGCGGGCTGGCCGACGAGATCCACGGAAAGCTTTCCCGCTCCGCGCAAGGTGCCGACGAGAATCTTCTGCGCCGGCAGTGTGGCCTCGCTGATCACCGCCAGCGGCATATCAGCCGGCATGCCATGGCCCAGCAGATTAGCCGCGATTCCCGGCAGACGGCGCACGCCCATGTAGAAGCAAAGCGTGGCCCTCAGTTGGGCGAGTGCGCTCCAGTCGAGCGCGGCCGTGTTGGCCGCGCATTGATGACCGGTGACGAAAACCACTGCGGAAGAGATATCGCGATGGGTCAGCGGCAGGCCGGCGGCCGCGGCAGACGCAGTGGCCGCGGTGACGCCCGGCACAATCTCAAAGGGAATACCCGCCGCATGCAGCGCTTCGATCTCCTCGCCAGCCCGCCCAAATATCAGCGGATCGCCGCCCTTTAGGCGTACGACCTTGCGCCCGGCACTGCCCAGCGAAACCAGCAGGGTGTTGATCTCAACCTGGCTCGCGCGATGACTGCCCGCGCGCTTGCCGACGGCATGCAACTTGCACCCACGCGAGCAATGCTGGAGCAGCTTGCGGTTGACCAGCTCGTCATAGACGACGGCCTCCGCCTCTTGCAAAAGCCGGAGCCCGCGCACCGTGATGAGGTCGGCCGCGCCCGGCCCAGCTCCGACGAGCCAGACAAAGCCCTTTGGATGTGAGTGCATTAAATTCATCCTGCCTACTTTAGTCACTATGACACCTTTTATACTTTACCCGTTGTTTAACAGGTGCAAGCATTCTCTACGTCATGTCTGTAAATCCATCAATGTCCTTGAGCAAGAACGAGGTCCTTAAGCAGAACGACCCCGTGCTGGCCGGCGCCATCAGCCAGGCCCTGGCCGACCCCGCCCTCGATCATTTTTCGACGGACGACGAGCAGTTCCTGAAATTTCACGGCGTCTACCAACAGGACGACCGCGACCAGCGCAAGGCCGGCAAGCACTACCAGATGATGATCCGCGGCCGCATCCCGGGCGGCGTGATGACGGCGGACCAGTGGCTCACCTTCGACGATCTGGCGACGCAGCACGGCAACAACACGCTGCGCATCACCACGCGCCAGAGCATCCAGTTCCACGGCGTGCTCAAGTCCGGCCTCCGCCCGTTGATCCAGAAAATCAACGAGTCCCTGCTCTCGACCCTGGCCGCCTGCGGCGATGTCAACCGCAACGTCACCGCGCCGCCCACCCCCGCCTACACCCGGGCCCGCGAACAGGTCTTCGCCGACAGTGTCCGTCTCGCCCATGCCCTGGCGCCATGGACCGGCGCCTATCACTCCATCTGGATCGAGGGCGTGCAGCTCAAGCTCGACGAACCCGCCCACCGGGACTTTGTCGATCCGCTCTACGGCCGCACCTACCTGCCCCGCAAATTCAAGGCGTCCTTCGTCATCCCGCCGGTGAATGACATGGACATCTACACGAACGACCTCGGCCTCATCGCGGTGGTCGAGGGCGACCAGCTGCTCGGCTACAACCTGGCGGTCGGCGGCGGCATGGGCCGCACGCACGGCAACGTGCAGACCTTCCCCCGCCTGGCGGACGTGATCGGTTTTTTCCGCCGCGAGCAGCTGGTCGAGGTGGCCAAGGCCGTGCTGACCATCCACCGCGATTTCGGCGACCGCGCCAACCGCAAGCACGCCCGGCTCAAATACGTGGTCGAGGAACGCGGCGCGGCCTGGGTCCACGCCGAGGTCTGCCGCCGCGCCGGCGACGTGCTCACCGCCGTCCGCCGTTTCGAGTTCACCACCACCGGCGACATTTACGGCTGGCAGCGCGCGGTCGACGACAGCCTGTTCCTCACGCTCTTTGTCGAGTCCGGCCGGGTGAAGGACGTCCCGGGCCGCGCCCTGAAGACCGCCTTGCGCCAGGTCGCCGCGCGTTTCCCGCAAATTGAATTCCGCCTCTCGGCCAACCAGAACGTCATCCTCGCCCGCATCCGTCCCGCCGATCGCGACGCCCTCACCGCCCTGCTCGCCACCCACGGAGTGAAGACCGAGCAGCAGGCCTCCGTCCTGCACGCCGCCGCGATGGCCTGCCCCGCTCTGCCGACCTGCGGCCTGGCTCTGGCCGAATCCGAGCGCATGCTCCCGGGACTAATCGACCGCATTGAAAAACTCGGCGCGGAGCTCGGGCTCGGCGGCGAGGAGATCATCATCCGCTCCACCGGCTGCCCCAACGGTTGCGCGCGACCTTACATGGCCGAGATCGCCTTCGTCGGCAAGGCCCCCGGCCGCTACCAGCTCTGGCTCGGGGGCAACGCCGCCGGCACCCGGCTCAACCGCGTCTATCGCGACACGGTCAAGGACCCGGAGATCGAGGCCGAGCTGCGCCCGGTGCTGGCGCGTTGGAAAAACGAGCGGCTGCCGGGCGAACGTTTTGGCGATTATTGTTCGCGGATTGTGTTGCCCGAACAAATCAAGGCGGGAGCGGCCGGAGATGTCGCTCCCGCCCCCCTTTCCCGATGAGCTCTCCCGCAGTCCTCGCTTGTTGGAACGCCGAGCTGCGCGACCATTCGCCGCTGGCGGTCGTCCGCTGGGCCATCGCCCGGGCGAACGGTCGCGCGATCATCTCCACCAACTTCCGCCCCTACGAGGCCGCCATCCTGCATGCCGCCACGGCGGTGCAGCCCGACATCCCGGTGCTCTGGGTCGACCATGGCTACAACCGCCCCGCCACCTACCGGCACGCCGAGGAACTCCGCGCGCGGCTCGGCCTCAACCTGAAACCTTACCTCCCGCGCCTGACCCCCGCCCACCGCGACGCTATCCATGGACCGATTCCCGCCCCGGAGGACGAGATCGGACTGAGAAAATTCAGCACGCTGATGAAACTGGAGCCCTTCCGGCGCGGCATGCGCGAGCTCGCCCCGACCGTCTGGCTCACCGCGCTCCGGCAGGCGCAGAACCCGAACCGCGCCGGTCTCGGCATCGTGTCGTTCGACGAGAATTTCGGCGCACTCAAGGTCAGCCCCTTTCTCCACGCCGCCGACACCGATCTTGAAACCTATCTCGCGCAACACAACCTCCCCAACGAGTGGGATTATTTCGATCCCGCCAAGGCCGACGACAAACGCGAATGCGGTCTGCACGCCGCCTGGGGCCAGCAGGCGGTCCCCGGCTGATAATCGCGTCACGTTTTATGCGCTCACCAGACGCTGTTCCCTCGTCGTCCATGCCGACCAGCTATCATCTCGATCATCTCCAGCATCTCGAAACCGAGGCGATTCACATCATGCGCGAGGTCGCGGGCGAATTCGAGCGCCCCGCCCTGCTCTTCTCCGGCGGCAAGGATTCCATCTGTCTCCTGCGCCTCGCTGAAAAGGCATTTCGCCCGTCCGAACTGCCGATGCCGCTGCTCAACATTGACACCGGCCACCATTTTCCCGAGCTGAACGAGTTCCGCGACCGCCGCGCAAAGCATCTCGGCGCGAAGCTCATCGTGCGCAAGGTCGAGGACGCCATCGCCAACGGCACGGCCACGCCGGCGCCGGGCGAAGTCAGCCGCAACCGGCTGCAGATTCCCGTCCTCCTCGCCGCCATCGAGGAATACCGGTTCGACGCCTGCATCGGCGGCGCCCGCCGCGACGAGGAGAAGGCCCGCGCCAAGGAGCGGTTCTTCAGCTTCCGCGACAGCTTCGGCCAGTGGGACCCCAAGAATCAGCGGCCGGAGGTCTGGAACCTCTACAACGGCCGCCTCAATCCCGGCGACAACATGCGCGTATTCCCGCTGAGCAACTGGACCGAGATGGATGTGTGGGAATACATCCGCCAGGAAGAGCTCGAAGTCCCCAGCATCTATTTCAGCCACCGCCGTCCCTGCGTGCGTCGCGGCGGCCAGTGGCTCCCCGTCAACCCCATCCTCCCGCTCAAGCCGACCGAGACCGTCCGCGATCTCGTCGTGCGCGTGCGCACCATCGGCGACATCATCAGCACCGGTCTGGTCGAGTCGCCGGCCGCCACGGTGGACGACATCATCACCGAAATCGCCGCCGCGCACGTCACCGAGCGCGGCTCGCGCGCCGACGACAAGGCCTCCGAGGCCGCCATGGAGGACCGCAAAAAGGCGGGTTATTTCTAAATGTTCACCGAAGAAATCCTCGCCGCCCCGCCCGTGACGCTGCCCGTCGACATCCTGCGCTTCAACACCTGCGGCAGCGTCGACAACGGGAAGTCCACGCTCATCGGCCGACTGCTCTACGATTCCAAGTCCATCATGGAGGACCAGCTCGAGGCGCTGGAGCGCTCGACCGACATCACCGGCGGCGGCACGATCAACCTCGCCAACCTCACCGACGGCCTGCGCGCCGAGCGCGAGCAGGGCATCACGATCGACGTCGCCTACCGCTACTTCGCCACGCCACGCCGCAAATTCATCATCGCCGACACCCCGGGCCACGTCCAATACACCCGCAACATGGTGACCGGCGCGAGCAACGCCAACGTCTCCATCGTCCTCGTCGACGCCCGTCTCGGCGTGATCGAGCAAAGCCGCCGCCACACCGCCATCGCGTCGCTGCTGCGCATCCCGCATCTCGTCGTCGCCATCAACAAGATGGACCTCGTCGGCTGGAGCGAGGCGCGGTTCCACGAGATCCGCGAGCAGTTCGAGGCCTTCCTGCCGCGTCTCGATCTCAAGGATGTGAAATTCATCCCAATCAGCGCGCTCCACGGCGACAACGTCGTCACGCCGTCCAGCAACACGCCCTGGTATCCCGGCCCGACCCTGCTCGGCCACCTCGAGAGCGTGCACATCGGCAGCGACTGGAACCTGAACGGCTTCCGTCTGCCCGTGCAATGGGTCAACCGCCCGAACCATCCGACCGACGCGCGGCTCTACGACTTCCGCGGCTACAGCGGCCAGATCGCCGGCGGCATCGTTCGCCCCGGTCAGCAGGTCATCGTGATGCCCGCCGGCCTCGTCACGACCGTGAAGGAAATCTGGACCTACGACGGCAGCGTGCCCGAGGCGTTCTGCCCGCAGTCAATCACCCTCGTGCTGGCGGACGACATCGACGCCGGCCGCGGCAGCATGATCATCGGCCTCGACCACCACACCGGCACCGGCACTGACCTGCAGGCCAAGGTCTGCTGGATGCACACCCGCCCGCTGGAGCGCGGTAGAAAATATTTTCTCAAGCACACGACCAGCACCGTGCAGGCCGTCGTCACGGAACTCACGCACCGGCTCAACATCGGGACGCTCGAGCCCGAGCCCGCCCCCGCCGCGCTCGCCATGAACGACCTCGGCGAGATCCGCCTGCGTGTCGCGCAACCGCTGTATTACGACAGCTATGCGGTCAACCGTCTGACCGGCTCTTTCATTCTCATCGAACCCGGCACCAACACCACGGTCGCCGCCGGCATGTTGCTGCCGGCGCGGGAGGCCGTGAAACCCGAGTTGGGCGACTTCCGCATATGAGCGCATCCAGCACCGAAGCCACCCCGGCCCGCGACCCTCACTGGCGCAGTTTCGCCAAGGCCGTGAGCTGGCGCTGCGTCGGCACCCTGGACACCTTCGTGGTGAGCTTTGTGGTGCTCACTCTCACCGGCGCGACGGGCGGCAGCAAGGGTCTGGCCCTGCACATTTCCGGCGGCATCGCCTCCGTTGAGGTGGTGACGAAGGTCATCCTTTATTACCTGCACGAACGTGTCTGGGCCCGCTTCTTATTTGCTCCGGCGCCAAAAAGGTTGCCCGGTCCGGCCGCGCGGCTACCTTGGCCGCCACTTTGAAAATCTCCGTCAAAGTGGATTATGCGTGTCGCGTCATGGCGGAGCTAGCGCGCCTGCACGGCTCCGGCCGGCTCGCGCAGATCGAACACCTCGCGCAGACGGAGGCTGTGCCCGCCAATTTTCTCGCGCAGATCCTCGGCAAGCTCCGCACACACCGACTCATCACCAGCCGCCGCGGCAACCTCGGCGGCTACCTCTTGGCCCGGCCCCCGGAGGAGATATCCCTCTATGACATCCTGCTGGCGGTCGAGGGCGGCTGCCTGCACCTCAGCGGCAACTTTCACGGCCGCAGCGGCCGCCGCCTCAAGAAAGTCTGGGACGAGATCGGCGAGAGCTTGGCGGAGAAAACCAAGAGCTACACGCTCGACCAGCTGGCCACCCGGAATCCGACCGTGATGTATTATATCTGAGAACGCCGCCCTTCCGGCTGCCGTCCCAGCAGAAACTTCAGCACGTCGCCGATGCGGGCGGCCCAGGCATGCTCCGTGTGCTCGGCGCCCGGCACCTCGTGATAGGCCAAGTCATCGCCCGGTTTCCAGCCGCGGTTGACTAGGGTGTCGCGCAGGAGCCGCACCGCTTCCCAGCCGGGCTCGGCCGTGCCCATGTCGAGCCAGAGGCGCACGGCGGGTTTTTTACGGAGCTTGGAAAAATCCCGCAGCACTACGCGATCGCCCCACCACAGCGAGGGCGACAGTGCCGCCACGTGGCCGAACACGCGCGGATGCCACAGTGCGAAGTAGAGCGACACCAGCCCGCCCATGGAGGAGCCGACGGCGGCAGTGTGCCGCGGGCCGGGCAGCGTGAGGTAACGCGCGTCGATGAACGGCTTCACTTCCTGCACCAAGAACTTCGCGTAGCGCTTGGCTTCGCCGGCGCTCCCGCACTTCTCGCCATCCCAGCCGGAGAATTCGCCCGGGATCGGGGCGTATTCGTTCATCCGGTTGAAGCCCGTGTTGTAGACGCCGACCATGATGGGTGCGGCAATCTCGTGGGCCCGGATCAGCTCGGTCGCGCGCGTGCCGGCGTGCTAGGCGTTGCCCAAGAAGGCCGTCAGCGGGTCGAAGATGTTCTGTCCGTCCTGGAAATAAACGACCGGGTGCCGCCGCCGTGCGAGCCCGTAGCCCGGCGGGAGCCACACCACGATGTCGCGGGAGTTGCGCAGGCCGTGTGAGCGGAAACGCCGGTGGAGGCGGAGCGGAGACGTGTTGTTGCGCGGGGACGGCATCGGCTTGGGTCGCGCGGTGCTAGAGGCCGCGCCGGGCGAAGCCAAGCGGTTTTTGTGGCCGCGGGCCCCGGCCGGAGCCTGATTTACTCTCTCGCGGCGTGATTCCGCTCCGCTTTTTCCCGGGGCCACGGCATGCTGCCCTCATGAAAAAAATCGGCATCCTCTACGGCAAGGAGCGCTCATTCCCGGCGGCGCTCGTCGAGCGCATCAACGCCCTGAACGAACCTGGCCTCACGGCCGAGGCGGTTGACCGGCCTCAACTTTTCGAGCCACCCGGAGGGTTAGTCTGGGCGCCTGTTATGGGTTGATGTGTTGGGTTGGGTTTGCGTTGTCCCGACTCCGGTCGGCCTCCGGCCTCCCTCCGTCGGGACAGCAGGAAGTTGAGCGGCGTAGTT
>SIBQ01000011.1 GCA_009695095.1 Lacunisphaera sp.
TAATCTCCACGATGCTCTTGCCGCCATCGGCACTCCTCAAAATGCGGATCTTGTCCTCGGTCGTGTGCTTTTTACCTTTCATGGTCTGGGTCCTCTTTGTTGGCCCAGACTAACACCGAAGGCGGCTCAAAAATTCGGGGTCAGGTCAGTTACGCCAAGATGGCTCAGCGCTTCAATGCATTTCTCGCCTGCTTGGCCAGCCAGCCCAGCGGGTCGTAAAACTCGTCCACCACGCGCTCCTTCAGCGGGATGATGGCGTTGTCGGTGATCGTGATGTCCTCCGGGCAGACCTTGGTGCAGCACTTGGTGATGTTGCAGAGCCCGACGCCGTGCGCCTGCTTCAATTCCGGGAGGCGATCCTCTGTGTCGAGCGGGTGCATCTCGAGCGCGGCCGTGTAAACGAGGAAGCGCGGGCCGATGAATTTCTCGTGCTGGTGGTGTTCGCGCAGGACATGGCACACGTCCTGGCAAAGGAAACACTCGATGCACTTGCGGAATTCCTGCACCCGGTCGACATCCTCCTGCGCCATCCGCCACGTGCCGTCAGCCGCGTCGGGCGGGCGCGGCTTGAACGGCTTGATTTTTTTCTTCACCCGGTAGTTCCACGACAAATCGGTCGCGAGATCGCGCACGACGGGAAACGCCTTCAGTGGCTCGATGGTCACCGGCTGGTCGAGCGGGATTTGGCTGAGGCGCGTCATGCACATGAGGCGCGGGATGCCGTTCACCTCGGCCGAGCACGAGCCGCACTTGCCGGCCTTGCAGTTCCAGCGGCAGGCAAGGTCATTGGCGTGCCGCGCCTGAATCTGGAGGAGCGCGTCAAGCACGACCATGCCTTCGGAAACCTCGGCCGGATATTCTCGGAACTCGCCGCCCTGCGCGTCGCCGCGCCAGATTCTGAACGTGGCCGTGCTCATTTCATTTCGTCGATGACTTGTTTCAGGTGCTCCGGCATTTCGGGCAGCGGCTCGCGGTTCACCTGCATCGAACCGTTCGCGCCTTTGCGGATGACCACGCTCTCCCTGCCGAGCGCGGTGTCCTTGTTGGGGAAGTCGTCGCGAAACTGCGCGCCGCGGCTCTCCTTGCGCTCGAGGGCCGCGCGTGCGATCGCCTCGGACACGGTGAGCAGGCTGCGCAGGTCCAACGCGGTGTGCCAGCCGGGGTTGAACTGGCGGTGGCCGGTGACGCCGACACGCTGCGCGCGCGCGTTCAGGCGCTGGAGGCCGTCGAGCGCACGGAGTATTTCGTCTTCGCGGCGCACGATGCCGACGAGGTTCTGCATCATTTCCTGCAAATCGAACTGCACCTGATAGGGCCCTTCGAAACCCGCGCCCGCGGTGACGTTGCGACTGAAAGGCTCCAGCGCGCGCTGTGCCGCTTCCTCGACCTGCGCAGCGTTGATCTGGCCGGCTTTGTTTCCCTTGGCGAATTTGGCCGCGAACTCACCCGCGCGTTTGCCGAACACGATGATGTCCGAGAGCGAATTGCCGCCCAGCCGGTTCGCGCCGTTGATGCCCGCCGCGCATTCGCCCGCGGCAAACAGGCCGGGCATGGTCGACATCTCCGTGTCGGCGTCCACCTTCACCCCGCCCATGATGTAGTGCGTGGTCGGGCCGACCTCCATCGCCTCGCGCGTGATATCGACGTCACCAAGCTGCTTGAACTGGTGATACATGCTCGGCAGCTTGCGCCTGATGTGCTCCTCGGCGTTCGAGATGCGTTGCTTGATCCACGAAATGTCGAGGAACACCCCGCCGTGCGGGCTGCCCCGGCCTTCCTTGATCTCACGGACGATGCAGCGCGCGATGTGATCGCGCGTGAGCAAATCCGGCGGGCGGCGCGCCTTCTTGTCGCCCTGCGTGTAGCGCCAGCCCTCCTCCTCGTTGTCCGCGGTCTGCGCCTTGTAGTTGTCCGGAATGTGGTCGAACATGAACCGCTTGCCGTCCTTGTTCGTGAGGATGCCGCCCTCGCCGCGCACGCCTTCCGTCACCAACATGCCGCACACGCTCGGCGGCCAGACCATGCCGGTGGGGTGGAACTGGAGGTATTCCATGTCGATGAGTGCGGCGCCCGCGTGATAGGCGAGCGCGTGGCCGTCGCCCGTGCAGTCCCAACTGTTGCTCGTAATCTTGTAGGCCTTGCCGACGCCGCCGGTGGCGAGCACCACCGCCTTGGCGTGGAAAATCCGGAACTTCCCGCGTTCGCGGTCGTAGCCGAACGCACCGATTACCCGCCCACCGTCCTGGAGCAGCTCGATTACGCAAACCTCCATGTGCACGTCGATGCCCCGGTGGACCCCGCGATCCTGGAGCGTGCGGATCAGCTCCAGCCCCGTGCGGTCGCCGACGTGGGCGAGGCGCGGGTATTTGTGGCCGCCAAAATTGCGCTGGAGAATGCGGCCATCGGGCGTGCGGTCGAAAACGGCGCCCCACGCTTCCAGTTCGCGCACGCGGTCGGGCGCCTCCTTCGCGTGCAGCTCGGCCATGCGCCAGTTGTTGACGTATTGGCCGCCGCGCATCGTGTCGGCGAAGTGGACCTTCCAGTTGTCTCGGTCGTCCACGTTGGCCAGCGCCGCCGCGATGCCGCCCTCGGCCATGACGGTGTGCGCTTTGCCGAGCAGGCACTTGCTGACCATGCCGACGGAGACGCCCGCCGCTGAGGCTTCGATCGCCGCGCGCAAGCCGGCGCCGCCGGAACCGATGATCAGCACGTCGTGTTCGACTGTTTCGTAGTCAGGCATGGGTGCGGGTCGTCAAACAATGCGCAGATCGTGCCACACGCCCAGCGCGCACAGCCGCACGTAAACGTCGGAGAAACCGACCCAGAACAAACTCATCCACGCCCACAGCATGTGGCGGCGATTGAGGCAGCTCACGCAGCGCCACGCATTCGCGCACGTCGGCGCGCAGGAGATTTCGTCCAAGCCGCCGCCGACGAGGTGCCGCAGCGAGTGGCAGCCAATCGTGTAGCCGCCGAGCAGCACGACGTTCACCGCCAGCACGAGCGTGCCGACCCCGATGCCGAACGTCATCTTGCCCGCAGCATCGGCAAACCACAGCGCCTTCCACACGTCGTGCGCCAGCACGAGCAGGAATACCAGCGCGAGGTAGAGGAAATAGCGGTGAACATTTTGCAGGATGAGCGGCAGCGAGTTTTCGCCCAAGTAGGATTTGCGCGGCTCACCGACGGCGCATGCCACCGGGTCGGCCCAGAACGACTTGTAGTAAGCGCCCCGGTAGTAGTAGCAGGTCGTCCGGAAGCCGGCCGGAATCCACAAAATCAACAGCGCGGGCGAAAACGGCAGCCACGACGGCCACAAGCCGGGTTTCGGCCCGAACAGTGCGTGCGGCGAGTCGCCGAACAATTCCGGCGAGTAGAAAGGCGATAGATAAGGCCCGAAGTGATAGTGCGTTCCCTGAAACGCGGCCCACGTGGAGTAAACTACGAACGCCGACAATCCCGAGAACACGGCCAGCGGTTGCGCCCACCACGCATCGCTGCGTGAGGTTTCGCCAAAGCGCCGGGGCGCCGGGGACAATTCGACTTGGGTCATGGCTGAATGGATCCGGGCGTGTGGCTGGAGGGTGCCTGCGTTGATACTGCGCGGACCAGCGGAGGCAAGAGAGCAAATGGGGCGCCGTCGAATGCTGAAATATTCCCCGCAGCTTGCTGCGGGGTTTCCCAATTGAGATTAGGGCGCCGCCCGGCCAGCCCCGGGGAGTAGCCCTGGCGAAAGGGCGGCGTTCAATGCCAGCCCACCTCCGCCACACCGGGCCGCACTCTCTGCCGATTCGTGTTCCACGCTCTCTGCCTGCCCTTCGTTGCTCGGCCCTGCCGAGCGATGTAGTGTCTTCCTTGCCTGAAACTGCGCCCCCCGAAGCAGGTTTCAGGACAAGCCCCGGGTTTCCAGAAGGAAACAACAGGGCGTGTTCCATTCCCCTCCAACGCGCCGATCTTTCCGGCGCTTTTTTTGCTTTTTACCGCAATGTTTCCCGTCTTCACCTGATTTGATTGGAATCTGCCGCCCGTCTGGTTTCTCTTAATCCTGTCATGATTACCCGTCTGCCCCGTTCTGTTCTGTCTGTTGTCACCGGATTGGTCCTCGCGACCGGTCTGTTCGCCCAAGCTGCCGCCCAGGCCGCTGCGCCCGCCGCCAAGCCCGCCTCTCCCACGATCGATTTCCCCGCCCCTAGCCCCGCCGCCACTATCAAGCAGCGCGTCGGCTTCACAGATATCGAAATCGTCTACTCGCGCCCGAGCATGCGAGGCCGGAAAATCTTCGGCGGCCTCCAGCCCTACGGCGAGATCTGGCGCACCGGCGCCAACAGCGCGACGAAAATCATCTTCAGCACGCCCGTGAAATTCGGCGGCGCCGACGTGCCCGCGGGCTCCTACGCACTTTCCCCCATCCCCGGTGAATCCGAGTGGACCGTGATCCTGAACAAGGTCGTCGGTCAGTGGGGCGCCTACGCCTACGACGCCAAGAACGATGTCGTCCGCGTCAAGGCCGTGCCGGCCAAGACGTCCATGACGTTCGAGACCTTTCCCATCAGCTTCAACGACCTCGCCAACGAAGCCGCCGCCACGCTCTATCTCACTTGGGAAAACACCCGTGTGTCCGTGAAGATCGAGGTGGACATCACCAGCACCCTCGTGCCGCAGATCGAGTCCGTTCTGGCCGCGGACACTTCCAAGAAGCCCTACTTCCGGGCCGCCATGTTTTACTACGAGAACAACCTTGATCTGAAAAAGCCGTGGCGTGGATGGACGCCGCCATCGCCGAGCAGCCTGATGCCTACTACATGGTCTATCGCAAGGGACTCATCCTGGAAAAGGCCGGCGACAAGGCCGGTGCCCTCGCCGCCGCCACCAAGTCGCTTGAAATGTCGAGAAAGGCCAGCGGTCTGGTTCGCGACGAATACGTCCGCTTGAACGAGGCTCTCATTGCCCGCGTGAAGTAACCCCCAAGCTCACCATGAAATCCCGCCTGCTTCCCGCCGCGCTTGTCGCGGCATCCGTCTTCACGCCACTCTTCGCGCAGTCCCCCGCCGCCACGACCCCGGCCCAGCCCGCCGCCATGACCGTGCCGCCACCGGCCATCCCACGCGCCCGCATCAGCCCGCATGAGACCATCAGCCTCAAGGTCGATGGCAACCGCGTGACGCTCATCTACGGCCGGCCCTACTCAAAGGACCCGAAGACCGGCGCCATCCGCAAGATCTGGGGCGGCCTGGTGCCTTACGGCAAAGTCTGGCGCACCGGCTCCGACGAGGCCACCACGTTCATCACCCAGCAGGCGATCGACCTCGGCGGCACGGTCATCCCCGCTGGCACCTACACGCTCTTCACTGTGCCGATGGAGGACGGCAGCGCACAGCTCGCCGTCAACAAGGAGTTTGGCCAGTGGGGCGTCGATCCCTACGACGAGAAGCATGAACTCGCCCGCATCAGCCTGAAGAAGGACACGCTCGCGACCCAACTGGACCAGTTCGTGATGGCGCTCGAGAAAAATCCGGCCGGCGGCGCGGTGTTGAAGATGGCATGGGCGAACACGCAGTTCTCCCTGCCTTTCACGCTCAATAAGTAACTGTTACCTGACATGGATTTCCTCTCCTGGCGCCGGGCCCTCATGGTGCTGGTTGACTTTGGTTTGTCATCGAGAGCCCGATGTAACCGGGCGTGGCGATCCAGCTCAATTGCAGGGGCGCAGTCTTGCTGCGCCCGCCCGGCATCAAAGATAATTGGGCGCAGCAAGACTGCGCCCCTGCTTGGTCTGTTCATTGCCGTCGCGTCTGCCGCTACGGCCAGTGGGCAGCCTGCCCTGAGCCGGGTCGAAGGGCTGACGGCGAGGGCGATTCAGCAGGAGCTCCGCAGCCTCGGCACACTCGGCACCGTCCTGCACATTGGCGCGCATCCCGACGATGAGAACACCGATCTCATCACCTACCTCTCGCTCGGCCGTGGCTACCGCGCCGCCTACCTCTCGCTCACCCGCGGTGACGGTGGCCAGAACGAACTCGGCCGCGACTTCGACGAGAAACTCGGCGTCGCCCGCACCCAGGAACTGCTCGCCGCCCGCCGGCTCGATCACGGCCGGCAGTTTTTCACCCGCGCCATCGACTTCGGTTATTCCAAGACCCCGGAGGAAACCCTGCGCTTCTGGGACCGTGCCGCCGTGCTGGGCGACGTCGTGCGCATCATCCGGCAATTCCGGCCCGATGTCATCGTCACCCGATTCCCCGTCCCGCCCGGCAGCGGCGGCCACGGCCACCACACCGCCTCAGCCATCCTCGCGCTCGAGGCCTTCCGGCTCGTCAGCGATCCCAAGGCCTACCCCGAGCAGCTGGCCCAGGGCCTCGGTGTTTGGCAGCCGAAACGGATTCTCTGGAATGTGTTTCGCTTCAACGCCGGCACCCCGCTGCCGTTGAACGGCCCTGTCTTCCAACAGGACATCGCCGGCACCGACCCGGTCAGCGGCGAGACCTTCAGCGCCATCGCGGCCCGCAGCCGCGCCATGCACAAGACGCAGGGCCTCGGCGGTTTCACTTCGCGCAACCCGACCGGACCCAATGTGCAGAATTTCATGTTGCTGGCGGGTGAGAACTGGCCCGGCGATTCGACCACCGCCGACCTGATGGCCGGTGTCGACACCACCTGGACCCGCTACCCCGGCGGCGCGGAGATGGCGAAACAGGCCGCGGCCGCCCTCGCGCAGTTCAAATCCGAAGACCCGTCGGCCAGCGTGCCCGCGCTGCTGGCCCTCCGCGCCAAACTCGGCGCGCTCCCGGTCGACCCGCTCGTCGCCGACAAGCGCGCCCAGCTCGACCGCATTCTGCAGGCCTGCCTCGGCCTCAAAGTCGAAACCACCCTCGCCAATGCCGAGGTCGTGCCGGGCGAACCGCTCCGACTGTTCTTCACCTACGAGGTGGCGGCGAAGAGCGCCGGGGTGCGCTATGTGGAGACACGCAGTTCCGCCCTGAAGCTGACTTCCGGCAAGACCGGCGAACTATACGGTGTGCTGCCGCTCGGCACGCCCGTCACCCAGCCCTACTGGCTTCGCGCCGATGGTGCCGCAGGCATTTCCCGCGTCGATGACCCGGCCCTGATCGGCCGCGCGGAAACCCCTCCGTCCATCCCGCTTGAACACGTCTTCATGGTGAACGCCCAGACTCTCGTCGTCGCTGACGAACCGGTGCAGCTGGTTCACGCCCGGATCGGCGAGCAGACTTGGTTGAGCGTCAAGGTTATCCCTCCGGTCTCACTCGCGTTGAATTCCGAAATCTACCTCGTCGCGCCCGGCACCACCAAGCCGGTCAGCGTCGAGGTCACCGCCGCCCGCGCCAATATTCGCGGCGTTCTGCGGCTCGACCTGCCGGCGGGCTGGGCGGCCGCACCCGGCCCGCAGGATTTCCACCTACCTAATATCGGCGACAAAGCGCGTGTCACCTTCAACGTGACCGCCGGGCCCCATGCTTCCTCGGGCCGGCTCAGCGCGATCGCGAAGGTCGCGGGGCTCGATTACTCCAACCAGCGTTACGAGGTCCGCTACGATCATTTGCCGATGCAGCTCCTCCAGCCGCCGGCCCGGGCGCGCCTCGCCAGTTTCCCGCTCGCGACCAAGGGCCGGACCGTCGGCTACCTGCCGGGCGCCGGTGATTCTGTGGCCGAGTGCCTCGAACAGATGGGTTTCGTCGTCCACCGCCTCACCGGTGCCGACCTGACTCTGGAAAAACTCCGGGGTCTCGACGCCGTCGTCATCGGCGTGCGCGCCTTCAACGAGCGCGCCGACCTCAAAGCAGCCTTCCCCGGTCTGCTCGCCTGGGTCGAGACCGGCGGCACCGTCATCGCCCAATACAACCGGCCCGGCAACCTGCTCACGGAAAACCTCGGGCCCTACCCGCTCTCCATCCAGGGCGCGGCGCCCGCGTTGCGCGTCACCGACGAGACCGCGCCCGTGACCCTGCTGGCCTCGGATCACACCGCGCTCAATGCGCCGAACAAGATCACGGCGACGGATTTCGACGGCTGGGTGCAGGAGCGGGGGGCTTATTTCCCCAGCAAGTGGGACGAGACGCGCTACACCGCCCTGCTCGGCATGAGCGACTCCGGCGAGGCCACGCTGACCAGCAGCATCCTCGTCGCGAAACACGGTCAGGGCCACTACGTCTACACCGGCGTCGCTTTCTTCCGCCAGCTGCCGGCGGGAGTGCCGGGCGCCTACCGGCTGTTTGCCAACCTGCTTTCCCTAGGAAAATGAGCCAACCCCCTTTGCCTGATGACGATTCCCCCGGCGTGCCCGGCTTCCGCACTTGGCGGGGCGTCTATCTCTTCGTCATCGGCTGCTTCATCCTCGTCGTCATTACGCTGGCGCTTTTCTCGCGCGCCTTCGCATGAACGCCCTCGACTGGCTCGTGCTCCTCGGGACCATGGTCGGCATCGCCGCTTACGGGGCCTGGCGCACGCGCCATACCGACCACCTCGACACCTACCTCAAGGGCAGCAAGACCACCGGCTGGTTCACCATTGGACTCTCAGTCGCCGCCACACAGGCCAGCGCCATCACGTTCCTCTCCATCCCCGGTCAGGGCTTCGAGAGCGGCATCGGTTTCGTGCAGAATTACTTCGGCCTGCCGCTCGCCCTCATCATCGTCTGCGCCGTCTTCCTGCCGATCTACCGGCGGCTCGGCGTCTACACCGCCTACGAATACCTCGGGCAGCGCTTCGACGGCAAAACCCGGCTGCTCGGCGCCGGCCTTTTCCTGCTCCAGCGCGGCCTCGCCTCGGGCATCACCATCTACGCGCCGGCCATCATCCTCTCCACCGTGCTCGGCTGGCGGCTCGACCTCACCATCATCGGCGCCGGCGTGCTCGTCATCGGCTACACCGTCACCGGCGGGAGCGTCGCCGTGAGTCTCACCCAAAAATGGCAGGTGGCCGTCATCTTCGCCGGCATGGTCACCGCTTTCGTCGTGCTCCTCGATCGTCTGCCCGAAGGGCTCGGCTTCAGCGGCGCCGCGCACCTTGCCGGCGCGATGGGCAAGCTTGAGGCCGTGGACTTCTCCCTCGATCCGGACAAACGCTATACTTTTTGGAGCGGCCTGTTTGGCGGTTTGTTCCTTTCGCTTTCCTACTTCGGCACCGACCAGTCGCAGGTGCAGCGCTACATCGGCGGCGCTTCGCTGCGCGAGGGCCGGCTCGGCCTGATATTCAACGCGCTGCTGAAGATCCCGATGCAGTTTTTCATCCTGCTGCTCGGCGCCCTCGTATTTGTTTTCTACCAGTTCCAACCCGCGCCGGTCTTCTTCAACCGCGCCGAGTGGGAGCATCATGCCGCCGGACCCAACGGCGCGGCTTTCCGGGCGCTCGAGGCGAAGCACGCCGCCCTCCACGCCGTGAAACAGGAGAAGATCGCCGCCTGGCAGGCCGCCCGGACCGGGAGTGGTGACCTGGCTGCCGCCCGCGCCGGACTTGTCGCCGCCCAGGCCGCCACCGAGGCCGTGCGCGCCGAGGCAAAAAAGGCTCTGACCGCCGCCGACCCGCGCGCAAAGACCAAGGACTCCGACTACGTCTTCATCAGTTTTATCGTCGCCCAGTTGCCCCACGGCGCCGTCGGCCTGCTCGTGGCCGTGATGTTCGCCGCCGCCCTCGGGTCAAAGGCCGGCGAGCTCAACGCCCTCGGCAGCACCTCCACCATCGATCTCTGGCGTCACTTTCGCCCGCTCGCCGCGCATGACGAGGCGCGCAACGTCCGCGTCGCGAAATGGCTCACGGCTTTCTGGGGTTTCTTCGCCATCGGCTTCGCCCTCTACGCCGGGTTCGCCGAGAACCTCATCGAGGCCATCAACATCCTCGGCTCTATTTTCTACGGCGTCGTGCTCGGGCTGTTCCTCGTGGCGTTCTTTCTGAAAAAAGTCGGCGGCACCGCGGTCTTTTGGGGCGCGGTCGCGGCGCAGATTCTCGTGTTCATCCTCTTCGCCACGCTGAACATCTCCTACCTCTGGTATAATCTCATCGGCTGCGCCGCCTGCATGCTCTTCAGCGTCATTCTCCAGGCCTTTTTGCCCGCGAATGACGCGCATGAACGTCCATAGACGCCTTGGCTGGTAGCTTCCCCCTTCACTCTCACTTTCCCTTTGGCCTCCCACCCCGTCATCTGCTTCGGCCAGCAACCCTGCGGATTTTTTCCGCGGCGGTTCCTGCAGGCCAAGTTCGTGACGGCCCGCCGCCTCCAGGCCGAGATCGGCGGCGAGATCGTCTTCTTCCTGCACGACAGCGACCACGACCCGCGCGAGACCCAGACTACCCTGCGCCACCTGCGCACCAACGAGCCCGTCACGCTCAACTTCACTTTCGCCAACAAGCTCCAGCGGAAATTCTCCCCGCTCTTCCTCAAGCGCATTCCGGCTGACTGGCCGGCCCACACCGCCCGCCAGCTCCCGAATTACGTCGACTTGCGCTGGGTCGAGGCCTTACGGCGGATCGCCGCGACCAACTGCGCTGACTTCTGCCTCGAAATGTATCGCGCCTTGGGCCTGCTCGACGGCATCCGCGTCGTCCGCTCCAGCGACCCGGCCGTCCGCCTCGCCGCGTGCGACATCACCGACTGCTTCGTCGACGTGCCGCACCAAGGCGAGGTGGTCCGCGCGCGGTTGCTGGACGGCGCGCTGAAATTGCACGAGGGCGGCAACTCCTACGTCACCTTGCCCGCCACGCCCTACACCAAGAAGCAGGTGAGCCCGACCCGCGATAGCCGGTTGCGCTGGATGCAATCCGTGATTCACTGCACCCACTATGTCTGCGGCGCCGGCGAGCAAGCGTATCTCAACCCCGCCGACACTCCTGAAATCACCTTTGTCCCCCGCGACCCCATCGACCGCTCCGATGAAGCCTACACCGACCTTCCAATCCAATCGTCTCACAGGAGGTAGCAGAGACAGCAGAGGTAATTGATTCCCTTCTCTGTTTTCTCCGTTACCTCCTGTTAGCTGAATTTTTCTGGAATGGAATTTACTCGTGAAACCTCCTGAGCCTCTTCTCGCCTTTGGTGCCCACCCCGACGACATCGAGTTCGGCGCCGGTGGCATCATCGCCCAAGAAACCCGGGCCGGCCGGCGCGTGAACTTCGTCGTCTGCTCGCGCGGCGAGGCGGGCACCAACGGCACTCCGGCCATCCGGACCCGCGAGGCCAAGGCCGCCGCCAAGATCCTCGGCGCCACGGTTGAGTTCCTTGAACTCGACGGCGACGCCCACCTCGAGATGAAGGCTACGCACGCCTTCGCGCTGGCCGCCATCATCCGCCGGGTGAAACCGGGCATTGTCCTCGCGCCCACGGTCGAGCCCAACCAGCACCCCGACCACTGGCGGCTGGGCACACTCGTGCGCGACGCCACGCGGCTCGCCCGCTACGGGGGCCTGAAGGAGCTGCGCAAGCTGCCACCGCACGCCATCGGCCAGCTGTTTTTCTACGCGCTCAGCCCCGGCAGCGAGCCGGCCGGTGGGCAACCCATCCTCCTCGACATCTCCGCCCCGGGGGTCGTCACCGCTTGGACCGCCGCCATGTCCGCCCACGCCTCGCAGCTGCAGACCCGCCACTATGTCGAGTTGCAACTGGCCTGCGCCCGCGTGCGCGGCCTGGATGCCGGCGTCACCCACGTCCAGGCCCTCTGGCCAAACGATCCGCTGGTGTTCGACTCGCTCACGCCGCTGGAGCGCGGCGCCCGTCGCTTTTGATTTTCACCACCGAGACACTGAGAAATTGAAACCCAATAATTCATTCTCTGTGCCTCTGTGCCTTTGTGGTTCAATCCTCCTTCATGTCTGACCGTCTCCTCAAGATCGGCATCACCTGCTATCCGTCCGTCGGCGGCAGCGGCATCCTCGCCTCGGAACTGGGCGAGGAACTGGCCCAACGCGGCCACGAGATTCATTTCATCAGCTACGAGCAGCCGTTCCGGATGCCGGTGGGCCCGAAGGTGTTTTTTCACAAAGTGCAGATCAACAGCTACGACCTCTTCAAGTATCCCGACTACACGCTCCCGCTCTCGGTGAAGATGGCCGAAGTCAGCCGCGACCACGGGCTCGACGTGCTGCACGTCCACTACGCCGTGCCGCACGCCACCGCCGCGTTCCTCGCCCGGTCGATGCTGCACCGGGAGCACCAGCTGAAGATCATCACGACGCTCCACGGCACCGACACGACGCTGCTCGGCCGCGACCCCGGCTACGGCCCGGCCATCCGCCACGCCTTGGAGCAATCCGACGCCATCACCACCGTCTCGGAGTTCATGCGCACGGAGACGGTGCGCCTGCTCGGTGTGCAACGACCCATCGAGGTCATCCACAACTTCTTCGAGCCCCACCCCACCGAGCACTCGCAAAAGGAAATCCGCCGGGAACTCGGCCTCGCCGACGGCGAAGCGATGCTGCTGCACGTTTCCAACCTCCGCCCACTCAAACGCCTCGACCTGCTACTCGACACCGTCGCGCGGCTGAAACCCAAGCTCGCCTTCAAGCTCGTCGTGCTGGCCGGCGCCGATCCCGGGCCGCTGCTGGCTGAGGCCCGACGCCTCGGCGTAACCGACCGCCTCATCATCCGCGAGCGCGTGACCGACATCGAAGGCTATCTCGCCACCGCCGATCTCGGGCTCTTCACCTCCGAGGTGGAAAGTTTCTGCCTGAGCATTCTCGAGCTGTTGACGGTCGGCTGCCCCAGTGTGGCGTTTGCCGTCGGCGGCATCCCCGAGGTCACAATCTCGGGCGAGACCGGTGTGCTTGTGCCGTTGGGCGACACAGCCGCCATGGCCGGCGCGGTGCAGGCGCTCCTCGCGGACCCTGCCCGCCGGGCCGCGCTCGGTCGCGCCGCCCAAAAACGCGCCCGGGAAAAGTTTTCCGCTGCCGCGATCATCCCCCGCTACGAGGCGCTCTACCGGCGGGTGTGCGGGAATTGACCGGACGGGGGCCGTGCGCCCACGGCCACGAATGCTGCCCCGACCGTTGCTCCCTTCAGGGTGAAGAAGTGAGGCGGAAGCTACGAGCTCGTAGCTAAGAGCTGGAAGCTAACAGCCTAGGCTGGTCTTTTGCACATGAGGCAACGGGGTCGCAGCCGCCAACGATCAGGAACTACAAACTACAAAGCCTGAACCTCTCCGCTGCGCTTTCGTTAAGCATAAAATCACTTCAATCAGACAGCCGTTGCGCCCGGAATCCAACTCCGGGAGCTGCTACAAACTTTGGCGCACCGACCGCCTTAGACAAATATTTCCATGGCTTAGGCAGCGGCGTGTTTTCATCCTGACTTAAAAACTGATCGAATAATCCGTATTTACCCATGACCTTTTCGCAAGATATACCGAAGGTATTTATTTGATACTTCCCTCGCTTAAAAACATGCCCTTGGATCTTTATGTCTTTTTCGACTATGAAAGTGCCGCAACTGGGCGTCTGTGGGCCTTGGGCCAAACTCTCAGGAACTGGAATTACGATGACGGCCAAAAGAGCAGACAGCAGTGCTACTTTTACTGAAACTCTTGCGCACATCGGCGCCACCGCCTGTAATGACTTAATAAATATGGAAATTACTTTCCCACTGACAGGAAGCTGGATTTTAAAAGGTCTGATAGGATTTTGCATTGGTTGTTGTGATGGGATACGGCCAGTCGTAGCGCG
The DNA here is from genome assembly GCA_009695095.1 of Lacunisphaera sp. Taxonomy (GTDB): domain Bacteria; phylum Verrucomicrobiota; class Verrucomicrobiia; order Opitutales; family Opitutaceae; genus Lacunisphaera. The sequence continues at coordinate 13,666 of SIBQ01000011.1, forward strand.
GGGCAAGGAGTCCATGTGAACCGGGCTGTATTTTCGACGAAACCGGCATTTTGGCGGCTTTCGCGTGCCCCGCTATGAAGCGGTTTACCGGCAGGTGTGCGGAAGGTGACCGCTCCGGCCCGCAACTTTTAAGCTGCAGACCCCGGCAGCGAACGCAATGTGCGTCCATGGCCATCGAACACGACGAACCGGAACCGCCGCCGAAGGTTTACGGCTTCAAGGAGCGCGATTTCAAGCGCGACAACACCCGGACGTCCCCGCCGCCTCCGACCGCGAAGGAGCATGCGATGGTGGCCGGCCATGTCGACAGGAAGGTCCCGCCCTCGGGCGGCGCCAACCGCGCGGCCGACCCGAACGACGTCTATGCCGTCCTGCAGCAAAACCGCACGGTCGAGCAGAAGTTCGGGTTGAGCGAGGTGCAGATCAAGGAGATCAAGTCCCGCCGCAAACGGGAATTCTGGCTGCTGCTGGTCGGCGGCAACCTCGCCATCATCGGCGGTGTGTGGCTGGGCGGGATCAATGTCGTTTCGGTCATCTTCGGCCTCGCCGGCATCATCATCCTGAGCCTCGGACTCACCTGGGTCATGTAGCAGGTGATGGACAAATACTGATCCCACCGCCCTCGCTTGAGGCATTGCTATTCCCCCAGGATGGCGTAACCTCGGTGGATGGACACCGTCCAAACTGCCGTTCCGCCCCTCGCCGCCCTGCGCTGCTGGGTCCAAGGCCGGCGCATTTACCTCGAGATCAACGCCCGTCGTTCAGTCAGTTTTCCGGCCAGCAAATACGCCGCCCTTGCCGACGCCTCGCAGGCCGAGCTGGAAAATATTCAGCTGCACGGGGCCGGCCGGACCATCCAGTGGAAGTCGCTGGACGAGGAAGTCTCGGTTGACGACGTGGCTCACGGCCGCTTTTTTCACACGCCCAAGGCCGTCGTCGCTCACGCGGGATAAAGCCAGGCCGGGCCCGGCGCCGGTCAGCTGCCGGCAGGCTTCTTCCGAGCTATGCGCTTTTGCCGCAGCCGCAGCAGGGCGAGCGCACTGAGCGCACCCATGAAGTAAGTGCTGGGCGCTCCGCCACCACCGCCACCTGATGAACCGGACGGCGTGGTCGTGCTCCCGGTGGCCGGGGGTGGAGTCACCGGCGTGCTGGGGGTGGTCGGAGTGGTCGTGCTGGCGGAAAAGAGGCCGAGGCTGGGCCGGCCGCCGAAGCGGCTGCTGAAGGCCGGCAGGACGTAGTCCATGTTGCCGCTGCTGACACCGAACCACGCGAGCAGGTCGCGGGCATATTCGTCGACCGCGATCCCGGGGATCAGGCGGCCCTGGCCGGTGTCGATCGACGCCAGGTTGCGAAAATCGGGATAATAGCCGCCGGCCGCATCGCCGTAGACCTTGCCACCGCCGACCGCCCCGCCCATCACCAGATGGTTGCCGCCCCACGCGTGGTCGGAGCCGTTGCCGTTCGACGTGAGCGTGCGGCCAAAATCCGAGGCGGTGAAGAGCGTGACGCGGTCGGCGAGCCCGATCTCGGTGAGGGCGGAGGAAAACATCCCGATCGCCTGGCTCACCGTGCGCAGCATCGACAGCTGGTTATTGATCACTTCGTCATGGTGGTCCCAGCCGCCGAGTTGCACGAAGAAGATCTGCCGCGACGCGCCGAGGCGGCTGCGGGCCGAGATGACCTTGGCGATCATGGCTAGGCTGGAGGCGAGGGAATTGCCGGAGGGAACGGCGGTGCTCAGCGTGACGCCGTTGAGCGCCGCGGAAAACTCGTAGTAGGAATCGACCGCACCGCTCGTGCTCCGGGCGTAGGTTTGCTCGAAGAGGTTGCGGTAATTCTGATCCATGATGCTGTCGACGCCCTTGGTGCGCTGCGCGGTGAGGCTGTTGACCGCGGTTGGGCTGTAGCCGGTGAGCGCGATGGCACCGGCGGTGCTGACGCTGTAGGTGAAGGCATTCTGGCCGGTGAGAAACACACTCTGGCCCGACAGCGAGATGTTCATCGACACCTGGCTCGGGCTGTTGAGTGAATTGATGATGTCGGCGGCCCGCCCGCCCCAGCCGATGGCGGTGCGTTGGTCGGGCATGCACGTCTGCCATTGCTTGATCTGGTCGGCGTGCGAGTAGAGCGACAGGGGCAGGTAGCGGCTGGCCCGGTAGTCGGCGAGCGACATCGGGCGGACCAGCGAGCCGACATTCGACACAAAGGCGAGGCGGCCTTGGTTGAACAGGTCGCGGACCTCCGTCATCGAAGGATGGATGCCGAGCGTGCGGCCGCCGAGGTTGGTCGGGGAGATTTGCAACAGCGTGTCCTTCGCGAGGGCGAGATTGCGGCGCACCGCGGCGTAGGCCTCATATTCCCCGGCCGTCGTCGGCACGAGCATGTTGAAGGAGTCATTGCCCCCGCCGAGGAAGAGGCAGACCAGCGCCTTGTAATCGCCGGAGGTGGTCTGCGCCGCGAGCGAGTTGGCGAGGCGCAGCGTGAGCAGGGTGGAGAAGAGCGACGCCGAGCTGATGGCCGCGCAGCTGGCCTGGCCGATAAACTGGCGGCGGCTGAGGGGATCGCCGGGCGGAGGGGCTGAGCTCATGGGCGGGGTTATTTCAGGATGGCAAAATCCGGGGACACGGCGACGAGGTAGACCGCGAGCCGCGCCTTGGTGAGCGCAAGCGTGCTGCCGGTGGGGACCATGGCGGTGGTCACGCCGTTGACGGCGGTGATGACCACCGCCCGCGTGGCGCTGCTGAGCGTGCCATGCGTGAGCAGGAGGTCGATATTGTCCACCAGGGCGCCGGCGTTGTCGGCCAGCGCGGCCTGGGGACTGAGATCGAGGGTGAAGCTGCCGGCGCTCGGCACCTCCTGATTGACGACGCTGATGATGAACTTCGTGTTGAGGAGATTGTAGAGGGCGTTCGGCGTCGTGATGGCGAAGACCGAGTTCAGGATCTGGAACTCGGGCCCGACCAGGCCGGCCGCGCCAAGCGGGCCCGGCGGCTCGAAGTCCGGCAGGTAGAAATTGAACACGGACGGTGCCGACATCGGATACTGGCCGAGGGTCGTCTCCGTCACCGCGGAGGCGAAGTCATAGGGCAGCAGCGAACCGCTCACGCTGTAACGGAAGGCGCGCAGCAGGTGGGTCGTGCGCACGAAGGGTTCGCGGAGCTTGCCGTGCTCGGGATCGACGATGAAGGCCGGGTTGCGCGCCTCTGGGTCGAGCAGGATGGCCTTGATGACGGCCACCATGCTGCCGCGCTGCCCCGAGCCGTTGTTCGCAAACGCGCCGGCGACCCGGGCCACATAGCCATCCGAGGGGTTCGAGGTCACGAGGCGCTGGATCAGTTGCCGGCAGATGAAGGGGTCGGTGTTGGGATGCTCCACGAGGTTGTCGAGCGCGTCGTTGATGTCCTGCAGCCCCGACTGGTTGGCTGGCAGGCTGGCCTTCCGTGCCCCGGCGTAGTTGTGCAGGTTCTTGGCGCCGGTGTCGTGCCGGGGATCCCACATCTTCATCGGGTCGGTGTAGTTTTGGGCCGTGACCCGTGGGAAATCAGTGCGGCCGGAGCCGGTGCCGACGGCGCCCGGGTTGTTGTCCTCGTCCGTGAAGCCGGTGAAAACGCGGGCGAACTCGGTGATCTGGTCGTTGGTGTAGGCCTCGAGGGGCCGGCCCGTGACGTCGAACTGGTAGGTCCCGTTGGGATTGAGCCGGTAGAGCCCGATGGTGAACAACTGCATCACCTCGCGCGCATAGTTTTCGTCGGGCCGCGTGCCGGCCGCCGGGTCGGACTTGCGGTTGTGATAATGGCTCAGGAACCGGCCCATCATCGGGTGGCGCGTCACATCCATCAGCAGCTGCCGGAACGTGCCGAAGCTGTCGTTGACCAGCATGTCGTAGTAACTGCTTGAGCCTTCCTCGGCATTGCTGATGGCAGAGATGTTGTCCGAGATCACGAAGATCTGGCTCAAGGCGTAGGCAACCCGCTGGCGCAGCTGGTCGCTGGCGGAGATCATCACCTGGTTGCGGGCGCGGCGGTTGTAGGCATTCGTGATCGACGTGATCTGGCCGGAAGTCTTCGCGGCCACGGCGAGGGGCGCCGCGAGGGTGGCGGGCTTGGCGACCTCGCGGTCGATCCACCCGTTGTAATCGTTGCCGAGCCCGCGCAACTCGGCGATGGCCTCGGTCGTCGGGCCAAAGGTTGCCTGGGCCAGGAAGCGCGAGGCGAGTTCGTCCGGGCTGAGGTTTGTGTCCGGCTGGACGGTCTGGGCGGTCAGGCCGCCGGCCAGCAAGGTCGCAGGCAAAAACAGTCGGATGAGAAGCGGAACCCTCATGGCACCTGGTACTGGGGATATGACGCTCAGGCTACGCCGGAGTTACAACGCGTCGAGCGCAATGTGGGCTAACATTTGGTCAAAGTCCGGCGCGGGCCAGATCTGGGGGCACCCAAGTTGCTTGGCCCCTCCCTGCCCCGGCAGCCTAGCGCCGCGCGGCCGGGTAGCTGCCGAGCCACTTCACGAGCGGACACATCCGGCGCAGTTCCTTTAGCGCCGCCTGCATCGCCGGCTCCTCGTAATGCCCGGTCACATCCAGGAAAAAATAGTAATCCCACTGCCGCACGCGGCTCGGCCGTGATTCAATGCGCGTCATGTTCAGCCCGCGCCGGCTGAGCGGCTTGAGCATCTTCAGCAGCGCGCCGGGCTCGTCGTGCAGCGAAACCAGCAGGCTGGTCTTGTCACCACCGCTGCCCACGGGGCCGGACGGCTCGCGCCCGATGATGGCGAAGCGCGACACGTTGTTCTTCTGGTCCTGGATCTTGTCAGCCAGCACCGCCACGCCGTAGCGCTCGCCGGCCAGCCGCGCCGCCACCGCCGCCGCGCCTTTTTCCTTTTTCGCCAGCTGCACGCCGTGCGCCGTGCTGTCCACCTCGACCAGCCGCGCGTGCGGCAGGTTCCGCTCCAGCCACTGGCGGCATTGCGCCAATGCCTGGTCCTTCGAATAAACCTTGGTGACCTTGCCCAGCGGCGAGTTCGAGAGCAGCGCGTGATGGATGTCGAGGTAGACCTCGGCGACGATGACGACACTGGACTCGACGAACAGGTCGTGCGCATCGCGCACCGCGCCCTGCGTGGAGTTTTCCAGCGGCACGACGCCGTAGTCCGCCTCGCCTTTTCCCACCGTGGTGAACACGTCGCCGATGGTCGCCAGCGCCCGGTATTCCACGCTGGCGCCGAATTTCCGCAGCGCGGCCTGGTGGGTGTTGGTGGCCTCGGGTCCGAGGTAGGCGATTGACAGCGGTTTCTCCAGCGCCAGGGCGGCCGACATGACCTCGCGGTAGATGGCCTGCAGCGCGGTGTCCTTGAGCGGGCCCGGATTGATCCGCTTCAGGCGCGCCAGCACCTCGGCCTCGCGCTCGGCCACGTAGATGCGGCCCGACGCGGAGCGCTTGAGCTCGCCGATCTTGGCCGCGAGCTGCAGCCGCCGGTTGAGCAGGCCGACGAGGCGCTGGTCGAGGACGTCGATGTTGTTCCGGATTTTGGCGAGTTGCTTTTTCATGACGCGACGGGAGACGGACGGGCGGTGCGGGACAAAGCATGGAGGCCCCGGGCCCGGGTAATCAACTCCGCAAGCACCTTGGGGGTGACGGCCTGCTTCGGGTCGTCCCCCAGCCCGTGGCTCGGGCTGACGTGCGCCTCGATGCACAGGCCGTCGGCGCCGTAGGCCACGGCGGCGAGCGCGCAGGCCGGCACATACGCCGCCTTGCCGACCGAGTGCGACGGGTCGACCACAACCGGCGCCCAGGTGCGCTCCTTGAGGAGGGGCGTGATGGACTCGTCCGGGTGGTTGCGGTAACCATCGAGCCCGGGCTGCGTGCCGCGCGGACAAAGGATGACGTTGGGGTTGCCGAAGTTCACGATGTATTCGGCGGCGGAGATGAACTCGTTGAGCGTGCCGTGGTGCATCCCGCGCTTCAACAGGACCGCGGTCGGCCGACCGGCGATGGCTTTGCCGATCTGGCGGAGGAGCGAGTAGTTAAGCGCATTGCGTGCGCCGATCTGCAGCACCTGCACGCCGGCGTCGAGCGCGAGGCGCAGCTGCTCCTCATCCATCACCTCGGCCACCGCGGGCAGGCCGGTGCGGCGCGAGGCGTCCATCAGGATGTCGAGCGAGCGGACGTCGCCCTGGAACGCGTAGGGCGTGGTGCGCGGTTTCCACACGCCGCCGCGCAGCGCCTGCGCCCCGGCCGCCTTCACCGCCAGCGCGGTTTCCAGGAAGAGACTGGGCTGGGCCGGATCGATGGTGCAGTGGCCGGCGATGAACAGCAACTCCTCCCCGAGGGTCACGCCGCCTATGGCCAGCCGGTGGCTGGCGAGGTCGGACTTGATGTCCATCAGCTTGTGCGGCGACTGGATCGTGTCGACGCGGTCCACATACGCCAGGCCCTCGAGCCGGCTGATCATCAGCTCGTGGCGCTCGTCGCCCACGATGGCGTAGATGGTCCGCATGGCGCCGACGATCGGCTGGATTTTGCAGCCGAACTCGGCGACGATGGCGGTCAACTCGGCGACTTCCTCGTGGGCGAGGCGGTTGATTTTGGGGAGGATCATGGCGGGGGTGGGTTAAAACAAAAGAGCCGCCCGTGGGGGGCGGCTCCTTTGCAAATTGGTTCTGGGGATGGGTCAGAATTTGCGTGAGGACAAGCCGCCTCCGGTTTGCGGGGTAAAGTAACCCGCAAAGCCAAAGTAAAAGTAGGCGGCAAAACGATTCATCGGGCGCCAGTGGTGACCGGCCCGGGCCCGGCTGTCAATCCTGCAGCGGACCGGGGCGAAAACCAGCGCACCGCCAGCGCGATGGGCAGGCCGACACAGAAGAGGTGGATGAAAAACTGGGGCAATCCGAGCGCGGGCGGCGGCGGACGCACATACCCGGTGAGGTAAAGTAACTTCAGCTCAATCATCAGCGGCAACACGCCGCAGGTCATGAAGAAATAGACCCCGGCGCCGTAGACCAAGCCGGCGGGCACGCCGCCCCAGCGGAGCAGGATCGGGAAGCGCCGGCTCAACCCGTAGAAAATCACCGTGACCGTGAACGCCACGCTGAAGTGCATCGCCAGCCCAAGCGCGGCACTGGCCAGCCCGCCCTTAAAGGTGGCCGGACCAAGCAACGCGCCGGCCACGCCTTGGAGCAGCAGAAATGGCGTTCGACCGGCCTGGATGTAGGCACTGATGAATGCGGCGCTGATATCCATGACCCCGCAAATCAACCAGCCCCACAGGATGCCCCGGGGCAGCCGAAATTTTTCGGGCACAGTGTTTGTCGTGACAGTTTTCATAAAGGCGATCCCACTTTGCCCGCGGGGCGGCGGGCCTGATCCAGCAACTCCACCCACTCCGACGGCCGGCCGCAGGCGAGCCGGGCCGCCGCTTGGGCACTTAAAACGCCCACGATGTTGCCCGTGCCTGAATAGGCCCCCACGGCCCAGACCTTGGGCCGCACCTGCTCGAGCACCGGCAGGCCGTCCGCGGTGTAGGCCACCGAGGCCGCCCAGCGGTGCGTGACCGGCGCCCGCACCTTCAGGTGTTCGCGCAGGAATTTCTCCAGCAGTCCCTGGATGAAATCGGTCGGCTCGGTTTCGTCCGTCCATTCCGCCTCCAGTGCATGGTCGCGAAAACCGCCCAGCACCAGCGTGCGGTCCGGCTGCTGCTGCCAGTATTCGTAGCCGTAGCGCCAGTAGACCGGTCGCGAAAAATTCACTTCCGGCGCCGGCGCGGTGGCCAGCATCTGCAGTCGCGCGGTGCGCACCCGCGGACGCAATTCAGGAAAGATCTTATCCAGCCCGCCGTCCACCGCGGTGATGACCGTGTCGCACAAGATCGTGCCGGCGTCCGTCACCACCGAGCCCGGCACCATCCGCCGCACCGGTGAATTTTCGAAGAGCCGCACCTTTTGTTCATGGAGCTTTTGCGCGAGCGCCTGCACGCGGTGCAACGGTTGCATGACCCCGTCCGTCGGCAGCAGGATGCCCTCGCCTTCCGACCCGGCATAGGGCTCCGCGGCAAAACCATTCTCGCGCAATGCCGCCAGGTGTTTCCGGCAATCGACCAGCTCCGCCGCATCGGCCGCGATGCGCAGCGAGCCGGTCAGCCGAATGAGATCCGTTTTCTCCCGCGCCTGCCGCTGGATTTCCTCCGCCGTCAGCCGGTAGATCGCCGCCGCGGTTTCGCGGCCGAACCGCGCGACTGTCTCGTGGAAAAACTTCGCCAGCCCCGCGAGCACGAAGCCCCCGTTGCGTCCCGCCGCGCCCGCCCCGACCCCGCGGGCGTCGACGCCGACCGCGCTGATCCCGAGTGCCGACAACTCCGCCAAGGCTGCCAGCCCCGAGCCGCCCAGTCCGATCACACAGACATCCGCCCACACCGGGCCCTCGAGCCGCGGCAACGGTTTCCATTCATGGTCGTCCCAGACGGGGATGTTCACACGGCGATATTCACAGGCCGGCCCAACGTGGCAAGTTCGTGTGCGCACAATTGACGCGGGCCAGCCCGCCCGCCTTGATGCGGTCGCCTGTTTCATGAAGCCACTCTACGATTTCAGCCACCTGTCGGTCGACCGCACCATCGCGCCCCGCGACGGCATGGTGGCGGCCGACTTGCCGGAGCAATACTTCGACCTCGGCCGCCGCGCGCTGGAGCTGATCCATTTTTCCGCCGAGCCCTGCGACAAGCCCCACTATCCCGACATTCTCGACCTGCCCTGCGGCCACGGCCGGGTGCTCCGCTGGTTGCGCGCCCACTACGGCTACGCCACCATCACGGCATGCGATCTCGACTGCGACGGGGTGGATTTTTGTGCGAAGCAGTTCGGCGCCCGGCCCGTCTACTCCGAGCTCGATCTGCACCGGCTGCCCTTTCAGGCCCAGTTCGACCTGATCTGGGTCGGCTCGCTGGCCACACACCTCCGCCAGGACCGCTGGCTGGCCGCGCTCGACTGCCTCGTCAAATGGACGCGCGAATGCGGTGTCATCGTGTTCACCACCCAGGGGCGCAGTGTCTCCAGCCTGCTGGCGCGCGGTCGCAAGAACATCGCCGAGAACATCGACAAGCCCGCACTGCTCGAGGAATACGCCCGCACCGGCTTTGCTTATTAGCGCTATTTCAAAAGCAACGCGCAGGAGGACTACGGCCTGACACTCACCTCGCCCGAATGGCTCATGCGCACGCTGCAGCGCCACCCCGACATCATCATGCGCGCCTACCTGGAGGAAGCGTGGGGCATGCAGGATGTCATTGTGCTCTACAAGAAGGCCGGCCATTTTAAGCCGTTGCTGGGCTTGCCGGAGCTAAATGCGGCCAAGCCCGGTTTGCTCAGCCGGTTGCTGGGAAGATAGGGACCGTTGCCCCTTGTCGTGCCGTAGCCTTGGCGAAGGCTGATCAACAACCCACGGACGCTTGGGGCAAGCGCCCCTCCCCGCGTTGCCAGAAAAATTCCCAGCAGAGCACAGCGGCGGCGGCGGAGACATTCAACGATTCCACCGCATCGGTCCCGGGAATTTTCACCAGCCGGTCGCACAGCGCCGCCACGCCGAGCGCCAGGCCCTTCTCCTCGTTGCCGAGGATCACCGCCGGCGGGCGCAGGATGCCGCGCTCCTTGACCTTTGCCGGGGAAAGCTGGTTGCCGGTCAGGCTCGTGCCAATCAGAAAATGATGCTGCTTAAGCTCCACGCAAAATTCCGGCAGCGCCGGCACGCGGTAGAAATCCACAAACTCCATGCCGCCTTCCGCCACACGGTAGGCCGCCTCTCCCGGCAGCGCCTGCCCGGGATGATCGGGCACGATGAGGGCCCGCACGCCAAAAAACGCCGCCGTGCGAGCGATCGCGCCGACGTTGTTCGCGTTGCTCACGCGGTCGAGCAGCAACAGCGACGCCTTGGTCCGGCCCCATTCTTCCATCACCTCACGCGTCACTTTTTTCAGCGGCCGCTCGGCGATCACAGCCACGATGCCGCCATGATGCACCGTGCCGGTGATTTTTCCCAGCTCAACCGCGTCCACCTGCCGGTAAACCTTCTTCTGCTGCGCCAGCAGCGAGCAAAACTCCCCCGTCCGCTTGCCCGTGGCGGGGTCGAAGAAGAGCCGCCGCACCTCGTCGGGGTGCTGGGCGAACAAGGCCGAGACCGCCGGCCAGCCGCAGACATTCAGCTCCTTTTGTTTGGCGATGAACTGGGATTTCATGGGAGCACTTCACCGACCAGTGTGAATTCCTCGCGGTCGTGGTAAAGGTGACGGATGCGCAGCCTGCCGGCGTGCGCCGCGAAGGGCGAGTCTTTCGCGCGCACCTCGCGAAGCAGCGCCAGCGAGTCCACATGGCCGAACTTCAGATTGATGATGAAGTGTCGGCACCAGCCATTGGCCAGCCACGGCGTCGCAATGTTCTGCATCACATGGTGTGGTTCCTCCACCAGATCACAGAACAACCAATCGAACCTTTCTCCATTCGAAGGCTTGCCATCCGTAGTCTTGGTGAAGGATGGCTGAAAGTGAAAGGCGTCCTCCAGTCGGTGTTCGATGAGCGGATGGCTGAGAGCCCCCCCACGGAGCGGACCGTTGTCCACGGCGATCACACGTGCCCCGCGCTTCGCCGCGCTGTAACTCCAGCCGCCCGGCGCTGCGCCGAGATCGACCACCGTCTCGCCAGGCTGCGGCTCGCGCCCGAGCACGATATAGGCCTCCTCGACTTTCAGGTAGGAACGCGACGGGGCCGCGTCGTCGTCTGCCATCCGGCGCTGCCCGCCCAGCCACGCCTCACGCGCGGCGAACACCCGGCCGAAATCGGCGAAGAAAACAAACAGCCCGCGTGCTTTCCCCGCCCCGCGCGGCAGTTCCGGCACGGCCAGCCGGGCGATGCGAGAAAGTTTTTTCTTCAACAACTCGCCGAAGGCCTTCTCGACTGCGCTCGCCCGGCGGCCGAGGCCGACCACTTCGGACACGGTTTGAAAAACGCACGGCCACGCCGCCTCAATCCGCTCGGCGCGCAGGCTCTCGAGAAAAAATTCCGCCAGTTGCGCCGCCAGCGCGTTGACGGAGTCGCCACGGAATTCGCGCGGAGCCGGCAGCGTCAGATGGAGGAAGGCGAAGTCCGGCTGTGGCAGCGTGCTTGCACGCGACTCGTCGCGACCAAGGTCGCTCCCACACAGCGCCCAGCCCGGGCCCTTCTCCGTCACGGCCAGCCCGGCCTCGCCGAGCTCGCGCTCGAGGAGCGCTTCGTAACCGTGCTGGCAAAGGCAGAGCATTCCGCAGCATTACCCTCCGGCTCATGGCAGCCGAGGCGAAAATCCAGCCACAAATAAGGTGAAACCTGATCTCCGAGCAGGTTCATACCCACCCGGAGGCCGAACACCACTCAAGCCGCCCCAAAATCTCCGTGCATTTGGGGCGCAGGCTCGTTCAATTGGTCGTTCACCATGCGTCAGCCGACTTCCGACCTCCGCATCCGCTCCGCCCGCCCGTTGCTTTCGCCCGCGATCCTCGAGGAGGATCTGCCGCTCCCCGAGTCCGGCGCCGCGCTCGTGCACGGCGCACGGCGCGCCATCGGCGAGATTCTTGCCGGCCGGGATCGCCGCCTGCTGGCGATTGTCGGCCCGTGTTCCATCCATGACCCGGCGGCGGCGCTGGACTATGCGCACCAGCTCAAGGCGGTGGCTGACCGGCTGGCCGGCGACCTGCTGGTCGTCATGCGCGTCTATTTTGAAAAGCCCCGCACGACCGTGGGCTGGAAGGGCCTGATCAACGACCCGCACCTCGACGGCAGTTTCCAGGTCAACACCGGCCTGCGCCTCGCCCGCCAGCTGATGCTCGATATCAACGTTGTGGGCCTGCCCATCGGCACCGAGTTTCTCGATACCATACTCGGCCAGTACTACGCCGACCTCGTCTCGTGGGCCGCCATCGGCGCGCGCACCACCGAGAGCCAGATCCACCGCGAACTCGCCCCCGGCCTTTCCATGTCGGTCGGCTTCAAGAACCGCACCGACGGCGACCTGCAGGTGGCGGTGGACGCGATCGTGTCGGCGCGGCACCCGCATTGTTTCCCCTCTCTCACCCGCGAGGGGGCGCCGGCCGTCCTCGCCACCACGGGCAATCCCGAGGGACACCTCGTGTTGCGCGGCGGTAGCCGCACCGGCCCGAATTACGACCGTAAATCTGTCCACCAGGCGGTGGCCCTCCTGAAGAAATCCAGCTTGTTTCCCGTCGTGCTGGTGGACTGCACCCATGGCAACAGCGGCAAGCAGCACGGCGAACAGTCGCAGGTGGCCGCAGCCATCGCCACGCAGGTGGCAGCCGGCGAACGCGCCATCATCGGCTTCATGCTCGAAAGCAATCTGGTGGGCGGCGCGCAAAAGCATGAGCCCGGCCGGCCGCTCACGCCTGGGCAGAGCATCACGGATGCGTGCCTGTCCTTCGGCGAAACTGTGCCAGTGCTCGAGAAACTAGCCCGCGCCGCGGTGACCCGTCGTCAGGCAAAAGCCTGAGACTTTATCGTGATGCGCGTCCTCCTCGCTTTCGACAAGTTCAAGGACGCGCTCACGGCGCAGCAGGCCGGCGAGGTGGCGGCCCGGGTTTTGCGCGCCAAGCATCCCGACTGGCAGCTTGATCTTTGTCCGCTCACCGATGGCGGCGAGGGTTTTTGCGACATGCTCACCCGCGCCGTGGGAGGTCGATTGGAGCACGTGGAGGTTTCCGGGCCACGCGGCAGGCTCGTGAACGCCGTACTTGGCTTCATCGGGGCGAAAAGCATTCCCGCCTCAGTCCACCACCGTCTGCCGGTCGAAACCACCCTCGCGGTCATTGACCTGCCCTCCGCGAGCGGGATCGGCTTGCTCCCCCTTGAGCAACGCGACCCCTGGCACACGACGACTCATGGCACGGGCGAGCAAATCCTCTCCGCCGCGAAAGCGGGCGCCGGCGCCATCCTGCTCGGTGTCGGGGGCAGCGCGACCAACGATCTCGGACTCGGCGCGCTCGCGGCGCTGGGTTGCAGATTTCTCGACGCCGCAGGCGCAGTCATCGCGGTGCCGGTGCCAGCGACGTGGGAAAAGATCACGCACATCGACTGTTCCGGTGCGATCAAGCTACCGCCGATTTTGATCGCGTGCGACGTGACCAATCCCCTGCTTGGTCCGCACGGCGCCACGGCGACGTTCGGCCCGCAAAAGGGATTGCGCGCCGGCGACGTGCCCCGGCTTGAGGCGCAGGCCGCGCGGATGGCGGCATTGTTATGCGAGGCCTGCGGAAAATCGCTTTCGCTGGCGGACACACCTGGCGCGGGCGCAGCCGGCGGCATCGGATTTGGCTTGATGGTCGCGTGTGGCACAATACTCGTGCCGGGATTCGACCTCGTGTCCGACTGGCTGGATCTGCCCGCACGCCTCGCCGCCGCCGACCTTGTGCTCACCGGTGAGGGGCGGTTCGACGCCACCTCGCTCGGAGGCAAGGGCCCGGGTTCGCTTTTCACGGAGGCCCGCCGCTTGGACAAACCTGCGCACGTCTTCGCCGGCAGCCTCGGCGTGCCCGCGGACCAGGCGTTTCACGTCATCACGCCTGCCGGCCTGCACCTGGTCGAGGCCCTGCCACGCACGGCGGAGCTGCTGGCGGCCGCCGTGGCCCGCGTGTTCTGAAACCGTCAAAACAATAATGGCCACAAAGAGTCACAAAAATGTGCCTCGAAGCATGACCCTTAACACCGCGCCTTTAGGCGCACGGAACACTCAGTCGAAGCCACACCCCTCCTGGGGCTTTTTGTGGCAATAATCCGGGTTTGGTTGTTTTGATCCAGCTAGACCGCATTGTGACATTTTCCGTGCAACGATTCTCCTCGCCAAGTTCTCCCGGCATTTTCAGAAATTACGGCACATGTCCTGCCGGCCGCTCGTGAAGATTTCCCTCGGAACCGCCGCCGCCTGCGCCTTGGCGCTGGGGCTCGGTTGCGCGAGCAAGCCAACCAAGGCTGCGACCAAGCCGGCCGCCCCGGCCGCGGTCCTGCCCGCCTTGCCGCCGGAGATCCTGCCGCCCGTCATGCTGGGCATAGACGTGCTGGAAGCCGACAAATTCGCCGCCATCGCCGGGAAGAAAATCGGCCTGCTCACGCATCCCGCCGGCGTGAACCGGCGCGGCGAGAGCACCGTCAGCGTGCTGCGCCGTGCAACCAACGTGAAGCTGGGGGCCCTTTTCGCGCCCGAGCACGGCATCGACGGCCAGATCAAGGCGGAGGTGCGCTTCGGCAATTCAATCCACGCCCCGACCGGCCTGCCCATCTACTCCGTGCATGGCGAGAGCCGCAAACCCACGCCCGCGATGCTCAAGGGGCTCGATGCCGTCGTCATCGACCTGCAGGACATCGGGGCGCGTTCCTACACGTTCACCAGCGCCATGGCCTACATGATGGCCGCCTGCTTCGAAAACAAGGTCGAGGTCATCGTGCTCGATCGGCCCAACCCGCTCGGCGGCCTCAAGGTCGACGGCCCGCCGCTCGATGCGGATTTCAAGAGTTATGTCGGGGTGTTCCGCGTGCCCTATGTGCACGGCCTGACCATCGGCGAACTCGCGCGCCTGGCCATGGGCAGCCCCGGCGTCCTGTCAGTGCCCGGCGCGACCGGCATTAATGTGACCGACAAGGTGCGCGCCCGGGGCAAGCTCACCGTCATCCCCATGCGCGGCTGGACCCGCGCGATGCGCTGGCCGGACACCGGGTTGAAATGGATCGCCACTTCGCCCCTGATGCCGTCCTACGAGGCGACGGTGGGCTACGCCATGGTCGGCCTCGGCTGCCTGAGCAGCGACTGGAGCTCGGGCATCGGGAAGGAATTCCCCTTCCGCGGCCTCGGTTACCCGAAGAAAACCCCCGAAGAGATCATCAAGGCGCTCGAGTCCTACAAGATTCCCGGCATCATGCTGGTCAAGCAGCAGGGGCTGGATCGTGACGGCAAACTCATCACCGGGGTATACGTGGAGGTCGTCAACTGGGAGCAATGGCATCCCACCGAGCTGTCCTTCTACATGCACAAGCAGGCCGCGACCTGGCAGCGCCTGAATCCCTTCGCCGTGATGACCACGGACGATACGCGCACCTTCAACATCCACGTCGGCTCCGCCGCGTGGACCGCCGCCCTCAAGCGCGACGGACCGCGGGTTGATGTCGCCCTGTTCCTCAAAAACTGGGCGGAGCGCGCCGCCACCTACCAGCAGCAGAGTAAGAAATACTGGCTCTATCCGTGAGCTTGGTTCGGGTTTGCGCTGCGAAGGCGAGGCGGGTTTAACAGGCCATGACACCCCTGCCCCGCGCACCCCTCGCCCGGTCCTTGCCCTGGATTTTGTTACTGCTCGGTTTCGCCACCACCCTCCACGCCGCGCCGGGTTTTGATCCCGTCGCCGAGACGGAGAAACTGATTAACACCCTGCCGGCCGAGGCCCGCGCCAAGTCCGACGCCTACTTCGAAGGCGGCTACATCATCCAGGTCTGGAATCTGGCGTTCTCCCTCTTCATCGCGTGGGTTCTCCTGAAATTCGGCGTCACCGTCAGGCTGCGGGATATCGCCGAGCGGTTTTCAAGGCCCGCTACCTGCAGGGTGTGCTTTCCATTGTGATGTTCGCGGTGGTGTCGGCGGTACTCGATCTGCCCAGCGACTACTACGTGGGCTTCATCCGGGAACACCGCTTCGGCCTGTCCAACCTGACGACCGGCGGCTGGCTGGGCGAGCAGTTGAAGGGGCTCATGGTCGGCCTGATCGTCTTCAGCCTGATCGGCTCGCTCCTGTATCTGGGCATCCGGAAATCGCCCCAAGGCTGGTGGGTGCGGGCGTCCCTCGCTACGCCGTTCTTCATAATTTTCCTCACGGTGCTCGCGCCGGTGTTTGTCGCCCCGCTGTTCAATAAATACACGCCGCTCACCGACGCCAAGGTGCGCGACCCCATCCTGTCGATGGCCCGCGCCAATAGCGTGCCGGTGGACAACGTCTACCAGTTCGACGCCTCGAAGCAGACCAAGCGCGTCAGCGCCAACGTCAGCGGGGCGCTCAATACCATCCGCGTGTCCCTCAACGACAATCTCCTCAACCGCTGCTCGCCCGGTGAAATGCAGGCCGTCATGGGCCACGAGCTCGGCCACTACGTGCTGAACCACGTCTACAAGGGCGTCGTCTTTTTCTCGCTGCTTTACGCCGCCGGGTTCGCGTTCACCCACTGGTTTTTCGGCGCGGCCAGCCGGCGGTTTGGCGCGGGCTGGGGTCTGCACGGCATCGACGACTTCGCCGGCCTGCCGCTGATCATGGCCGGTTTCAGCGTGTTCATGTTTCTCGCGACGCCGGTGCGCAACACGCTCATCCGCACCAACGAGGTGGAGGCCGACATCTTCGGGCTCAACGCCGCGCGGCAGCCCGACGGCTTCGCCACCACCGCGCTCAAGCTCTCCGAATACCGCAAGCTTGCCCCGGGCAAATGGGAGGAAATTTTCTTCTTCGACCACCCCAGCGGCCAACAACGCATCCTGATGGCGATGCGCTGGAAGGCGGAGCACCTCGCGGAAATCCCCCCGGCCGCGCCGGCGGCGGGCAAATGATCACTTAGTGCTGGCCACCGCGGGGCTGTTCTTCGCCACCCAGGCCGCATACTCGGCACGGGGCATGAACTTCAGCGAGGCGGAGTTGATGCAGTAGCGCTGGCCGGTCGGCGCCGGGCCGTCGTCAAACACGTGGCCAAGGTGGCCGCCGTCCACCTTGGAGTGCACCTCGACCCGGGTCATGCCGAAGCTGCTGTCGGTGGTCGCGCCGACCAGGGCCTTTTCGATCGGCTTCGTGAAGCTCGGCCAGCCCGTGCCGGAGTCAAACTTGTCACGGCTGTCGAAGAGCGGCGTGTCGCTGCCGACGGAGAAATAGACGCCGTCCTCGTGGTTGTCCCAATACGCGTTGCGAAAAGGGGGCTCGGTGCCCTGCCGGCGGGACACCTGGTATTGTTCGGGCGTGAGCAGCGCGCGCCACTCGGCGTCGGTGTGCTTCACCTTGTTCTTGCTCATGTCGATGACGACCTTGGAGGGCAGGCCGCAGGCGGAGATTTCACCGGGCTTGCACTCGAGGGCGTCCTTGGCGGGGGGCGTCTTGGCGGATTTCATTTTGGAATCGGCGGCCAGCACGGCCGCCACGGCGATCAAGGGGAGGATGAAAAAAGGCCACTTTTCCATGGAAGAATTGATAGTCATGCTTTGGGTCTTGGCAACCGCGGGGAACCCGGGGCCGGACGTGAGAGCCCCTCCGTGGCAGATTATTCCGTGAGAAACCTGTTGCCCCGCGCCCGGGTCTCGCGTGCGCTAGAGCCCGCATGGAAGCCAGCGAAAGCAAGCTGACGCGTCCGGGCCGGTGGGCCATCGCGTTGCTGACCCTCCTGTATGGCGGCGCGCATCTGGGGTGGGGGGCACGCCGCTGGGGCAGAGCCCTGTACTCGACGAGCGAGAGAACCTGCAACTGACCGCCCAAATCACGCAGGGCTCGCTGCCCTCCGAGCCGTTTTACCGCGCGATGGGTTACCCGCTGTTTCTCGCCGGTCTGCGCGCCACCGGAACGCTGACCGACGAATTGCCGCAAGCCGCCATGGCCGCGGAATTGCTGCTGCATGTCCTCAACACCCTGCTGGTGGTGCGGCTTACGCAAAAATGGTTCGGCTCCGCGCGCACCGGGCTCGCCGCCGGGCTATGTCACGGGCTCAACCCCGTGCTCATCCACTACGCGACGCAAATCCTCGACAGCACGCTGGCGAACACCCTTTCCCTCGCCGGCCTGCAGTTTCTGCCCGAGCGCGCTAAAGCCGGCCCCCCGCACCGCAACGCACTCTAGCTCTCCCTCACCTGGACGGCCGCCGCGCTTGTACGTCCGCAATTCCTTCTGGTGTGGCTCGCGCTGCCGTTGCTCTGGGTCGCAGCGATCGGCCCACTGCGGTTGTGGCGCGCGCAGCTTCGCCCGATCGGACTTGCGCTGGCTGCCGGCGGACTGCTGTGGCTGGCCGAAGGCCTATGGCAATGGCGCGTCAGCGGCGAGTTCCGCCTGCTGCCGTGGCAGGGCGCCTATAATCTCTGGGCGGCCAACAAGCCCGGCGCCAACGGCCGCTACTATGCCCAGACGATGTGGTTTGAGGCGCCGGCGCGCGGCGCGCAGGAAAACCCGGCACGGCGGGAATCGCTGCTGCTTTACCAGCAGGCCACGGCCGACACCGGGCCGCTGCGCATCGATCCATTCAACCGCTACTGGCGGCAGCGGCTGTTCGTTGAAATCCGCGCCCACCCCGCCGCGTGGTTGAAGCTCGAACTGCGCAAAGCCTACTACATGGCGAACAATCACGAGCAGTATAACAACAAAACCTACTCTTTTCACCAAGCCCGCTCGCCGTGGCTGCGGTTCAACCCGCTCGGCTGGGGTGTGCTGCTGCTGGGCGGAACGCTGGGCATCATCGCCCTCGGCCGCTCACGGCCGCCGCTGCGCGACGCCGTGTTGCTGCTGGCCGGCGCCGTCGCCGCGGGCCTGTTCTTGTTCTATGTCAGTGCGCGCTTCCGCCTGCCGCTGGCGGCGTTGCTCTGCGTGCTGGCCGGGGCGGAGTGGCGGTCCCCCGCGCATGGTGGCCCAGGAGCTTCCGGGCAAAAATCGCGACCACCCTGCTGATTGCGGGGCTCGGGGTGATTACATTCACCAGCTGGTTCGGCGCAGCTGACCAGTCCACCTACCTGCAGGATCATCTGCTGCTGACCGCCGCCGCGGAAAGCAGCGGCGCCGTCCAGATCACCTGGACGGAAGCGCGCGCAGCGCTGGTCATGCGACCGGGGCACCCCGATGCGCTGCGCATGGGCCTGACGAGTTATTTCAACCTGCTCCTGACCGGGGCGCCAGCCGATGATTCGGAAAAAATCTGGCAGGACATCTCCCGCCAGCTTTATGCGCAAACCGCGGTGCCGGCCCGACACCGGCACGCCAACATCGTAGCCCTGGCCCTGTGGCGGGCCGGTGAGCCAGCGGGACTCAATCTCTGGCGGCAGCGATGGTTGGAAAACAGCGACCCCGACGCGCTCACGGCGCTCTGCCTCACCGGCCAAGCCCGGCCCGGTGAAATCGAGCACGCCCAAGCCCTGCCGCTTACCGCCGCACTGAACATCTTCCTGCTCATGGCCAAGGCGCGCTTCTCCCCCGGTGAGTTGGAAGCGTGGGCCCGCGGAAACCGGAGCCCGAAGTGGCTGGCCGCCTTGCGGGTGGCGACGGACAATTTGTTTCCTGTCCCGCGCTAAGCGTCACTCCTCGGCCCGCACACGCACCGCGCCATCGTGGAATTCGTTCACGAGCGGCTGGCCACGCTTGATGCTCTTCGCCCGGGCGACCGGCCGGCCCGCCGCGTCGCGAACGATGGCATAGCCGCGCTTGAGCACTGAGGCCGGACTGGCCGATTCCAGCCGCTTGCACAGTGAGTGGAGCCGATGCGATTCCTGCTGCACGCGTTTTCCCGGCGATGCCGCCGACAGCCGGGACCGCGCATGTGTCAACTGCCCGCGGCGCAACTGCAGGGCCGAGCGCAGGGCCGAGCCCAGCCGGTTGCCCAGATCGTCGAGCCGCAGGTGGCTTTGCTCGATGGCAGCCACGGGCGTGAGCAGCCGCAACCGGCTGCGCGCATGGTCGAGCCGTTCCCGCGCCCGCTCCAGCGCGGCGTCCACGGTGCTGGCCATGTTACCGGCCACCCGGGTCAGGCGCCCGGTGCCCGCAAGATAATTGCTCGAGATGAGCTCGGCCGCACCGCTGGGCGTCTCGGCCCGCACGTCGGCGGCGAAATCGCACAGGGTGTAGTCAATCTCATGGCCGACGGCGGAAATGATGGGCACGCCGCACGCCGCCACCGCGCGGACGAGCGGCTCCTCGTTGAACGCCCCCAGGTCCTCGATGCTGCCGCCGCCGCGACCGATAACGAGCAGGTCGAAAATTTTCAGCGCCTCGCCCGTGTGCAGCATCGCGATCATTTCGGCCGCCGCACCCTCGCCCTGCACCTTGGCCGGCAACACGACCAGCCGGCCGGTCCACCCGCGCCGTTGCAGGATGCGGATGAAGTCCTGCACCGCTGCGCCGGTCGCCGACGTGATGAAGCCGACGGTGCGGGGCAGAAGCGGAACCGGCTGTTTGCGCGCGGGGTCGAACAGGCCCTCGGCCGCCAGCCGCGACTTAAGTTTTTCCAATTCCTGCTGGAGCCGGCCAGCGCCGTGCCCAATCAGCGCGCGTACGACGAGTTGATACTGGCCGCGCGCCTCGTAGACGCTGACCTCGCCGTGGGCCAGCACCTGCAGCCCGTCGCGCAGCACCACGCTCTGCCGCGCGGCATCGCCCCGAAAGAGCACGCAGGAGAGCTGGGCGCCCGCATCCTTGAGTGAAAAATAAACGTGCCCGCTGGACTGGGCGCGGAAATTGGAGACCTCGCCGCGGACCCAACCCGGGCGGAGGCCGCCCTCCAGCAGCTCCTTCACCTCGCGGGTGAATTCGGTGACGGTCCGCACGCGGCCCGCGTCGTCAAGGGGAAGTTCAGGGTCTTTTTTTGCCATAGTGCCGCCGCAGCAGGTGAACGGCCAGCGCCACCGCGACCAGAACGCTGAGCCCTAGGAAAGCCACCTTGGCCTTGCCGTGCAGGATGGCGTCCCCAAACACGATAAACCCGGTGGCGTAGGCGATCGAGATGATCCACGAAATCCAAAGATAGGTGCGGAACTCCACGCCCGCGAGCCCGAGCAGGTAGCTTTGCACAAAGAAGGGCGGGCCGGGCGTGATGCGCAGCAGCAGGGTGATCTCGGCGTGGTCGGCCGTGGCCACGACCGGGATTTTGTATTTGGTGCGACTGATCATTTCTTCCAGCCACGGGCGGAGCGTGTAACGCGCGAGCCAGTAGGTCAGTGTGAGATTGACCAGGAGGGCGGCGCCGGCCGCCGCGATCACTCCGCCCAGTCCGATTTTCTCCGTGAAGGCCGAGCCCGCGGTCAGGTAAAACACCGACATGGGAAAACCCAGCGCGGGCAGCACCGCAAACGCGATGAAAAAGGCCCACGGCCCGGCGTCGCGCAGCACGGCGATACTGGCCTCGATGGATTGCCGCACGTTGAAGTCGTGAATCTTCAACCACCACAGGCCCGCGCCGGTCACGATAAGCAGGAGCAGGACAAGGACGACGAGCTTCAGGGGTGACGGGCGGTTTCCCACGCCCCCACCATGCCGAGGCGGCTTCGCGGCCGTCAAGGGCGGAGCGCGGCGCCTGAAAAGGCTTTCCTAGCCCCGATGCGCCGCTAGCGTGGCCACGGGTTCCGCATGAAACTTTCCATTGTCATCCCCTGCTACAACGAGCGAAACACCATCCGCGAAATCGTGGCGGCGGTGCGCGCCGCCCCGGTGGCGGACAAGGAGATCATCGTCGTGGATGATGGCTCCTCCGACGGCACGCGTGAACTCCTGCGCGCGGAGATCGAGCCGCTGGTGACGCGGGTCATCTACCACGACGTGAACCAGGGCAAGGGCGCGGCACTGCGCGCGGGCTTCGCCGCCGCGACCGGTGATGCCGTCATCGTGCAGGACGCCGACCTCGAATACGACCCGCAGGAATACCCCCGGCTGTTGAAGCCGCTGCTCGACGGCAAAGCCGACGTGGTCTTCGGCTCGCGTTTCATGGGCGCCGAGGCGCACCGCGTGGTTTATTTCTGGCACATGGTGGGCAACCGCTTCCTCACGCTGCTCTCGAACATGTTCACCAACCTCAACCTCACGGACATGGAGACGTGCTACAAGCTGTTCCGTCGCGAGGTGCTGCAAAAAATCAAGATCGAGGAGAACCGCTTCGGTTTCGAGCCGGAGATCACCGCCAAGATGGCCCGGCTGGACGGCTGTCGCATCTATGAAGTGGGCATCTCCTACTACGGCCGCACCTATGCCGAGGGCAAAAAGATCGGCTGGCGCGACGGCTTCCGCGCCATCTACGTGATCGTGAAATACAATCTTGGCTGAGCCCCGGAGTGCAACCCGGCGTAATCCCCCCGGCTCCCTTCGCCCTACACCGGCTCGCGCCCTGGGCGTGGCTGCTGCTGCCGCTCGCGTGCCACCTCGGGTTTTCCTGGATCGGATTCACCCCGACGGATGATGGCTGGCTGCAGGCGGTGGCTCGCCGGATGCTCGACGGAGAATTTCCCCACCGGGATTTTATCTTTGTGCGGCCGGCTCTCTCGGCCCTGCTGCAAGTACCCGTGGTGTGGCTGGGCGGCGAACACACGATCTGGCTCTCGCGGCTGTGGGGCTGGCTGACCATCGGCGGCCTGAGCTGGATCTGGAGCGGGTTCGCCCTGCCGGGCCAAATCCCGTGGTCCGTGCGCTATCCGTTCTACGCCGGCGTTTTCTTCCTGACGGCGCATGTTTTTCCCGTCATGGCCTGGCACAGCCTGGTCGGCATGCTGTTCTGCTCGCTGGCGGTCGGGCTGGCGGCGCGCGGCACTCTGGGCGGATTGCGCGCGGCGTTTGTCTGCGTCGGGCTGGCGGCGCTATGCCGGCAGAATTTCGCGCTGCTCGCACCATTTCTGCTGTTGGCCACGCCCGACACACGCAAGTGGCGCGCCATGTTCTGGGCCGCGCTGCCGCCACTGGCCTACCTCGCCGCGACTGCGGTGGCCGGCTGCCTGCCGGAATTCCTCCACCAAGCCGCCGCCACGGGCGGGGCGTTCAAGGGCGTGGTGATCGACCGCTTCACCCGGACGCCCGTATTCCTCTGGGCAATCCCGGTGGGCGCGCTGGTGGGGAGCCTGATTCATTTTGCCGGACGGCGGCCGGGCGTCGCGGGCGGTGTACTCGCCCTGTTCACCGCGCTGGCCGCGGCGGGTTTTGCCGCGGTGAATCTCTGGCAGGGTCCGGGGGATTACCATGACGGCGCCTTCAAGCTTTTTGGTTTTGCCCTCGGACTGGTTTTCGCGGCGGTGCTAACCGGGCGCGAGCTGCCGGCCGCCGAGCGGCTGCCGCTGGTGGCGGGGCTCGCCTGACATGGGTGACGGCAATTTCACTTGGCTACAACAGCCCGGCCCTGATGACCGGCGTTCTGCTGGTGCTCATCTGGCGCGGCGGGCACCAGTTGCTGGCGGCCGCGGGACAGCCGCCGGCCCAGTGGATCCAGAGGGCGGCGCTCGTCTCGCTGCTGGCCATCGGGGCCGCGTTCTGGCACGCGCGGCAGTTGTATCCCTACCGCGACCGGCCGGCGGCCGAGTTGCGCTTTGAAGTCAGCGACGTGCTCCCCGGCGGCGCTGGCCTGCGCACCAACGAGCTCACCTATGCCGTGCTGGCCGATTTGCGCCAGCTGGTCGCGCGTTGCGAAGCCGAGCACCAACCCTATGCCATTCTCACGGATTGCGCGGCCGTCTGGATCCGCAGCCCGCAGCGCAATCCCCTGCCCGCCAAGTGGCCGCAGGAAACCGAACTCGGTTACGACGCCACGCTGGTCAACCGGGTGGTCGACGCGGTGCGCCGGCTGCCACCCGGCACCCGGATTTTTGTGCAACGCTGCCTGATCTCCGAACTCAGCCTCGGGCTTTACGGGGTGCCGGCGGAGTGGAATTACTACTTTGTCCAAAACTGGGTGCGAAAACACGCGCGCCGGACCGGCGAGTCGCGCTTCTTTGAAGTTTATTCACCGCCCGCTCCGCCCTGAACCCCCGCCCGTCGCACTGGAGAACAAAATCCCCCTGTCCGACCGCTTGCACTGGCCGCGGGCATCTGTCTTAATCATAAAAGCATGGCCCATTCCACGTCGCAACCAGCAGTCACGGTCGTCATCCCGATTTTCAACGAGGAGCCGGTGCTGCCGGAATTGCTCGCCCGCCTGACCGCGGTCTTTGACCAGAATCCCGGCGTCAAGTGGGACGCCCTGCTGGTGGACGACGGCAGCCGTGACGGCTCGGCAGCTTTGATTCGCACCCACGGCAGCCGCGATCCGCGGTTTGCCCTCATCGAGCTCAGTCGCAATTTCGGCTTTCAGGCTGCGCTCGCCGCCGGGCTGGCCCACGCCGGCGGCACCGCCGTCGTCACCATGGACGCCGATCTGCAGGATCCACCGGAATGCATCCCCGAGATGGTCGCGCAATGGCGTGACGGCGCCGAGGTGGTGCGCGCCGTCCGGCGCTCGCGGCAGGAGACGGGCTCGCGGCGTTTCGGCATGAATGTATTCCACGGCCTGTTCAACCGCATCTCGGATTATCCTATCGAAGCCAACACCGGCACCTTTGGCCTGCTCGACCGCGTCGCGGTGGACGCCATGAACCGGCTCCCTGAGCGGCACCGGTTTTTCCCCGGCATGCGCTCGTGGGTCGGTTTTGCCACGACGGAGATTTATTATGACCGGCAGCAGCGCGCCGCCGGCCAGCCGCAGCAGTCGATGAAGCGGCTGGCGCGCTACGCCTTCGACGGGGTGTTCGGTTTTTCCTACCTGCCGCTGCGCCTGCTGACTTACACCGGCCTCACGATTGGCACGGCGGGCTTCGTGCTCGGCCTCTATTATGTGATCAAGCGCCTGATCAACATCGAGACGGCGCCGACCGGCTTCACGACGCTGGCGGCGCTGGTCTTGTTTCTCGGCGGCGTGCAGTTCATCGGGATCGGCGTGCTCGGCGAATACCTCGCCCGGGTCTATGACGAGGTGAAGGAGCGCCCGCTCTACCTCATCAAGCGCGGCCCGACCCGCTGAGCCACTCATGCCGCCGTCCCGTCCCCGCCGGTATCGCGCAGCCCTGCTGGTCACGCTGGTCCTGCTCCTTTACTGGGTGATGGCCGTAAGCGTCTCGCCGCGCATGGGCGTAACGGCGGACGAGGTGGTGCACCTGACCGGCGGTTACACCTACTGGAAATTCAACGACTACCGGCTGCACCCGGAGAACGGCACGCTGCCCATGCGTCTCGCCGCGTTACCCCTGCTAGGCCTGGATCTGAAATTCCCGCCACTCGACAGCCCCTTGTGGCTTAATTCGAGGGTCAACCTCGTCGGGGAAATCTTCTTCTACCAGCTCGGCAATCCCCTGGCGGAAATGCTGCAGCGCGGGCGGGCGGTCATCGGCCTCCTTGGCGTGCTGGCCTGCTGGCTGACATGGCGCTGGGCGCGCGGGCTCTTCGGCCGGACGGCCGGCTGGCTGGCGCTGGCGCTGGCGGTTTTCTGCCCGGCCCTGCTGGCCCACGGCGGTCTCATCACCTCCGACATGGCGTTCACGCTCTGCGCCACCGCGTCATTGTCCGCTGTCTGGCTGCTGCTCCACCGGGCCACCTGGTGGCGGTTGCTCGGCGCGATCACCGCGTGCGGCGCATGTTTCCTCTCGAAAATGTCCGGCAGCATCATCGTGCCGCTCATCGCCGTGCTCCTGCTGCTGCGCTGGCTGCGCCCGGTGCCCTATGTGGTGGCGCTCGGCCGGGTGCACTGGCTGCGCCGGCGCAGTGCGGTGGCCGCGACCACGCTGGGACTATTGCTGGTGACCGCTGCGGGCAGCCTGACCCTAGTGTGGGCCAATTACTCGTTCCGATACGAGGGGCCGGACCGGACCCGCTCCGCTTTCACCGACTACTATTCCCCGTGGGACGTCGTGCTCGACAAGGCCAAGGTGCCGTGGAGCGACAGCAGCGCACTCACGGCCTTCACGCCGCCCTTCCGGACACCACAGCAGACGGGTATCACCAAGCTGGTCGGCTTCCTGCGCGACCACCGGCTGCTGCCGGAGGCCTATCTCTGGGGCTTCGCGCACACGTACAAATTCGCCAAGGAGCGGCCCGCCTATTTCATGGGCGAATACCGCAAAACCGGCTGGCCGATGTTTTTCCCCGTGGCGTTCCTGATGAAGACCACGCTGCCCGCCTTGCTTCTGTTTGTCGCCGGCGTGGCCGCGATCGTTTGGGCACAGTGCCGGGCCGCCGGGCTCGCCTTGAAACAAAAACCCGCCGGATTGCGTTTCCGCCGTTCCCTTGCCTACCGGGCCGCGCCGTTGATATTGTTTTCCGTCGTTTACTGGATCATGGCGGTGAACATGACATTGAACCTCGGTCACCGGCATATCCTGTCCGTTTACCCCGCCTTCTATGTCTTCGCCGCCGCCTCGGCGCTCTGGCTGGCCAGCCGCGCCGCCCGGATGGTGGCCATCGTGCTGGGGCTGGCCGTGGTGTTGCACGCATTCGACTCGGTCTCGGCGCGGCCATTCTACCTCTCGTATTTCCAGCCGCTCACCGGCGGGACGGAGAGCGCCTACCACTGCTTTGTCGAGTCCTCGCTCGACTGGGGGCAGGGCCTGCCCGACCTGGGCCGCTGGCTGGAGCAGAAAAAATCGGAGGGCAACAAGCTGCCCGTCTTCCTCACCTACTTCGGCGCCGACTCGCCCCGCGCCCGCCAGCTCGATGTCGTGCGCTTCGGCGACGAGATGAACGATTCCGGCGTGCGCTATTTTCCCGCGCAGGCCCGCGGCGGCTGGTTTGTCATCAGCGCCACGTATTTTCACTGCACTTTCCTGCCAATGCGCGGCACCTGGGCCGAGCCTCAGGAAACGCTTTACGGGCAGCTCGGGCAGCGCCTGGGCCAGGCCGCGGCGCGCCAGGCCAGCCTGACGCCGGACGAACAGGCGCAGATGTCGCGCGACGCCATGGACATCGAGATCCTGCAATTTGCCCGGCTGTGCCGCTACCTTCGTAGGCGCGAATCCCTCCAGCTCATCGGGGGCTCGTTGTTGCTGTTCAAACTCACCGATCAAGAAGTGCAGCAGGCCCTCTACGGTCCCGTTATTCTGGACGTTCAACGTCCGCTGCGCTGAGCGCGATCCCCGGCGATGAACCCTGCCCAAGGATATGTCGCCAGGATCCGGCCGGGCTTCCTGGCCGCCCTGCTGCTCGCCTGGTTCTGGGGCCAGGTCATCAGCGTGTCGCCCGAACTCGGCTACCGGGCGGGCGCCTTCCCCCAAGCCGAGCAGGCCGCCCGCTCGATCCTTTCGCTGCCGATGTTTCCCGAGATGAATCGCGCGCAGTGCGACTACGCCTGCGAAAGCTTGCGCGCTGCGCTGGGCTGACCGCGCCCGCCATGGAAACCACGCGCCGTGACTGGAAAGTGTGGGTGGGCGTGGTGTCGCTGCTGATCCTGCACGCCGCACTGGGTTTGCGGGCGGTAGCCGGCAAGAGCGTGACGGCGGATGAAATTTTTCACGTGACCGGCGGCTATCTGTTCGACCGGTATGGCGACTATCGCATCCATCCGGACAACGGCGTGCTGCCGCAGCGGCTCCACGCTCTGCCCGCGGTGCTGGCGGGGGCCAAGCCTCCGCCATTCGAGGGCAACGACTACTGGCGCGCGTCCGACGTCTATGTGATGAGCTACCAGTTTTTCTACGAAAGCGGCAACGACCACTGGCCGATTTTGATGCGGGCGCGGGCGATGAACGTCCTCTTCAGCCTCGGGGCCGGGCTGCTGGTCTTCCTTTGGACCCGCCGGCTGGCGGGTGATATCGCCGGCTTGACGGCGCTTGGACTGCTGGCGCTCTCCCCCACTTACCTGGCCCACGGGCCGCTCGCGACCTCCGACGCGGCCGCCGCGTTGCTCTTGACCGCCAGTGCCGGTGCCTGCTGGTGGCAGCTCCGGGGAGACCGCCCTAGGCGCGTCCTCGCCAGCGCGCTGGTTTTCGGGCTGGCTTGCGTGGCAAAATTCTCCGCCGTGCTGCTACTGCCCGTGTTTGTCTTCCTGACGGCCTGGCACCTCCTGTCCGTGCCCGCCGGGGAGCGACGCTATGCGCGCACTTTCCTGCAACTCGCCGGCCATGGTGTCGCGGCCGGGCTGATCATCTGGGCGTTTTTCGGATTTCGTTACACGGCGTTTGCGCCGGACCTGCCACCCGCGGATCATTTTATCCGCAGCTGGAACTGGATGCTGGGACAAATCGGCTGGCAGGCGCCGGTCATCAACCTGTGCCGCAAGCTGCACCTGCTGCCCGAGGGTTTTCTGTTTGGCTACACCCATGCCTGCGTCGGGGCCCAGGCCCGGGCGGCCTTTCTGGCGGGAGAATACAGCAGCCAGGGCTGGGTGCGGTTCTTCCCACTGGCCTTCCTCTGGAAATCCACGCCCGCCGAACTCGCCGGTCTGGTGCTCGCGATCATCGCGGCCGCGCTGCGCTGGCGCCGGGCGCGGGAATGGACTCTGCGGCTCGCCCCACTGTTGATGCTCGCCGGGGTCTATGGTGGCGTCGCGCTGACCAGCCACTTGAACATCGGCCACCGGCACCTGCTGCCGCTTTACCCGGCGCTGTGCATCGTGGCAGGGATTGCGGTAATGCGGATCGCAGCGGCCCCACGGGTCCGCTTGGCACTTGCCGGACTGCTGGGCGCGCTGCAGGGCGTGGAAGCCGGGCGCATCCATCCCGATTACCTTGCCTACTTCAATGGCTTCGCGGGCGGCCCGGCAAATGGCTGGCGGCTGCTCGTGGACAGCTCACTTGATTGGGGCCAGGATCTGTCCGGCTTAAACGCGTGGCTGGAGGCCCAGGGCCGGTCGGCCGACGGCCCGATCCGGCCGCTGTTCCTCTCCTACTTTGGCTCGGGTAATCCCGACTACTACCACCTCGACGCCGCCCGCCTGCCGTTTGTGAACGACTTCAAGTTCACGCATCGCTGGTATGAGCTCACCGCCGGAGTTTACTGCGTGAGCGCGACGATGCTGCAGCAGGTGTACAGTCCGGTCCGGGGTGACTGGACTCTGATGCGGGAAAAGGAATACCAGGAACTGCGGAGCAACGAGCACCTTTATCGCGAATACTGGCGCAATCCCGCCGCGCAGCGCGAGGTGCAGGCGACGGGGGCGGCCGAGGCCTTTGAGCAAACTTGGGCACGCTACGACATGCTGCGCTTTGCGCGGCTGTGCCACTACCTGCGGGCCAGGAAACCGGAGGTCGTAATCGGCCATTCGATTTTCATCCACCGCCTGACCGAGGCGGAAGTGGCCGCGGCCGTGAAGGGCAATTACAGCGACTGGCTCCGGATCATCGAGCGCGCCCGCAGTAAAAATTAGGCCGCGCACCGGGCGGCTGTCACCACGGTCTGCAGCAGCCAGCCCGCCAGCAGGATCATTAGCAACCAGGTCAGCGGCTGCGTCCCCAACCGCCAGTAATGCTGCAAGGACTCGTATTGCGCCACCGGCACCTTCACGGACCCGAGGTTGACCGCTGCGCATAACAAACCGTCCTGCCAGAGCACGAGCGGAACGAGCCATAGCGCCACCCGACTCCACGGCACCGAAGCCTTCTGCTGCTCGCGCCATGAATCCCAGAGCCACGGTCCGAGCCAGAGGGCGAATATCCAGCGGTAGGAGTAGTTTGACCCCGCGGCAAAACACGCGAGCAACACCACCGCCGCCAGAATAAAGGCCGGCGCATTATCCGCCCCCGATGATCCCCGCATCCGGCCGCCGCGCACCAGCCAGGCCGCGGCAACCACGTGAACCAGCAGGATGACCGGGAGCGCAAAATCCGCGCGCAGTCCCAGATCCTCCAACCACAGCCGCCCGCCCCACACGTGAACCGTCGGCTCGATGGGAAAAACTCCCCGCGCCAGCTGCGGCCACACACTCCACAGTGTTGCGCCCAGGGCCAGCGCCGCGGCCAACACCGTCACCACCATCGACCGGATCGGCCGGACCAGCAGAAATGCCGCTCCGGCTGCGACCGGATAGAACTTCAGGCCCGTGGCCACCACCACGGCCGCGATTCCGAGCAAGCAACCCCACGCCCCCGGCAACCGTCGGGCCAGCAGGGCCAGCGCCAGCAGGGCGAAGATCACCAGGTCATTGTTGGCCCGGACAATCCCCTGCAGCACCGAGGGACTCAGCACCAGCAGCGCGAGCCAGGCTGCCTCAGCATGGCTTCGCGGCCGCAGCGTCAGAAAGATCGCCCCGAGGAAACCCAGCACCCAGCTGGAACCCACCAGAAAATTATCCTCGCGGGTCAAGCCCAGTCGGACCAGACCCAGCCACCAATCAGAGTAACGGTGCGGCCGGTTGAGCGGGTCGTAGGAATTCGCCTGGGTGATATCTAGTCCGTCCCGGTGAGCGTCGCTCGCCGCCAGCACGGCGTAGGAGTCGAGGAACCACATGCCATAATCGGTGATCCCCAGGACCGCCCGCGCCCGGGGCGCGAGGACATAACCGAGCAACCCGAACACCACCAATCCCGCCAGCAAGCTGCGCGGCGTCAGCCAGCGCGGCCAAGTCCACTCGCGTTGTAGATCGCGCCAATATTCGTACCACAGCTCGAGCAGCCAGCCGGCCAGCAGCGCCATCAGCGCCCAGATGAGCGGCTGAGACACCAGCCGCCAGATGCGCTGGCCGCCCATCATGATACCATCGTCGAGCCGGACCAATGTCAGATTCAGTCCGAGGCAGATGAGCCCGTCCATCCAAAGCGCGATGACGAGCAAGGTCAGCGCCCGACGGGCCGCCGGGACGCCCTCCCGCTGGCGCCGCAGCAACCACGGCAGCAGCAGCAGGGCAAATACCCATCGATAGGCGAAACTTACACCCGCCAGCCAACAGGCGACCAGCAGCATCGCGCCCGCGGCGAACGCGGCTCGCTCGCCCAAGGGTTGCGTGCGGTCGGCGAGTCCCGTCGTGTAATTGCGCCGCACCAGAAGTACCGCGGCCGCCAGGAGCACGGCGGGCGAAAGCAGGATTACCCCCGGCCCGGCCCGGCCGAGGTCGCGCCAGAGCAGTGGCGCGCCAAAGGTATAGAAACCCGCCGCGGCCGGAATGACCGCGCGGGTGAAGTAATCCCACTGGCTCCACAGCACCTAGGCGCCAGCCAGTCCGGCCGCCACGCCAACTGACATGACCCGGCCCGTCGGCCGGGCCGCAAGCAGGGCGCCCAGCGCGACGAGCGGATAAAATTTCAGCCCCGTGGCCAGCACCACGGCGAGGCCAAAAACCGCCAGCCGCCATGGCGCGCTGGCGCGGAGCAGCAGCAGGCCGGCGCCCACCAGCGCGAACACCACCAGGTCATTATTGGCGCGAATGACCGCCAGCAGCACCGGCGGGGACAGGACCAGCGCAGCGCACCCCAGTGCCTCCCGGCGCGTGACCGGCCGCAGGCCGGCCAGCGCCACCGCGAGGAACGCCAGCACGCAGCTACCGCCCAGCAGGAAATTATCCGCCCGAGTCAGGCCGAGTTTGCCGAGCACAAACCACCAGCCGGAATAACTGTGGGGCCGATGCAGGGGATCCAGGGGATTAAGCTGGGCCGGATCCAAACCGGCCTGCACGGCATCGCTGGAAGCCAGAATGGCATACGAATCCAAAAACCACCTGCCTTCGTCAAAGATGCCGAGCTTCCGCTGCACGGTGGGCAGCAGCACGAACAGGCCATAGCCCGCCAACACTACGAGGATCAGCCAGAGCCCCGGAGTGAACAAACTGCGGGCGGGCTTGGTTCCGTTATCGTTCATGGTTTGGCTCTTTCCTGCGACTGGTCAGGCCCGGCCTCAAGGCTTTTGGCAGTGGGAAAATAGCGCAGGGCAAAATGACTCTGGGCCGGCTCTTCATAGAGGATGACGGGATCGGCGGGAACCGCCGAGCAGATCTTTTCCACCGGCGGCTCCAAGCGTGCCAGCCACAGGCAGTAGAGCGCGTCGTCCAGCGGCTGGATGCGGTGTTCGGCCATCAGCGTAGCCAGAGGATTCCACGGAAAATAATAGCTCCCGGGGTGCTGGCGGGCCAGATCCACCAGATGCCCGTGACTATGCGGCACTTTCCAGTGCGAACCGGGATTCAAGGAAAACACCACCGCGTTGCCTAGCGGCGTCACCACAGCAACCAGCCACCACAGGCCGGGCGCCAGCCATGAGGCCGGCCGCGACGGCCGGGGTTGCGCAAAAGCGTGAAACGCAAGAATTAGTAAGGCCACCAACAGATAGTGCACCGAGTGCAGGGAATTTAATCCACCGCCGGCCTTCAGCACCGCCATCAGGCCCAGCGGCAGCTGGATGATCGCGGCCCAGATCAGCAGACGCACCAGCGACGCTGTGGCGGCAGGAAGATCTTGCGCACTGGAGTCGCGCCGCAGCCAGACGACCAGGCCGGCCAGCGGGAGCCACACCCAGGAGGATGTTATCAGACGAGCAAGTTCCTCCTGTAACAAGCCTGCCCCCGCCAGGGATTGCGGCTGTGCACCAGCCAGCCGTTGAAAAGAAGTTCCTCAGTGCCGAAGTATAAAAAGACCATCACCGACAAAAACGCGGTGCAGACCACGCACCAGAATACCAGCCGCCCAAGCAACCGGCGCTGCCCTTCCCGCCACAGCCAGATCAACATCGCCAGAGCCAGGAGGCAGGAAATTTGCTTGGTCCAGAACGCCCCGGCCAGGGCGGCCGCCACCACCGGCAGCCAACGCTCGTTTCCCTGGGTTACCGCCCGATGCAAGGCCGCACACGCCACCAGTCCCGCGGCTAGGCACAACGCATCCACATGGATGAAATAAAACCCGTAGTTAGTGACCAGGTTACCAAGCAACAGCACACCTGCGAACGCCGCTTCCGCCAGAGTCAGCCAGCCACGCGCCACCCCGGCGGCATG
The DNA here is from genome assembly GCA_009695095.1 of Lacunisphaera sp. Classification (GTDB taxonomy): domain Bacteria; phylum Verrucomicrobiota; class Verrucomicrobiia; order Opitutales; family Opitutaceae; genus Lacunisphaera. The sequence continues at coordinate 46,297 of SIBQ01000011.1, forward strand.
CAACAGGAGGGCGACGGGCACCAGCCAGGTGAGCACGTTCCAGCCGCCTGCAATCAAAAGCGCGTGGGTGGGATTGGACGTCAAGGTCGCCGGCAGATTCCAAACCGGAAAACCCGGTCCATAAAACCAGCCCAACTGCTGGCCGGAGTCGCGCAACGCATATACCGGCAGTCCATAGGCCAAGGCAAAAGAAGGCGCCAGCCGGGCCGCATTCCACGGGACCCCGGAGGAAGCCGCGGTGCAAAGCGCGCTCCAGAGCAAAGGCGGCAAAGCCAGCGCCGCCAGCACCAGTCCGGCGCGGAACCAGGCCGACCGGGAAAATTCGCACGACGGCGGAATGCGCCCGTGCAAATTATTCATGGCTTGGCGATCGTCGGGCTCGCGCCGGCGGGGGGCAGGTTCACCGCCATCAGGCGGCTGATGCGGGTGATCTTGGTGCCGAATCGTTTTTCTGTCACGAGCTCGAGGTCGAAGCCCGGCGGCAGGCGGTCCTCGGGCACGAGATGGTGGTCGCCTTGCACCGTCGTGGGCCGCAGGGATTGCATCACCAGGATTTCCCGGAACGCCTCCCGCTCAAGCTGGTATTGTAACCGGTCGCCGACCAGGCGCGCCCGACCGATAAGAATCGACGGCGTTTTCACCAGCAGCCAGGGCAGCGTCGATTTGTTGCTGATGACTAGGCGCTCCCGGGGGGGCAGCGCAGCGACATACCGCTTTTCCCACTCAATCTCATCAATGCCCAGATAGGAGTAGAGGTGCTGGGCGCTGTGGCTGGTCGTCACACCCAGCGCAAACACCGTCATGCCGCCCAGCAGGGCCAGGCTGGCGGGCCCGCGGCGGTCGAGGCGCGCCGCCAGCACCACGACGGCAAACGCCAGCACCAAGTGAAAGGGCAGGCTGAACCGGGAGGCAATGGGATCATCGAACTTGGACCAATAATAGAACATGATGATGACCGTGTTGGTGACCATGCCAATCCCGAGCAGGAAGAGTGCGGTGTGATCGGGATTCGCGCCGGTAAAGGACGGCCGAACACGCAACAACCGCCACAGGACATAGCCGAGCGCGAGAAAGCCCAGCACGGCCAGCGGCCAGGAATTGGCCAGCCGGGGGTTGGTGTTGAAGAAAAATTCCCGCGCGCTGTCGAGGTTGCCGGACAGATAATCGAGGCTGAAGCGGCTCTCCTGGTTGTCGCGCAGCTCCCACAGCCACTTGGTGTTGTTTAGGACCTTGTTTTGCAGGGCGCAGGGAATGAGCAGACAGGGCGCTAGCACGGCCGCCCACGACAGCGAGATGCGGCGCTGCCGCCACCAGCCGAGCGCGATGATCAGGGCGACCGGCGCGACGTAGATGGCGGATTCATAGCGGGACTGGGCCAACAGCACCGCCCCGAGCACCAGCGCAGAAAGCCGGGTGTCGTCCGGTTGCCGGAGATAGGCGGCGCCGAGCGCAGCCACCGCAAGCAGCATGATGATGTTGAGCAGTTCCATGCTGGAGCTGGTGGCGTTCTGGCCGAGTAGCGGCAGCGAACCCAACAACAGCACCGCCAGCAAGCCGCCGTGCCTGCCGTTCAACCGCCGGCCGAGGTAATACACCAGTCCCAGTGTGACCGGCAGCAGCACGGCGTTCAGCCGGTGGGCGTTGGCGGTGCGGTAACCGGTCAGGTCGTGCACGAGCGAAATGAGGAAGGGATAAAAATTCGGACGCTTGTCGAGATAGTTGTCCGTCGAGAGAAAGACTCCGAGAATATCGTAGCCCCGCGCCATCGTCGCAGTGTCGCGGAAATAATGCATGTTGTAGGCGGTGGATTGGAGGACGAACTCGTCGTAAAGTATCTTGCTCCGGAAAGCCTCGGCGGTGATGGCCACCAGCGAGAGCAAGCCGATGGCGAGCCCGGCCCAGAGGCACTCCCGCTGGCTCAGGTTCTCCCCCGCGGTCCGCCGCTGCCACAGCCGCCAGAGGGCGGTCACCCAAAGGGCAAAGGTCACCAGCAGGAAATAATACCCGTAGCGTTTCACCACCATGCCGGCCGGCTCCACGTCCAGGCCGAGGAACCCAAAATAGACCGCCGCCAGCGCCGACAGGCCGAAGCCGGCCAGCCGGACATCGGAGCGCTGCAGCAGCTTAAGGAAAATTTCGCTCACAGGAGGGACAGCAAGCGGCCGGTCAGCCTAGGGCAGGCGCTTGATGAAGTTATCCAGGTAATCCAGCCGGATTTTCTCCCGCTCGGCCGGCGTGAGTTTCTCCAGCAAAGGCGGCGGGCGCACCGGCGGAGTAGTGGGACCTTCGCGGATGGAGACAACGCGGCTGATGCGGCTGACCGTCAGCGGCGTGAAGCGGCGTTCCCAGACCGTTTCGAGCTGGTAGTCGAGCCCCAGGTCATCGTCGCTTTGCACCGTCGCGCGGCCGTTGTCTGGGTCGATGCTCAACCGCTGGAAGACATAGATGGCGGAAAAGATGTGATTGCGGAAATTGAAGATGATATTCCCCTTCTGATCGAGCGCCTGCTTCACCGGCGTGCCCGAAACCAGGTGGGTAATCCAGATGATGGAGTTGTTGTCGATGAAGAGATAGTCCCGCTCCGGATGCGCGACGATGAACTTGCGCCGCCAGTCCATCTCTCGCCCCACGTAATATTCGATTGAGTAGCCATGCCGGGCCATGGCGGGCAGCGAGTGAGCAAAGAAACCCGCTCCGACGAGCACCGCCAGAATGCGCCAGATGTAACCACGCCAGTTCATCTCGGCCGCCACGGTGACGAGGGCAATCACTAGCGTGAGATTCAGCGGCAGGCTGAGACGGCGGATGACAGGATCGTCGAATTTGCCCCAAAAATAACACAGCAGCAGCAGGGTGTGCGCCGCAAACCCGAGGGCAAAGATCGCCAGCGCCGCTTGGGCCGGCGGCGCTTCGCGCAATTTGCGCAAAGTCTGGAACGCCCACAACACGAAGAACAGCAGCGCGCCGAAGCCGAGAATGGATAGCACCAGTGAATTCGAGTGCTCTCCGGTGGTGTTGAAGAAGAAATTCAGGTCGTGCGCGATGTTGTCGGGCACGTAGGCGAACGCGAAGGGCCTGTTGTGGCCAGGCTGGCTGGCCATCTCCCAGGACGAGGCGCGGACATCGAAGACTTTATTGTGCAGGGCGTAGGGCAGCAGCAACAGGGGCATGGCCACCACCACCCAGGTCAGGGTTGGCCGCCGGTCATTCCACCAGACCCAAAGCACCGTCAGCCCGACCGGCAGCAGAAAGAGCACGGATTCGTAGCGGGTCTGGGCGAGCAGGATGCCCGAGAGGCCAAACGCCTCGAGGGAGTTTCCGTCCCGCTTGCCCATGTAACGCATGCCCAGCAGCAGGGTGCTGAGGATCATCACGAGATTGAGCAGCTCAAAGCCGCCGCCTGTGGCGTTTTGCGCGAGCAGGGGCAGGCTGGTCAGCAGCAACACCGCCAAAGCTCCCGCGCCGCGCCCGCCGATCCGGTTGCCCGTCAGGTAGGTCAGGGTCAGCAGGACAAACGTGAGCACGGTATTGAGGGCGAAGACATTTTCCGGCCGGTAGCCCGTGAGGTCGTGCAACAGGGACACGAGGAAGGGTTGGAACAGCGGCCGCTTGTCGAGTTGTCCTGCCATCAGCTGGAACGCACCCTGAATGTCATGGCCGCGCATCGGCACAACCACGGTCTTGTCGAAATGCATGCTCATCGAGGTGCCGAGCAGCATCACTTCATCCATCAGGATCTTGAACCCGTAGGCCTCGTGCACGAGCAGGAGCAGGCCGCAACTGATGACCAGGACCGCGGGCCAGCGCGGATTTTTTCGCCAAGCAGCCAGTCCAGGCCAGGAATCAAGCACTACCTTCAGCATCGCCCAGCCGAACAGCCCGGTCAGAACCAGCATGGCCCAGTAGCCGCCGTATATCACGGCAAGCAGGGACTGCCCGGGGGTGAGCGTGACAAAGCCCAAAATCACGGCCATGGCCGCAGTGAGCAGAAGCAAAACAAGGCGACGATCCATAATGTAAGTGCCGACAGGCCATAAAAAAGCCGTTTAGCACATGATGGAGAGCTCACCCGTAAAACAAAAGCTCTGTTTCAGCAATACACTGGCGGGCAGCGCCGGATGCGCACGGATCGGCCAAAGCCTCTTCGGTCAATGGGATCCCGCGGTTGTTTTCCGGCGTCCGCTTACTATCACCCCGGACAGAAAAAGCCGCCCCAGTGAAGGGGCGGCCTTGATTAAACAGCCTCGGCTGAGAGCTACTACGCGTTAGGGAGCGTAGGTCACGGTGCGCGCACCAGCGATGCCGCTGATCGTAATCGTGATGCCTTGCGTGAAGCCGGTCGGGTAGGTCTCCCCGGCGACCGTGTTGACCGCTTTCACATAGTTGGTCGAGCCGACGAGGTCGGTGAAGGCGACCGTGGTGACACCGTTCTCCAGGAAGTATCGGTCAGCAGCCGCAGACAGCTGGCGGGCGTTGTTAAGCACCGCTTTGTCTTGCGAGGACTGGCGAACCTTCTGGAACGCGGGGATGGCCATCGCGGCCAGGAGGCCGATGATGACCACGACGATCATGATTTCAACGAGGGTGAAGCCCTTGGTGGAACGTGTATTCATATTTTATTTTGGTTTATGGCTTATTATTAACTGCCCACGGTAGTGTGAGCACTTTGCATTAGAGCCTGCATCAAACTTTCCCACAAGAGGGAACTGTTAAAGATATGGCAAAATCCTCCCGCCCACCGAGGGTGTGTCTTTATACTCTTTTACTTGGGTATTTACATACTTGAGGAATTTCGCCAGCGCCAGTTCGTTGGCGTCTTTCCACAGCAACTCCATCCGATACTTGTCGCGATTATCCGGCGTGAAGAGGTGCACCATCAGCTCGAACACATCCACCACGGTCCAACCGCTGCCTTTGGTGGTGTCCACCCCCAGTATCCTGACCTGCTGCTCGTCCAGCACGCGTTCCAGCTCAATGCGTAGTGCGCGCAGGTGGGGTTCGGAGTTGCCAGTCGCCAGCACCAGGTAATCGGTGATGCTCGACAGCCCGCTCACGTCCAGCACGCGCAGGTCCTCCGCCTTTTTGTCCGCCAGGGCCTGCACGATTATTTTCAGGAGTTTCTCCGAGGGATTCGTCTTGCGGATCTTTCTGGTCGGTTTCGGGGGGGCGGAGGCTTTCATCAATATCAGCGATAGAGCTTCTTGCTTTCGATATACGCGATTACTTTCTGCGGACAAAAATAGTTCAGTGACAGCCCCGCGCGCACCCGCTGGCGCAGCTCGCTCGAGCTGATCTCGATCAAGTGGCCGTCGCAGCGGTGCAGGCGCAGCCCGGGTATGTCCGGGTGCGGCTTGCTCGGGTGCCTCGGCCGCTCGAGGAAGATGAATTCCACCAGCTTTGCCAGCTCGCCGATGTCCTTCCACTTGTGCAATTGGGGCAGCTGGTCGCCGCCGATGATCCAGAACAGCTCGTCGCGCGGGAACTGCGCCCGGAAATGCCGTGCCGAGTCGATCGTGTAGCTCACGCCGCCCTTGGTCAGCTCGTAGCCGGCGATTTCGAGGCGCCGGTCCCACTCGCACGCCGCCCGCAGCATCTGCCACCGGTCATCCGTGGTGGACTGCATCTCATTCGGTTTCAAAGGTGCCTGTGCCGCCGGCACTAAATAAAGCCGGTCGAGCTGGTATTGCTCTTTCACATCCTGCGCCGCGATCAGGTGCCCGAAATGCACCGGGTCAAAACTCCCGCCCAAAAAACCGATCTTCATGCGCCAAGGTCGGCCGCGCCGTGTCGGGCGGGCCAGGACAACTGCACTAGGAACTCTCTTGCCACGCGCCCCACTTCATTCCGCAATCTTGATTCAGCAATCCCAAACCTTGCCCGGGTGGCGGAATGGTAGACGCTGGGGACTTAAAATCCCCTGGCTGCAAGGCCATGTGGGTTCGAGCCCCACCCCGGGCACCAGGTTTCCTTCTGGGGCAGAAAGAAGCTTGTCCGGCGAAGACGGACCGCTGAGCCATTAAATGCCCCGTGAAATTCATCCGCCGCCTCGCATCTAGAAAAATTCCGCCCGGCCGCCCCCGCCTCGTCCTCGACAGCACTCCGGCGATGTCATAGTTTGCCGCCCTGCCCCCGACTCAACGGGCTCGCCCTTGCCGCGCCGAGGCTTCAGCGTAGGCGGGTTGCCGCCCCTTTCATTTTTTATCCTCACCTTCTCTTTCAAATGTCCGCTGGTTCAAAATTTCGCAAAGCCCTTCAGACCGAGAAACCTCTCCAGATCGCCGGCGCGATAAATGCCTACGCCGCCCTCCTCGCCCAGCGCGCCGGCTTCCGCGCCCTCTACGTCTCCGGCGCCGGGGTCGCCAATCACTCCTGCGGGGTGCCCGACACCGGCCTGACGGAGCTGGCTGATGTGCTCATCGACGTCCGCCGGATCACCCAGCGCGTCGACCTCCCCCTCCTCGTCGATATTGACACTGGCTGGGACGACCCCGCGACCGCAGTTCGCGAAATGGCCGCCGCGGGTGCCGCCGCCGTTCACCTCGAGGATCAAATCCCCGCCAAACTCTGCGGTCATCTGCCGGGCAAGCATATCGTCTCCGTGGACGAAATGATCGGACGCGTGAAAGCCGCCGTCTGCGGCAAACCAAGCCGTGACTTCGTCGTCATGGCCCGCACCGACGCCGCCGCCAATGAAGGCGTGCCCGCCGCCATCGCCCGCGCCCAGGCCTACGTCGCCGCCGGTGCCGACATGATTTTCGCCGAGGCGCTTCACACGCTCACCGACTACAAGAAGTTCGCCGCCGCCTTGAAGGTACCCGTCCTCGCCAACCTCACCGAATTCGGCCAGACGCCCTATTTTACCCTCAAGGAACTCCGCTCCGCCGGCATCGCTCTGGCGCTCTACCCGCTCTCCGCTTCCCGCGCCGCCGCCGCCGCGTCACTCGAAGTCTATGCCGCCATCCGCCAGGATGGTACCCAGCGGGCCGTCGTGGGAAAGATGCAAACCCGCGCCGACCTCTACGCCATCCTCGGCTACAAATCGAAGAAGTAGCCACGCCACTGCCTCCTGAATTCTGGCTCCTGACTCCTCGCTCCTAACTCCCTGCTTTCTTCCCATGCCTGCTCCCACGCCCACCCCCGAGTTCAAGCCCAAGAAATCCGTTGCGCTCTCCGGTGTCGTGGCGGGCAACAGCGCCATCTGCACGGTCGGCCACTCGGGCAACGACCTGCATTACCGGGGCTACGATATCGCCGAGCTCGCTGCCTCGGCCACCTACGAGGAGGTCGCGCACCTGCTCATCCACGAGCGCCTGCCCAACGCCGCCGAACTCACCGCCTACCGCACCAAGTTGAAAAAACTCCGCGGGCTGCCCGTGCCGCTCCGGGCGGTCCTCGAACAGATCCCCGCCACGGCGCACCCGATGGACGTCCTCCGCACCGCCTGCTCCATGCTTGGCAACCTCGAGCCGGAGAAGCTCCCCGCCACCGGAGGCAACGCCGCCACCGTGGACGGCGCGCGCGCCATCGCCGACCGGCTCCTCGCCTGCTTTCCGTCCTTGCTGCTCTACTGGCACCACTTCTCCGCCCACGGCAAACGCATCATGGTCGAGACGGCGGACGATTCCCTCGCCGCACATTTCCTGCACCTGCTGCACCAGCGCCTGCCGGTTGGCTCGCACGTCCGCGCCCTCGACCGCTCGCTCATCCTCTACGCCGAGCACGAGTTCAACGCCTCCACTTTCACCGCGCGCGTCATTGCCGGCACCGGCTCCGACTTTCACTCGTGCATCACCGGCGCCATCGGCGCGCTCCGCGGCCCCAAGCACGGCGGCGCCAACGAGGTCGCCCTCGAAATCCAGCAGCGCTACAAGACGCCCGACGACGCCGAGGCCGACATCCGCGCCCGCGTCGCCCGCAAGGAAATCGTCATCGGCTTCGGCCATCCCGTTTACACCATCGGCGACCCGCGCAACCCCATCATCAAGGATATCGCGCACCGGCTCAGCGCCGAGGCCGGCGACATCAATCTTTTCCACGTCGCCGAGCGGATCGAGACCCTCCTGTGGAACGAGAAGAAGATGTTTCCCAACCTTGATTGGTTCAGCGCCGTCGCCTACCACCGGATGGGCGTGCCCCTGCTCATGTTCACGCCGCTCTTCGTCATGGCCCGCACGGCCGGCTGGGCCGCGCACATCATCGAGCAGCGCCTCGACGGCAAGATCATCCGCCCCGGAGCCAACTACACCGGCCCGGCCCACCGCCCCTACGTGCCCCTGGCCCAAAGATGATCTTTCACACCAAGATCGCAAAGGTCGCCAAGACAGCTGCCTTGCCTCTGCGTTCTTTGCGTCCTTCGTGTAAACCCTCTCCTGCATGAGTTCGCATATTTCAAACGTTCGTCCGCCGCCGGACAAACTTCTCACCGATCTCGCTGATTACGCGCTCAACGCGAAGATCACGAGCGGCGAGGCCTACGACACCGCCCGCTGGTGCCTCGTTGACACGCTCGCGTGTGGCATCATGGCCCTCGCCTACCCGGCCTGCACCAAGCTCCTCGGCCCGGTCGTCCCTGGCGCCTCCATCCAGCACGGCGCACGCGTCCCCGGCACACGCTACGAACTTGATCCTGTCGTCGCCGCCTTCAACATCGGCACCATCATCCGGTGGCTCGACTTCAACGACACCTGGCTCGCCGCCGAGTGGGGCCACCCCTCCGACAATCTCGGCGCCATCCTCGCCACCGCCGACTGGCTCTCCCGCAACGCCGCTGCCGGTACTCCTGTCTCTGCCTTCTCATCACTTGTCACTCGTCACTCATCACTAACGGTCAAGGACGTCCTGACTGCCATGATCAAGGCCCACGAGATCCAGGGCGTCCTCGCCCTTGAGAATTCCTTCAACCGCGTCGGCCTCGACCACGTCCTGCTCGTTCGCGTCGCCTCCACGGCCGTCACCACCGCGATGCTCGGCGGCACGCGCGAGCAGGTCATCAACGCCATTTCCCAAGCCTGGCTCGACGGCTCCGCGCTCCGCACCTACCGTCACGCGCCCAACACCGGCTCCCGCAAATCCTGGGCCGCCGGCGACGCCACCAGCCGCGGCGTCCGCCTCGCCCTCATCGCCCTGACCGGCGAGATGGGCTATCCTTCGGCCCTCACCACCAAGACCTGGGGATTTCAAGATGTCTCCTTCAAGGGCAACCCGGTGAAGCTCGCCCGCCCGCTTGGCAGCTACGTCATGGAGCAGATCCTCTTCAAGATTTCCTTCCCCGCCGAGTTCCACGCGCAAACCGCTGTCGAATGCGCGATGCAGCTCCATCCGCTTGTGAATAAGCGCCTCAACCAGATTGAGCGCGTCGAGCTGACCACGCACGAGTCGGCCATCCGGATCATCGACAAGACCGGCCCGCTCCACAATCCCGCCGACCGCGACCACTGCCTCCAATATATGACGGCCATCGGGCTCATCTTCGGTGAGCTCACGGCCGACCACTACGAGGACAGGATCGCTGCCGACCCGCGCATCGACGCCCTCCGCGCCAAGATGACCGTCACCGAGGACAAGTCCTACTCGAAGGACTACCTCGACCCGGAAAAGCGCTCCATCGCCAACGCCGTGCAGATTTTCTTCCAGGACGGCTCCAAGACGGGAAAAATCGCCGTCGAATATCCCATCGGTCACCGCCGCCGGCGGAAGGAAGGTATCCCAGTCCTCCAGCAGAAAGCCTCCGGCGCCTTCACCGCTCATTACGGCGCCAAAAACACCGCCAAGCTGATGGAGCTCTTCGCTAACCGCGAACGCCTCGAGGCGATGCCCGTCCACGCCTTCGTCTCCCACTTCGCGAAGTGATATCGCAGCCTATCACGAACGAAGCTGAAAACTGATTGCGCCATTTATAGCAGAACCTACTGGAGCTGTGGCCGATCTCCTCCCGACCTCGCGCTGGAAGCCCGCCCGGCCAATGTTATGGGAAACCGACACTCCACCGTTGACGAGCGGGGCACACGCAGCGCTAGGTTACCTCCACATTGGCGACCACCCGGTCGCACCCGATTAATCCCATCCCGCTATAGCCATGAAAAAACTCCTCCTCTCTCTCCTCGTCACTGCCGGCCTGCTGGGCGCGGGTACGGCCTTCGCCGCCGCTTCGGCGCCAAAGACCATCGTCCACGTCGTCACCGTTTCCTGGAAGGCCGGCACCACGCCCGAGCAGATCCAGGCCGCACTCGACGGTGCCCAAGCCCTGCCCGCCCAATACAAGGGCATCACGCATGTGTGGACCAAGACGGTCAAGGCCCAGGGCGACCGCACCCACGCCATCGTCATGGAATTTGCCGACGCGGAAGCGTTCAAAAATTACACCGACAGCGCCGCGCAGAAGGAGTGGTATAAGGTCTACCTGCCCATCCGCGAGCGCAGCACCACGTTCGACATCTCGAACTGAGCTGCCAGCCCGACGCGCAACAATCGCGGGCCGCAGGTGAACGGCGGCCCTATTTCCCCCGGTCTTTATCCGTGCTCATCCGCGTAATCCGTGGTTAATAATTCTTCCATGAGCCGCGCCGCCCGGACTGTTCTCGTGTTTGGCGTCTACCTGATCGTCGTGGGCGTTGGCTTGGTCGTGATCCCCAACACCGTGCTGGGTCCGCTCGGGTTTCCGGCGAGTCACGAGATCTGGCCGCGCGTGGTTGGCGTGCTGGCGCTGTGCCTCAGCTACTACTACATCGCCGCGGCTCGCACCGGTCACGCTCTGCCTCAACGCCCCCTCGCGGGCCCAGGATCCAAAGTGGAACTGGATGGGCTCGGCCTGCGTCGCCCTGGCGGTGGATGACGTGCCCGCCACCATCGCGCAGTGCCGGAAGCGCGGCGTGAAGATCCTCATCCCGCCGGTGGAAACGCGGGTCTGCTGGATCGCCGATCCGGCGGGCAACCGCTTCTGCCTGCACTCGCGCAAGGACGGCACCGCCGGTTGAGGATTGCCGCGGGACCCCCGCGCCTGCAGCCTGCCCAGGTCAGCTGACCCGATTTCACCGCCATGCCATTATGAGCAACACCCTGGAAGCTTACCGGCATTCGGGAAAATTCAAATTCTCCGCCGTGGCGCTCTGCCTCGGTTCGGCCGCGGCTCTCGGCTTCCCGCTCGGGCTCGCCTACGCCTTCTTCATCGGCTGGGTGCCCTTCATCTACTTCAACATGCTGGCCACGGTGGCCTACGGCCTCGCCTTCGGCTGGCTCGCAATCAAGACCCTGAAGTCGGGCCAGGTGAGCCATGACGGGCTCGCCGCGGGCTGCGGGCTGGCCGCCGGCCTCCTCGCGCTCTACTTCGAGTGGAGCGGCCATGTCCACATGCTTTACAAGGATGCGCCGTGGTTTCTCTGGCCGGATCAGATCCTAGGGGCGATGTCCTCCCTTTATGAGCACGGTTCCTGGGGCATGCACAAAGGTGAGAATTTCACCGGCATCCCGCTGGCTCTGGTCTGGGTGGCCGAAGCCGGCCTCATCGTCGGCCTGGCGGCCTGGCTGCCCTATGCCTTCGTGAAGGACACGCCCTTCTGCGAGAAAACCCGGTGCTGGCTCGATGAGAACAAGAAGATCGACGCCCTGGAGGCGGGATTATTAGTCCCGCGAGGCATGCGTATCGAAGCGGCCACCCGCGGGCTAACCTGTCGGCCGTAGCCTTGGCAAAGGCTGGTAGCCCCACCGCTAAAAAATCACTGCCGGGTCGGCGCGGTGAACGGCTTGCTGTTCACGACGACGTTTTCAGCACGCGGCTTTCCCCCGGCCCGGGCACGAGCCTCTCATCCGCAAGCTTCACGTCGACATTTTCCAGCGTGATGTCGCGCAACGGGTCGCCCCGCAGTGTGCCGAGCGTGCGATATTCGCCGCTGATGTTCCGGAGCGTGATGTCATTCAACGTGCGCTTCGGCGCCGGCAGCCCCTTCAGGTCGAAGAACTGGGTCCAAGGCGCCCTGTTCAGCAGCCGGCCATCAGCAGCGGGGCGGCAAAGGAAACGGCACGGGCAAACGTCGTCACGGCTTTTCGAGCTGGGTGCTTTTTGCCCATGAGGCGTGAAGCGAAGCAAGGCGAGTTTCCTCCGGATGGAAAGACCGCAAAAGCGGCAGCCAAATTTCAGGCTTCTGCATCCACGGTCATCCGTGTAATCGTGATCACAACACCCCCAGCATGCCCCGCACACTTGTCAAAGACGCCCTTAACGCCACCGGCCCGATGGAGGTTATATTGCTCCAAGGCTGGGTTCGCACCCGGCGCGACGCCAAGGCCTTTTCCTTCATCGAACTCAACGACGGTTCCTGCCTCAAGGGCCTGCAGGTTATCGTCGATGCCGCGCTGCCGGACTACGCACACATCACGAAGGCCAATACCGGCGCGTCGGTCGAAGTGCGCGGCCAGCTCGTTGCGTCGAAGGGCGCGGGCCAGAAATGGGAGGTCGTCGCAGAAAAATTCACCGTGCTCGGCGAGGCCGACGCCACCTACCCGCTCCAGAAGAAGGGTCACTCGCTGGAGTTCCTGCGCGAGATCGCCCACCTGCGCCCGCGCTCCAACCTCTTCGGCGCCGTTTTCCGAGTGCGCAGCCGACTGGCCTACGCGGTGCACCAGTATTTCCAAGCGAAGGGCTTTTACTACGTGCACACGCCCATCATCACCGCCAGCGACGCCGAGGGAGCTGGCAACCTGTTCCGTGTCACGGCACTCGATCCATCGAATCCGCCCAAGGACGCGACGGGTGCCGTGGACTACGCGCAGGATTTCTTTGGCAAGAAGACTTTTCTCACCGTCAGCGGCCAGCTCGAGAGCGAGATCTTCGCCACGGCGCTGAGCAACGTCTACACCTTTGGCCCGACCTTCCGCGCCGAGAACTCCCACACCTCGCGCCACGCCGCCGAGTTCTGGATGATCGAGCCCGAGGTCGCGTTCTGCGACCTGCACGGCGACATGGATCTCGCCGAGGAATTCGTGAAATATCTCATCCGCGACGCCAAGGAGCATTGCGCCGCCGACTTGGAGTTCTTCTCCAAATTCGTGGACAAGGAACTGCTCGCCCGGCTCGACTTCGTGCTCGAGCGGCCGTTCCAGCGCTGCAGCTACACCGAGGCGGTCGAGATTCTTACCAAGAGCGGTAAGCGGTGGGAGCATCCCGTCGCGTGGGGCGACAACCTCCAGTCGGAGCATGAGCGTTTCCTCACCGAGGAGCACTTCAAGTGCCCGGTTACGGTCTACAACTACCCGCGCGCGATCAAGGCGTTCTACATGCGCTTGACCGACGGCGACGCGCCGGACCGCCAGACCGTCGCCGCGATGGATTTGCTGGTGCCCGGCATCGGCGAAATCATCGGCGGCAGCCAGCGCGAGGAGCGTCTCGATCAGCTCAAGGAAGGCATGACGTTCCACCATCTCGATGAGAAAGCCTACTGGTGGTATCTCGACTTGCGCCGCTATGGCAGCGTGCCGCATGCGGGCTTCGGCCTCGGCTTCGAGCGGATGTTGATGTTTGTGACCGGCGTCGCGAACATCCGCGACGTCATCCCGTTCGCCCGCACGCCCGGCGCGGCGGAATTCTGAGCGGCCCGGCGCTTTCCCCGGCTCCTGCTACCCGCCTGCAGCCACGCCCCCTTGCCCTACTTCTTCGCCAGGACCTGCTCCGCGAGGCCGTCATCTCCGCCTCCTTGTGCAGCGTGCGGCTGATGATGAAACGCTGCACCTCGCTCGAGCCCTCACCGATCTCGCACAGCCGGGCGTCGCGCCAGTAGCGCTCGACGAATGTGTCGCGGGTGTAGCCCCAGCTGCCGCAAATCTGCAGGCAGCGGTTGCAGGCGCGCGAGGCGACCTCGGAGGCGTAGAGCTTGGCGATGGAGCCCTCAAGGGTATGGCACTGCCCGCGGTCGGACATGACGGCGGCCTGAAGCAAGAGCGCCTCTGCGGCGCGCAGCTCAACCTCGCAGTCGGCCAGCATGAACTGCAGCGCCTGGAATTGCGCGATGCGCTTGCCGAATTGTTTGCGCGTCAGCATGCGCTGCTGGGCGATCTCCATCGCGGCGCGGCCGAGGCCGAGCGACATGCCGACGATGCCCAGCCGGCCGATGTCGAGGCAGGCGAGCGCGGCGTTCTGGCCCTTGCCGCGCACGCCGATCAGCTCGCCGCTCACCTTTTCCAGCTTCAGCTCGCTCGTGTTGCTCGGACAGACGCCGGCGGTGGGAACCTTCCGGACTTTCGTCGCACCGGCGCTGTTGATCCAGTAGGCGGAGAATTCCTTGCGGCCCTTCTCGTCCACGCCGCTGACCGCCATGACAATCATGCGGTCGGAGTGGTTGCCCATCGTGATGTAGGTCTTGTGGCCGTTCAACTCCCAGATGCCGTCAGGCTGCAACGTGGCCGCGGTAGTGACGCCGCTGGTGTCGGATCCGGCGTTGGGCTCGGTGAGCGCCCACGCGACCATCCAGTCACCGTTGAGGACGCTGGGAAAAATCTTCTTCTTCAACTCTTCGCTCGCGAAATGGAGCGGGTGGCCGACGCAGAGCGCGTTGTGCGCGGCGAGGTTCATCGCGAACGCCCCGCAGTGCCGCGCCAGCTCCTCGATGGTCAGCGCGTAGCAGAGTTTGCCGAAGCCCTGGCCGCCGACGCTCACGGGCGCCATGACGCCCATCAGGCCGGCGCGGCCCGCCTTGGTGAACAGATCGCGCGGCAGCTCCTCCGTCTCCTCCCACTCAGTCGCGTGCGGCGCGATTTCCCTGGCGCAGAAGTCGGCTACCTTTCTCAGGAAGGCGAGTTCCTCCGCCTTGAGGTGGTCGTAATAGAGCGAATGGGTATGAAGCATGGCGAAAGGTTGGCTGGAATCTAAGCCCGGCCTTCCGCCGTGCAAGCGCGCACCGGGCCCCGGCCGGGCCATTACGCTAAAAGGCGGATATAAGCCCCGGTGGCGCCGGTCGGTCCGCTCAGCCATTGCGCCCGGCGCATTCCTCCCCATCTTTCAAAGTTCATGTCCGCTGCCAAAACCACCCGTCCCACCGTCCCGCTCCGCATCCTGACCGCGGTGCCGGTGTGCGACGGACACGACAGCGCCGTCACCACCATCAATATCGAGCTGGCCCGCCACGGCATCGAAGTCATTTATCTCGGCTACCACCAGGCCGCGTCGGCCATCGTCCGCGCTGCCATCCAGGAGGACGTGAATGTCGTCGGCCTCTCGTCTTACAACGGCGGGCACATCGTCTTCTTCAAGGAGGTCGTCGACCAATTAACGAAACTCGGCAGCGGCGACATCCCCGTTTTCGGCGGCGGAGGCGGCACGATCACCAAGGCTGACGAGCGCGTGATGAAGCGCCAGGGGACCGACTGCATCTATTTTGCCGGCACGTCACTTGACACGATGGTGGCCGAGATCAAGCGCAACTATGGCCTCGTGGCGAAGCCCCGCGCCCGGTTCAAGGGCGACCGCGCCCTCGCCCGGGCCATCACGATCGCGGAGACTGAATCCCTGGAGGCGCGGCGACCCCGCCGCGCAGGCTCCGCGGGCGAGGTCGCCCGCGCTCCAAAGAAAAAACCCTTCGTCGTCGGCGTCGCCGGTCCCGGTGGGGCGGGGAAATCCACGCTCATCGACGAACTCACATCGCGCTTTCTCCGGAATAATTCCGCCGGCCGGATCGCCCTCCTCGCGAACGACCCGTCGCATCCCGACACCGGCGGCGCCATCCTCGGCGACCGCGTGTCCGCCATCTACTCGCAGGACGACCGCGTGTTCTTCCGCTCGCTCGCGACCCGCGGCAGTCTCACCGGCCTTTCCGCCGCCGCGCCGGCCGCCATCGATATTTTGAAAAACTCCGGCGAGTTCGATCTCATCCTCGTCGAGTCGGTCGGCGTCGGCCAGGAGAGCGACCCGTTCCGGATTTTAGGAAAAGGGCCACCGCTTGTCGACGCGACGCTCTTCGTGCTCGCGCCTTATTACGGCGGCCGCATCCAGCTTCAGAAAATCGCCCTGCTCGCTGGCGCCGACCTCGTCGCGCTCAACAAATGCGACCACCCCATGGCGCACACCGCCAGGGCCGAGATCCAGGCCCGGCTCGACCAGAACAGCAAGAACCAGAAACTCCACGCCACCACCGCGGCGAAACATTTTGATCTCGGCGTCGACGCGCTTTTCGCCGCCATCGCCCGGCGGGGGCATCTGCCGGTTTCCGCGGGGGGAGAGAAAGCCTGCTCGACGGCGGATCCCCTATGAGCCAGCTCGGAAAAATCGCCGACTCAGTCGACGCCTACAATGCCCACGTGATCGCCGAGGTGGCGCGTGCCCGCACTGACTCCAAATTCGCCGCCGATCTCCGCGCCCGCTGGGCCAAGATCCACGAGACGGTCGACTGGACCGTGTCGCCCACCGGCACGCCCCTGCCCCGGCTTGCGCTCCCGCAGACCGACGACCCCGGTGTCATCGCCGAGTATCTGTTCGGCCAAGGCCTGCCCGGCGGATTCCCCTACGCCAACGCCGCCTACCGCGAGATGTATCTCAACCGGCTGACCGGCACAGGCGAGGAGCCGATGCGCCTTTTCGCCGGCCTCGGGCTCGCCGAGGACACCAATGCCCGCTTCCACTACCTCGGCACGCACCAAAAAAGCCTTCGCCTTTCCACCGCGTTCGACGGTCCGACGCTCTACGGTCTCGACTCTGATCACGAGGGCGTGCTCGGCAAGGTCGGTGAGGGCGGGGTGGCGATCGACACCGTCGAGGACATGACGCGGCTCTTCGCCGGCTTCGACCTCACGCGCAAAGACGCCTCGGTCTCGATGACGATGAATGCGCCCGCGCCGATGATCCTCGCGATGTTCATCGCCGCCGCGAAGCGCCGTTTCGGCCCCGGTTGCGCACCCAACCTCCGCGGCACCATCCAGGCCGACATGCTCAAGGAAGTGCAGGCTCAAAACGAGGTCATCTTCCCCATCGATGCCTCGCTCCGCTTCCTCTGCGACATGATTGAGTGGTGCGTGCCGAACATGCCGCGCTGGTATCCCGTCTCCATCTCCGGTTACCACATCGCCGAGGCCGGGGCCACGCCCGTGCAGCAGGCCGCGTTCACCCTTTCCAACGGCTTCACCTACACCGGGCTGCTCAAGGCGCGCGGGGCCGACGTCAACAAATTCGGCCCGCGCCTGTCCTTCTTCCTCGATTGTGGGCTCGACGTGGAATACCTCGTGCTCGGCCGCGTCTGCCGCCGCATCTGGGCCATCGGCATGAAGGAGGTCTTCGGCGCCGGCCCCAAGGCGCAGATCCTCAAGCTCCACACCCAGACCTCCGGCCGCTCGCTTATCGCCGCCGAGTTCCAGAACAACCTCACGCGCACGGCCGTCGAGCTGATGCTCTCCTACATGAATTACACCAATTCATGCCACTCCAACTCCGCCGACGAGCCCTTCACCACGCCCACCGAGAGATACGCCACCCTCGCCTCGCACGGCCAGTCCATCATCATGGAGGAGTCCGGCGTGTTCAAACACATGATGAACATGTTCGGCGGCGCGCCCGGCCTGCTGATTTTGGAAAAGCAGGTCGAGAAGGCCATCCTCGAGGTGTTCCGCGAGATGGACACCCTCGGCGGCGTCCTCCCGGCGCAGGAGCAGCGCTACCAGCGCAGCAAGATCCAGGAAGCCGGCCACAACTACGAGAAACAGATCTACGCCGGCGCCCGGCCCATCATCGGCCTCAACAAATACAAGTCCGACGAGCCGATGCCGAGCGTCCCACTCGCCCGCACCTCGCCGATAAAGCAGCGTCTGCAAGTCGAGCGCCTCCTAGCTTTCAAAAAGAAGAACGCCAAGAAAGCCCCCACCGCCCTGCATAAATTGGAAAACGTCGCCCGCTCCGGCGGCAACGTTTTTAGCGAACTCGTCCACACTGTCGAAGTCTGCTCCCTCGGCCAGATCACCGCGTGCCTGACCAATGTCGTCGGCAAGTTCCGACCAATGGTGTAGTAACAATCGCCCTCGTGAATCCCCCTGCCCCCACGAACGCCCTGCTCGAACGCTGTCAAGAAGTAGCGCAGCAGGAGGCCATCTTGAGGGAAGGTGGTGGACCTGACGGACTCGCTCGTCAGCACAAACTTGGGCGGCTTTTCGTCCGCGAGCGCATCGCCGCGCTCATCGACGACCCGGCTACCTTCCTCGAAACTGGCCTCTGGGCCGCGCACGGCATGTATGCTGATTGGGACAAGTTCCCCGCGGCGAGTGTCGTCACCGGCATCGCGGACATCGCGGGGCATACATGCATGATCGTCGCCAACGATGCCACCGTGAAGGCCGGCGTGACGAGATCGGAGTCCTCCTCGTCGTTGTTGTCGCCCTGTACGGGATAGCCGCCCTTGGTCTCGCCGACAATGCTGTGGGCGACGCGGCGGACGGTGCGCACCGCCAGCCCGCACACCGAGTTCCTCGGGCGCTCCATGCACCACGACGAGCCCTCCGTCATCGAGGCCCGGCGCGATGGCCTATATTTTGAAAGGCTCCGAATCGACCGAGATCGCGTGCGCCGTGGCCGAGATGGTGGCCGGCCGGCGCTTGGGGGCAAGCGCCCCAACCCCAAAGACCCGCCCGGTGGCCGGGTTCCACCAGTGTGCCTACCCCGGCAGCATGAAGCCTTCCATCTGGCTTTTCACTTCCTGGAGGAAGGCCGCGGCCGACGCGCCGTTGACGACCCGGTGGTCGAATGTGAGCGAGAGCGTGATTACTTCCTCGGGATGGATGACCCCGCCCTCGTTGACCATGCGCTCGTGCGCCGACCCGACAAAAATCGTGCCCATGGCCGGCGGCACCACGATGGGCGTGGCGCTCTCGACCCCGAATGCGCCGAGGCTGGTGAGATTCAGCGGCGCTTGCACGTCAATGAGCCGGCCGGCGCGCGTCTCCTCGACGGCCCGCTGGTAGGCCGCGGCAAAATCCGGCCAGCTCAGCTTGTTGGCCGCGACAATGGACGCAGTGGCGAGCCGTTCGTCCGCGAGTGCCACGGCAACCCCGAGCTCGAAATCTGCCTGCTCGAGGATGGCGCCGTCCTTGTTGACGAGGCAGCGGAAGGCCGCGTGCTTTCCCTGCGCGCGGACCACGCACCACGCTATCATCGCCGAGGGCGACGCGGCGGCCTTGCCGTGTTTCTTCTTGGCCTCCTCGCGGGCGAGGCGCAGGCCGTTCCAGCGGACATCCATCAGCATGCTGGCGGGTACGACGGCATCGAGGCGCTTGGTGATGGCCGGATGCAAAGCGGGCGGGCGGGTGTTGCCTTTCATAAGTGCGGGAGTTGAGGAAATGGCGGGAGCGGACAAAACCGATTTGGTGGCCACGGCCGGCGGGGCGGCTTTCACCGGGGCCTCGATGCACAGGCCGGCCACGCTGGCGGCATCGCCGGTCACGAGCGCAATGGGCTGGCCGATGAGCACGGGGTCATCAAGCCTGATCTGCCACGCCTTGAATTTGCCGGCAAACGACGCCTCGACCGGATAGACGGCTTTGTCGGTCTCGAGTTCGCAGAGCACGTCGTCGGGCGCCACGGCATCGCCGGGCTTTTTTTTAAGGGAAACGACCCGGGCGGAACGGAGTCCCTCACCCATGATGGGCACGCGGACGATGATATCGTTGGTGCCGGCGACGACCGTGTTCTGCGGGCCATGGGAGTCCGCCGGTGCCGGGGCGACCGCCGCCGCCATCGGCCAGGCCGGAGTGGAATCGGCGAACGAGGCCGGGGCCGGCCCACCGTGGGCGAGGTTGACCGACACCGTGCGCCAGATGGCGTCGACGATGCGCGGCACATCGGGCAGCGCGGCGTATTCGTAGATGGGGTTGTAACCGATCATCACGTTGCCCTTCGAGACGAGCGCCGGGGGTGCCTTCATCGCCGCCCACAGGTCGGGCTGGCTCATGATGTGCGTGATGATCATCTGGCCGATCGAGCAGTTTTCCGTGTCCTCCTGCACGATGACGAGCCGGCCGGTTGTGCGCACGGACGCCTCGATCATCGCCTTGTCCCACGGGACGATAGAGCGCAGGTCGATCAGGTCCACCCCGACCTCCCCCTTCAGTTCGGCGACGGCCTCGTAGGATTTTTCCAGCGTGTTACCCCAGGCCACGA
Organism: Lacunisphaera sp.; assembly: GCA_009695095.1. Taxonomy (GTDB): domain Bacteria; phylum Verrucomicrobiota; class Verrucomicrobiia; order Opitutales; family Opitutaceae; genus Lacunisphaera. Next base: position 66,416 of record SIBQ01000011.1, read on the forward strand.
GGGTGAGGTCGCCGCCCTCCAGACAACGGCGGGCCTGGCCCAGCGGGATGGAAACCACCGGCACCGCCGTGTCCTTCTCCGCCCAAAGCATGTGCTTCGGCACGAGAAAAAGCACCAGATCCTCGGCGTGCATCGCGGTCCAGAGCAGGCCGGCCGCATCCTCGGGCGTGCTGGGCACGACGACATTGATGCCCGGAAAATGCGCGAACACCGACTCATTGGCCTGCGAGTGCCAGAGCCCGCCCCCAGGCAGGTAGGCGCCGTAGGGGGCGTAGATGACCGCCGGCACCTTCCACTCGCCGTTCGCGCGCCAGCGGAGGTTGGCCAGGTTCGAGATCAGCTGGTTGAAGCCCGGGAAGATGAAATCAATGAACTGGATCTCGAACACCGGGCGGCGCCCGTAGAGCGCAAGGCCGCCGGCGAGCCCGATGATGGTGGATTCCGCCAGCGGCGAATTGAACACCTGTTCCGGAAAATCCGCGGACAGCTTCTGCGTCAGCCGGAACACCCCGCCCTTCGGATCCTCGACGTCCTCGCCAAAAATGATGCGGCCCGGGTCGGCGTCGAGCCCGGCCCGGAGCGTGCGATTGATCAGGTCGCCCATGCGGTATTTGCCGGGCCTGAACAGCTCCTCGTTCAGTTCGGGCGACGGACCCGCGGTCTCGAGCAGCAGCTCACCGGCGCGCGGATTCTCGGCCTTTTCGGCGGCGGCGTAATCCATGCGAACCTTCTCCTTCAACTCGCCCTCGAGTTTCTCAAATTCCTTCTCCGTCAGCTCGCCGTCCCTGATCATCCGGTCCTTGAGGGCGCGGATGGGGTCGGCCTGCTCGAGGGCCGCAAGGTCCTCCTTCGAGCGGTAAAGGGTTTGGTCGTCCGAGCTGGTGTGGCTGGAGAGGCGCGCGAGCTTCAGCCAGAGAAATACCGGGCCCTGGCCCGCGCGCAGCCCGGCGATGGCCGTTTGGGCGGCGGCGTGCACCGCGCCAGCATCGCTTCCTTCCACCACCTGCCACTGCGTCTTGTTCAACACTTCGATCGCCAGCGGGTTGGTGTCCCGTGTGGGGGTGGAGATGCCGTAGGCGTTGTCCTCGACGATGAACAGCACCGGCAGTTTCTTTTCGAGGGCGAAACTGAGGGCCTCGTAGAAATCCCCCTGGCGGGTGGCCGCATCGCCGACACAGGTGACCACGACGCCGTCCTTCTGGTCGAGTTGCAGGCCCCAGGCGATGCCGCAGGCCGGCAGCAACTGCGCTGCCGTGGGTGTGGGTACGCTGACGATGTTCAGTTCCCGCGAACTGTAGTGCGACGGCATCATGCGGCCGCGGGACGCCGAGTCGCGCTTGGCGAAATACTCCAGCGCCAGGTGCCGGGTCGTCAGGCCGCGCCCCATGCACAGGCCCCGGTCCCGGTAATAGGGCACCAAGAAATCGCTGCTCCGCAACTGCGCGCCGATGGCCGCCAGTGCCTCGTGGCCGCGGCCGGAGACGTGGAAATGCCCCTTGCCCTGTCGGTTCAGGCTCTCTTCACGGATGTCGCCGTGCCGGCTCTCGAGCATCGTCAGCAGCAGGTGGCGCTTTTGTTCTTTGTTCAGGGTGGCGGCTTGGGCCATGGGAAGAGTGTGGTGAAAATTCCCCTGCAAACCGGCAGCGACTGCAACGCATTTCTGGCCCGCTTGGCCGGCCGCCGCGTCTTTTAATTCCTTGGGGCTAACTGGCAAATTGTCCCGCACTCTGTGCCTGGCGCAGGAGGCCGCCGCGGAACGCCGGGAAGCCCGCGCCGAGCAGCAGCGCGAGGTCGGCTTCCTCCGGGGTCTTGATCACGCCCTCGGCGAGCGCGCGCTTGGTTTCCTCAATCAGCACGCCGTTGAGTCGGTCCTGGATTGATTTTGCGTCGGTCGCCGGCTGGCCTGGCGAAGCCTGGGCGAAGTTGGACGTGAACGCCCCCAGGGCCGGGTTTGGCCCCTCCTGGTCCCCGGTGTAACTGTAGAAACCGGTGCTCGCGCCGTTTTTGCGGCCTTTCATGCCCGCCGCCAGCATTCGACGGCAGATGCCCGTGCTGGTGAAGCGCGCCGGGAAATAGTGCGCCATTTCGCCGAAGATGAAATTGGTCACGTCCACGCCGACCTCGTCGATCAGGCGCATCGGGCCCATGGGCCAGCCCCATTCGCGCAGCGCCCGGTCGATGACGTCGGTCGGCACACCTTGTTCCCAGAGCCGGCAGGCCTCGTTGAGGTAGAAAAACAGCACCCGCGTGACGAGGAAGCCGGGTGCCGACTTGCAAAGTACGGGCGTCTTGCCGAGCGCCTTGACGAAGGCGAGAGAGCGCTCCGCCGTCACCCGCGTGGTCTCCGGGCCGAGCACCAGCTCGATCAGCGGCATGCGACCGACCGGATTGAAAAAGTGCAGGCCGACCATACGCCCGGGATTTTTCACCACGGTAGCGAGCTCCTCGATCGGCAGCGCCGAGGTGTTCGACGCCAGCACGCAGTCGGGCGACATGACAGTGGACAGCTCCGCGAACAGCTTTCGCTTCGCCTCGACGTTTTCGAAGATAGCCTCGATCACCAGGTCGCAGCCTTCAAAGTCCTCGAGGCTGGTGGTGATACCGATGCCGCCCATCATGCGGTGGGCCTCCGCCGGGGTCAGCCGGCCGCGGGCCTCCTCCTGCTTGAAGAGGCCGCGAATGATCTTGATGCCGCGTTCGACGGCCTCGTGGTCGATGTCGCACAGCATGACGCCGAAGCCGTGCGAGGCGCACCATTGCGCGATGCCCGTGCCCATGATGCCGGCGCCGATGATGCCGACGATCCGGAACGGCTTGGGAGCAGCGGCGACCACCACCACCGGAAACCAGGCGTCCACGGTGAGCTTTTTTCCACTCTCCTTGAGGTAGAAGACATGGATGAGATTCTTCGTGACCTCGCCGGCCGCCACGCTGCCGAAGAGCGCCGCCTCCAGGTCGAGTGCCGGGGCCAGCGGGAGGCCCGCGCCCCTTTCGATCGCATCAAGCACGGCGAGCCGCGCCGGCTGGCCGCGGTGGCGGGTGAGCGCCGTCTTGCGCTGGCTGGCAAAAAAATCTGCCGGCGTCTCCGGGGGCGCGGTCCGGCGCGGCAGGCCCTCCGCCGCGAGCCGCAGCGCCGCGGCCTTGGCGCGGGCCTTCAATTCCGCCGCCGGGGCCAGCTCGTCCACGAGCCCGGTCGCGTGGGCCGCAGCCGCGGGCAACGGCGTGGCCTTGAGAATGTGCTCCACCGCCCCCTTCACCCCGATGAGCCGGGGCAGGCGCGTGCAGCCGCCCCAGCCGGGAATCACGCCGACGCCCACCTCGGGCAGCCCGATCACGGTCTCGCGCGCCTCGCTCGCGATGCGCCAGGAGCAGGCCAGCGCCAGCTCGTAGCCGCCGCCGACGCAGGCGCCGTGGATGGCGCACACCACCGGCACCTTGAGATTGGCGAGCAGGTCAAACAGCTCCTGCCCGTCGCGCGAGGCCTGCGTGGCACTTTTGACATCGGGCAGCGCAGCCAGCCACTTGAGGTCGGCGCCGGCGATGAATATTTTTTCTTTCGCGCTGATGACGATCACCGCCTTCAGCGGCTGGGCCGCCAGCGCGGAGACGGCCGCGCGCAATGCGGCCTGGGTGGCCGGGTTGAATACATTCGCGCGACCGGCCGGATCGTCGAAGGTTATCCAGCCAATGCCGTCAGCATCAGTGGTATGGGTAACCGGGATGGGATTGCTCATGCGGATTTCCAGTTGCCCCTAGACAACCCGTCTCCGGACAGGAAGTAAAGCCAAGCGAGGGCGTGTGCCCTGGTCATCGCCGGGTGGCACCGGAGCCGAATTCCCGCAAGTATTTCAACGCCACCGCAAAGTCCTTGGGCAGCGGCGCGGTGATGGTCATCTTTTCGCGGGTCAGCGGGTGCCGGAAGGTGAGCCCGCCCGCGTGCAACGCCAGCCGGGCGAGGAGCGGCCGCTCGTCGAGCCGGCCCTTGTAGACGCGTTTCAGGTCGGAGAGCAGGAGCTGTGTTCCGTCGCCGTAGAGCGGGTCGTTGAGGATGGGGGTGCCGGACACCGCGAGGTGCACGCGGATCTGGTGCGGCCGGCCGGTCAGCGGGCGGCAATCCAAACAGGCGAAACTGGCGCGGCCCACCGGCCGCAGGTATTTTTCCCGCACCGTGAATTCCGTCACGGTCGCATGGCCGTGCTTTTTGACCACGCACATCCGGCCCGGCTTCGCCTCGTCCTCCTTCAATACCAGGTCCATTGTGAATTCATCCCGCGCGGGCACCCCGACGGTGAGGGCCTGGTAGGTCTTCCCCACGGTTTTGGACTGGAACTGCCCGCTGAGAAAATCCAATGCGGTTTTGGTCTTCGCGAAGAGCACCAGTCCGCTCGTGTCCTCGTCGAGCCGGTGCACCAGGGCGGGGCCAGCGCCCAGCCGGGTGCGCACCAGCTCGAGCAGGTTTTCGCGCGACGGATCCCTCCGGTCCGGCGCGAAGCGCAGGCTGCCCGGCTTGTCGAACGCGATCACGGCATCGTCCTCGAAAAGAATGGGCGGCAGGGGCATAGAAATTCTGCCCAGCCTGGGCGACTGCCCTGCGGCCGCAACCCCCAAGCCCCGATCCTAGCCCATTTTTCCCCGCTCCGCAAATAATCCCTGTCGCGTTTGGGTCCGAAGCATCGCACCACTTGTTTCTAAAGCATGACGTTGGCACCTCGATTTCTGGTTAACTTCTGGGCCGGCTACCGGGTGGCGCGTTTTGTCCGCCGGCTCAGGGCCCTCGGCCGCGGCCTCGAAGCGCAACAGGCGGCCTTCGCGTTGAGCCACACCTGGCCCTTGACGTTGACGTTGAGCCAGTAGATTTCCCCGCCGTGCTCCGCAAAGGTCGGCTTGGCTTTCGGCGACTCCGGCGCTAGGAGACCGGCGGACGCCAGCGCCACCAGCACCTGCTCGGCGGATTTTTCCAGCTTTTCCGCCAGGGTCTTCACCGGCGCCGTCACGCCCTCGCCGCGTTTCTTTGGTTCCATCATCAGCCTCATCGCGGTCAGGATGTTCTCCGGCGGCAACGATTTGGTGGCCGTGACCCCGGCCCGCGGATCCACATACGCGCGACCCGGTCCGCCGACATCGGTAGAGATGGGTTCGGCTCCCTGCTCTTGGCTCCAAGCTCCATGCTTTTTTTCGTCCGCGTTGATCCAGATTTCGTCACGCTGGTTGCGGTTCAGCCAAAAGACAAAATCCCCGTCGTGGGCCAGCACCGGCTGGTCGCCCCCCTCCAAGCGCAGGCCGTGTGCGCCCAGTTTTTCCAGCAATTGCGCGTCGGCGAGCTTCAGCGCCTTGGTGAGATATTGGAAACTGCCCGACCAGCCATGCCCGCGGCGGTTGCGCCGCATCATTGAGCGGATGCGGCCGAGAAAGGAACCGGTGTCGGCGAATACATTTTCGACGGCGCGGTCGGGTTTTTGCGGCCGCGATTCACTGGCTTGGGGCATCCGCTCGGTTTTCGGCCCGGCCGGCACGGGCGTGGTCTTGGTGATCTTGAATTTCTTGTCGCGGGTGTTGAGCCACACGCGGCCCTTCTTGTCGCGCTCCAGCCAGTAAAGGGAACCGTCGTGATCCACCACAGCGCCCTTCTCCTCGCCGGGCGCGGGAACCTGCAGCCCGCATTCCGCGAAGGCGCTCAGCAGCTCGCGCGCGTCTTGCTCGAATTTCTTGGCCAGGAAATCGAGCTCGACCGACAGGTCGCTGCGCGGGTTTTTCCGCAAGAAGGGCTTCAGCGCCTCGAACAGTGTGGGCAGGTCCGCCTCGCTGCCGCCGAGGTCGTCGAAGTTACCCAGACCGAGGCCGGTGGGCGCCGGCGCGTTGGCCGGCCGCGCGGGCGGCAGCTCGTCGGCGAAGGAACGCTCGTCTTTGCCGTCATCCACCTCGTCCGCCGGAATCGGCGGCACATACGCGGGCTGGGCGACCGCGGGCGGAAACCAGTCGCGGGCCACGGGCCGGCGCGCCAGGCCGTGAAACACCAGGGGATGGTCGGGCTTGGTCGTGAAATTGATGATCTCCCACTCGTCCTTGCCGAGCTGGGCCAGGTGCTGCTCGAGCAGGGGCAGCGACGCAAAACCGAGCGGGCCGCTCGAGATCAGTTTGTATTCCCAGGAAGGCATGTGGACCGCAACGCATCCTGCATCGCCCCGCCCTACGCCAGCTTAAATTTGTGATCCAGCGCGGCGCGGCCGCCGCTTGCCTCAGGCGCAATTTTGGCCACATATTTACCCACTATGCCGAAGTTACCCGTCCTGCTCGCGTCGCTCCTGTTCGCGACTTCCGCCCGTGCAGTTTTGCCCATCCCCGACGCCGACAACGGCGGCCTCATCCTTCCCCCCGGTTTTCATGCCCTGGTGGTCGCCGACAAACTCAAGCCGCTGCGCGGCATGACCGTGGCGCCCAACGGTGACATCTACGTGAAAACACGCGAGGCCGGCATTTACGGCCTGCGCGACACCGATGGCGACGGCCGCGCCGACCTCGTCAAGGAATTCGGTTCCGGGGGCGGCACGGGCATCGCCCTGCGCGGCGAGTGGCTCTACCACTCCACCGACGACCATGTGTTTCGCTACAAGCTCACGCCCGGCGAACTCGTGCCTGCCGGCCCGCCCGAGCGCATCGTGCGCGATCTGCCCAACAGGCACCAACACTCCGCCAAGGTTTTCGCCTTCGGCGCCGACGGCCAGCTCTATGTCGGGACTGGCTCGCCCTCCAACGCCTACGGCGGCAAGAAGGACCGCGCGCTGGGCGCGACCGGCGAGGACCCCACTGAATTTTTGAAAACCTACGGCGGTTACTGGCGTTACGATCCCGGCAAGCTCGAGCAAACGCAGGCGGATGGCTATCATTTTTCCACCGGCCACCGCCATTCCACGACCATCGCGCTCAATCCGGTCTCGCAGCAACTCTTCATCGCCATCCACGGCCGCGACCAGCTCAGCACCGTCGCCCCGCAGTTCTACAACGACGACGACAATGCCGAGAATCCCGCCGAGGTGTTTCACGTCCTGACCGACGGCGCCAACTTCGGCTGGCCCTTCACCTATTACGACCCCCGCCGGCATCTGCGCCTGCTCAACCCGGAATTCGGTGGCGACGGCAAAAAGCTCGCCGAGCCCGGCAAGTTCCCGGAGCCGCTCATCGCCTTCCCTGCGCACATGTCACCGATGCAACTGGCGTTCTATACCGGCACGCAGTTTCCCGCGAAGTATCTCAACGGCGCCTTCCTCGCCTTCCAAGGTTCGTGGAACCGCGCGCCCAAGCCGCAAAAGGGCTACCAGGTCGTGTTCATACCCTTCAACGCGCAGAATATGCCCACCGGCGATTACGAAACCTTTGCCGACAATTTCGCCGGCAAGAAAGTGATCGCATCGCCCGGCGACGCCACCCACCGGCCCCACGGGGTCGCGGTCGGCCCGGACGGCTCGCTCTACATCTCCGATTTTCAGGCCGGCCGCGTCTGGCGCATCATATATACCGATCAATGACCGTGAGAGTCCTCGCGCTGCTTGCCCTGCTTGCCGCCCTGGCGGCCTGCGCACGCCGTGAGCCCGCGGCGACTGCTTCCGCGAAACCCGCGGCCCCATTGCCCGACGACCTGCCCTCCGACCTGTCCGCCAAAACTTTCGCGACGGCGGAAGCCTTGGCGAAGGAGGGGGCCGCGCTCTTCACCCAAAACTGCGCCACCTGCCACATGGCCGATGGTGGCGGCGTACCCTACCTGCAACCGTCCATCAAGGGCAGTGCCGGAATTTCCAATCCCGATCCGCAGCTGTTCCTCTCGCTCATCCTGCGCGGCTCGGCCGTGCTCGACGAGGGCGCCAAGGCCTACGAAAACGACATGGCCCCGCAGGATCATCTGAGCGACACCGAGATAGCCGCCGTTGCGACTTACGTCCGCCAGCGCTTCGCCGCCCAACCGATCACGAAGCCGGTCACGCCCGCCGACGTTGCGATCGCCCGCGCTCGCCCCGGTCTGCCGCCGTGAAAGCCCAATTTCTGCCGGCTGCGCCGAGCTGCCTAAGTGCCCAAAAACAAATCCGGCATTCTTTTCGTGGCATTAGTCGTCATTCCGGCTAATCCCCTCCCATGCGCCGGCTCGACCAGCTCCTCGCCAACCTCGGCTATTGCTCCCGCCGCGAGGCGCGCGCGTGGATCCAGGCCGGCCGCGTGACGGTGCGGGGCAAAGTGGAGGACGATTTCGGCGCCAAGGCCGGACCGGCTGACGTGCAGGTGGACGGCGCGCCGCTCGACCATCCGACCGGACTGCTGCTGCTGCTGCACAAGCCGGTCGGGCTCGCCTGCTCGCACGACGCGCGCGAGGGGCCAAATGTCTACGGCCTGCTGCCGCCACGCTGGCGCGAGCGCAATCCGCCGGTCACGAGCATCGGCCGGCTCGACAAGGACACCAGCGGCTTGCTGCTGCTGACCGACCAGAGTGAACTTGTCCACCGGCTCACTTCGCCCCGGCACAAGGTGCCGAAGGTTTACCGCGCCACCGTGGGCGCCGACCTGCCGGCGGAACTCATCCCGCTCTTCGCCAGCGGCACGCTGTTGCTCAAGGACGAAAAGGCGCCGTGCGCGCCGGCTGACTTGAAAATCATTTCGCCCCGCGAGGCCGAGCTGACCCTGACCGAGGGCCGGTACCACCAGGTGCGCCGGATGTTCGCCAGCCAGGGCCACGAGGTGCTGGCCCTGCTCCGGGCGAAATTTGGCCACTTCGAGCTCGGCGACCTCCCGGCCGGACGGTGGCGCGAGCTGCCGTTGGACGCGTTCAATAGTAACAGTTGAGCGCTTTTCCCCCGCAGCCAGCCGCAAACGGGTTGCCTTGACCGCCGGGCGCGATAAAATGGCCGCGTGAACCCGCTGCCCAGCCGAGACGAGATCGAGTCCATCGCCGGCTTCATCGACTCAGTGGTGCCGCACACGCCGCAGTTCAGCTGGCCGCTGCTGAACGCGCGGGCCGGCGGCGAACTCTGGGTCAAGCACGAGAACCACACGCCCATCGGCTCGTTCAAGGTGCGCGGTGCCCTGCAGTATTTCGCCCGGCTGGCCGCGCGGGAGCCCGGGGTGCGCGGGGTCATCGCCGCCACGCGCGGCAACTACGGCCAGGCCGTGGCCTTTGCCGCGCAGCGCCACGGTCTGGCCGCCACCATCGTGGTGCCGCGCGGCAACAGTGTGGAGAAAAACACCGCGATGCGCGGGCTGGGCGCCGAGCTCATCGAGCACGGTGATGATTTCCAGGCCGCCTTGGAGTTCGCCGAGCAGATCGCCGCGCAACGCGGGCTGCACTTTGTGCCCTCCTTTCATCGCGATCTGGTGTGGGGCACCGCCGTTTCCATGTTGAATTTTCTCCAAAACTGTCCGCCGCTCGACCGTGTTTATGTGCCCATCGGCTTGGGCTCGGGCATCTGCGGGATGATCGCCGCGCGCGACGCGCTCAAGCTATCCACTCGGATTGTCGGCGTCGCCGCCACGGCCGCGCCGGCCATCGCCCGGTCATTCGCGGACCGGCGGCTGGTCGCCCACCCTGTCGCCACCCGGATTGGCGACGGCCTGGCCTGCTCGACGCCGCATGAGGAGGCCTTCGGGCATATTTTGTCGGGTGTTGAACGCATCCTCTGTGTGACGGATGATGAGATCGAGGCGGCCATGCGCGCGTATTTCACCGATACCCATAATGTCGCTGAGGGGGCCGCCGGGGCGGGCCTGGCGGCCGTATGGCAGGAGCGCGCGATCAATGCCGGCCAATGCACCGGCGTTGTGTTCACCGGCGGCAACATCGATCGCTCCGCCTTCGCCCGCGTGCTGGCCGCAAACTGACGTTGTCATTTGGGTGGCGGACCTCTTAGTGCCCCGCATGACCGCAATTTCCCTCACCGGCGCGCAGAAAGTCCAGCTGCGCGGCTTGGGTCAGAAACTCAGCGACTCGCTCCGCATCGGCCGGCACGGCCCCACCCCGACGCTCTTTAGCGAGCTGAACCGGCAGCTTGCCATCCGCGAGCTGGTGAAACTGCGCTTTGAGGGCACGGATCGCGAGGCGCGGGCGGCGCTTTGCGACCGGTTGGCGGCCGAGACGTCCTGTTTGTGTGTCGGCGCGGTCGGCCACACGGCTCTGTTCTGGCGTCCCGGGCCGGAAGGCTCCAAGCTGCTGACGGCATGACGCTCGCCGAACTCGGCTGGAACGATTTCTTTGCGCCAGCCTTCGCGCCCTTCGCGGCGGAAGGCTGCGTGCCGGCGCGGGTCACGCTCCAGCTCAAGGGCTTTTATGAGGTCACCGGCGAGTCGGGCGCTAAGCTCGGCGAGTGCACCGGCCGCTTCCTGCACAGCGCCGTCACTGCCGCCGCCCTGCCCGCCATCGGCGACTGGGCGGCGATCACGCCCCAGCCGGGTGACGACACCCGCGCGAGCATTCATGGGTTGCTGCCCCGCCGCACCAAGTTTTCCCGCAAGGCCGCCGGCGAGCAGGAAATCGAGCAGGTCGTCGCGGCCAACGTCGACACCGTGTTTCTTGTCAGCGCCCTCGACGCCAACTACAACCTGCACCGCATCGAGCGCTACCTCGCGGCCGCCTGGGCCAGCGGCGCGCAGCCAGTCGTGCTGCTCAACAAGGCCGATGTCTGCGCCGACGCCGAGGCCAGAAAAAGCGAGGTGAAGGCCATCGCGCCCTCGGTGCCCGTTCTCATCTTGAGCGCGATGACGCGCCGCGGACTCAAGGCGCTCGCCCCCTGGCTCCAGCCCGGCTCGACGGTGGCGCTGCTCGGTTCCTCCGGCGTCGGCAAATCCACCCTGATCAACCGGCTCGTCGGCGAGGCGCGCCAGCCCACGCAAGAAGTGCGCGCGACCGACAGCAAGGGCCTGCATACCACGACCCAGCGCGAACTGCTCGTCGCCCCAGGCGGCGCGCTCATCATCGATACGCCCGGGATGCGCGAATTGCAGCCCTGGGACGCCGGGGCGGAGGTGCAGGCGGCGTTCGCGGACGTGGCGGAGATCGCCGCCCGCTGCAAATTCCGCGACTGCGCCCACGCGATCGAGCCCGGTTGCGCGGTGCAGGTCGCGCTGGCCGACGGCTCGCTCGACCCCGACCGCTGGCAAAGCTACCTGCGGATGGGCCGCGCTACCGCCCACGAGGAGCGGTGCCATGACCGGCCGGCGCAGCAGCAGCACAAGTCCCGCGACAAGAAACTGACCAGGGGCCTGCGGCAGCGGGTGCGCGAAAAATCCGGCGAGGAGTAGGATCTGTAGTTCCGGCAGGGGCCGTTGCCCCCGACGGCCCGGTCGCGTGATCAGCCTTCGCCAAGGCTACGGCGAGACAAGGGGCAAGCGCCCCTGCCCACCTGCATGCCGAACGTTGCCCCTCGCCGTTTTTTCACCTTCACTCTCTTCCGTCATGTTCACGATCCGCGGAGCGGACGGGAAGGAATACGGACCGGTCACGGCTGACACGGTGAGGCAATGGATCGCCACGGGCCGCGCCAACGCTCAGACTGGGGCCCGGCGCGAGGGCGGCACCGACTGGAAAACTCTCGGCGATTATCCGGACTTTGCTGCTCCGCCGCCAGCCATCCCGCTGCGGGTGCCGGTGGGCACCGCACCTGTCGCCGGCGAGCTGGAACTCGCTGGTCGCGGCGCCCGGTTGCTCGCCCAGATTATCGACGGCCTCATCGCGTGCGCCATCGGGGTGCCCAGCACCATGTTGTATTACCTTGCCGCCCGGGGTCGGAACGAGGCGTTGATCGCTGGCGGCACCGGCCTGATTGTGCTCGCGTTTCTGGCTCTCATCGGAATCCAAATCTACCTGCTCACCACGCGCGGCCAGGCGATTGGCAAGAAGCTGATGGGCATCCGCATTGTGATCCACGGCGCGGGCACCAACCCGGGATTCGTCAAGGTGGTTCTGCTGCGCATCATTGTGAACGGCTTCATTGGCGTCCTCCCCTTCGTCGGCGTGATCTACTCGCTCGTCGACATCTGCTTCATTTTCCGCGACGACCGCCGCTGCATTCACGACCTGATCGCCGGCACCATGGTCGTGAAGGCCTGAGCCGGGCCATTGACCTTGGGCGCGACAAGCCCAAGCTGCTCCCACTATGTTTACCATCCTCGGGGCGGACGGAAAGGAATACGGGCCGGTCACCGCCGGCAAAGTCATCGAGTGGATGCAGGGCGGTCGCGCGAACGCGCAGACCAAGATCAAGCGGGTGGACGCTACGGAATGGATCACTATCGGCGCGCTCCCGGAGTTCGGCGGCAGCGATGGCAACCAGTCGGCCGTGCCCCCGGCCCTGCCGCCAGCCGCGGCCCCGGCCAGCGCACCCGCCGTCCCCGCTTCCCTGACAGGCAGTGCCGGGGACATCGCCGCCGGCCTCAATGCCCGCGCCGCGCCGCTCGAAGTTTTCGGCTGCCTGGGCCGGAGTTTTGACCTGTGGAAGTCCAACTTCCTGCCCTTGGTAGGTGTCACTTTGCTGATATTACTGGTGCAGATGGTGGTCAGCCTCATCCCCTTCCTGGGCACGCTCTCGGGTTTTTTCCTGAACGGCGTGTTCACCGGCGGCCTCTATTACTATTACCTTGGCATAATGCGCGGGGAGCACCGGGCGGTCGGCGATGCGTTTGCGGGCTTCTCCCGGGCGTTCGTGCCGCTGATGCTGGCCACGCTGCTGACCAGCATTCTCATTATCGCCGTGTTGCTGGTTTTTTTAGGACCGCTGTTTCTCTCCCTCGTCAAGGCCATGATGTTGTCGGGCCGCGTTGTGGACTCCCTGCCGGCCCTCAGCCCCCTGGCCTTGGGGGGTATTTTTCTCGGCTGCATCGCCATGCTTTACCTGTCGATATCATGGGTGTTCACTTTCGCGCTGGTGATCGACCAGGGCCTCGGGCCGTGGACAGCCATGGAGGTCAGCCGGCGGGTCGTGACGCGGCAGTGGTTTCGCGTCTTCTTCGTGATGCTGCTGGGGGTGATACTCGCGATGCTCGGCCTCATCGGCCTGTTCATCGGGGTCTTCTTCACGATCCCGCTGATGTTCGGGGCGGTGCTCTACGCCTACGAGGACCTGTTCAATCCGCCCGCGGCCTGAGCCGCGCTCCGTCGGGAGACGGATCCTCCACGTTTCAAATAATCCGGTCCACCAGCGCCTCCCCGCGCTGAAAGCGCCCGAGGTTGCCGAGGAAATGCCGGACTATGTTCTCGTCCTGTTCCTTGTGCCCGCCGCCGACATGCGGCGTGATATGGCAGTTGGGCGTCGTCCACAGCGGATGCGCCGGCGGCAGCGGCTCGGGTTCGAGGGTGTCGAGATAAGCCGCCCCCACCTGCCCCGTCTGCAGTGCCGCCAGCAAATCGTCCTGTTGCACGATCGTGCCGCGACTGATGTTGTAAAAGCAGGCGCCGTGTTTCATCTGGGCAAATCGTGCGGCGTTGCAAAACTGCCGCGTCGCCGGCGAATCTGGCAATAGATTCACCACGTGGTCGGCCAGTGCGAGCACGCGGGGCAGCTCCGTCCCGGTCACTGTCTCCACGCCTTCGTCGCCGCGCGGGGTGCGGCGCACCGCGATGACGCGGCAGCGGAACGGCGCGAGCAGCTCCGCCAGTCTTTTCCCGATGGCGCCGTAGCCGAGCAGCACCACGGTTTTGCCCGTGAGCAGCTCGATGCTGTCGCGGCCCTCCAGGTGGTTCCACGCCCGCGGGCCGGCCTGGTTGAAGATGTATTTCGGCAGCTCCCGCGTGAACGCCAGCATCTGCGCCAGCAAGTGCTCCGCGCAGGGGTTGGAAAAAACCGAGGACATGTTGGTCATGATTGTGTCGCGCTGCTTCATCGCGGCGCGAAAATCGTCGCGATCGTAGTGAGTGTAGCCCGCCGTCAAGAGCGCCACCCATTTCAGCCGAGGATTTTTCATCACCTCGCCCGGGTCGGGCTGGCCGCAGGCGAGATCCGCCCCCGCGAGCGCCGGGTCGGGCTCGCTTTTAGCCAGCCCGGAACGGGAGGAAATCGCAGACTGCACCAGCCGGCAGCCCGCCGCCGCCAGTCCCTCCAGGAGCAGGGCCCGGGGCCCGGGTTGCAGGGTGCGGTTGGTCCAGACGGTCAGACTCATGCCGTTATCACGTCGTAGCCTGCGAGCCACGGCAAATAAAAAGCCGGCGGGCGGAAGCAAGGGCAGGACGAAATCGCTGATCCCGCCTTCATCGCGGCGGGGTCAGCGACCCCGCCCTGCAACCCCAACCCAGCGGCAGGCTTGCCAATGCCACGCCGCCCGTCAGTAACAGACTTGGCGGGCCGCCCCCTATATGAAAGCACTTCTCGTCTTGCTGGCGCTTTATCTGTTCCTAGTCCTGATCGTTTTGCCAATCTGGACGTTCATCAAGATCCGCGGGCACAATGACGAACTGGAGATGCTGCACCACCGGCTGCATCAGCTGGAGGGCGAGATCAGCAGCCCGCGGGCCAAAATGAGCGAGGGCCTTGCCCCTGCTCCTTTGCCGGGCGACCGGGCCGGACAAACACCGGGTGGGCAGCAGCCCACAACGGTGCTCCTCAGGTCCGCCGCCGTCACGCCGCCGCCGCCGCCGGCCCCGGTCCCCGTGCACCCCAAGACGGTGGCCGAGCCACCGCTGTTGCCGCCCGTTATCGCCGCGCCGGGACCAGTGCGCCCGGTCTACACCCCGCCGCCGCCCAAGCCCGCGATCAACTGGGAGCAGTTCATGGCCGCGAAGCTCTTCGCCTGGCTCGGCGGGTTCGCGCTGCTGCTGGGGGTCGCGTTCTTCGTCAAATATTCCTTCGACCACAATCTGATCTCGCCCGAGGTGAGGGTCGCCATCGGCTTTGTCATCGGAGCCGGCCTCATCATCGGCGGGATAAAACTGATTCGCAAAGGCTACACGACGCCGGCCCAGGCTCTCGTGGCCGCGGGCGTGGTCTCGCTCTACATCGTGACGTTTGCCTGCCGGTCGATCTATCACTTCAAGTTCTTTGGCGCCGTGCCGACTGACCTGACCCCGAAACTTTGAGCTGCCTTCGGTGTTAGTCTGGGCCAGAAGAAGGACTCAGACTATGAAAGGCATTGGACATACGACCGAGGACAAGATCCGTATTTTACGGGCGGCCGATGGCGGCAAGAGCATCGCAGGGATCCG